>NZ_JBXAMO010000004.1:0-470689 GCF_058800725.1 Tardiphaga sp. GW822-FHT04G09 | reverse complement strand
CTGCACGCCAAGGCCGCATAGGCTCAGCCAATGAGAACGCCTGCTGAGCGATTTTCAACAAAAAGCGGGACATCCCCACGGAGATCGCTTTGAAAGATCGACGAGAAGCATGGGTCTAGCGCCCACTTGTGTAACAGCCAGACACGCTCAACAGTCTGACTTTGCAGCAGTATTGTCCGTGCTTTGACGGCGGGCAAGCATGATTATTATACCGCAATTGCACCAATTGAATGCTGCAGTGCGTCAACTAACTCTGAATTCAGGCTCGATGCCGCGGAACTCTCGCGAAGACTCGTTACTTCGGGACGATGGCCGCTGCGTCGACCCAGATTTGCGCATCGCGTTCGCGCACCGGATAGCGTCGCAAACCCCGGCTCGGCCAGCCCGGCGACATGCTGCCATCTGCCAGATCGAACCAGGCGAGGTGACGCGGGCAGTGCAGCCGGCCATCGGCAATACGGCCAAGGCTGAGATCGGCCTGCTCATGCGGACAGGCGCGCTCGCAGGCGTAGATCGTCTCGCTATCCTGCACGATGAGCACACCGATGCCAGCTACGTTGACGCAGACGATTGCCTGCTCGGTCAGGCGCTCGCGCGAGCAGACCACGACCCACCGGGCGGGATCACCGTCATCCGCCAAGATAGGCCCGTCGCACATGCTCGTTCTCGATCAGCTCCGCTCCTGCTCCCGACAGCACGACGCGACCGGCCTCCAGCAGATAGGCGTGATCGCACATCTCGAGCGCGGCGAAGGCATTCTGCTCAACCAGCAAAACAGTCGTGCCAGCGTCGCGGATCGCGCGAATGATCGCAAAGGTTCGCTCGACGATGTTGGGTGCGAGACCAAGCGACGGTTCATCGAACATCACCAGGCGCGGGCGCGACATCAATGCGCGGCCGATGGCCAGCATCTGCTGCTCGCCTCCGGATAGCGTGCCCGCCGCCTGCTTGCGGCGTTCGGCAAGACGCGGGAATTCGCCATAGATGCGGTCGCGGTCTACTGCGACTTCGGACATGTCGGAGCGCAGATAGGCGCCCATGTCGAGATTTTCGGCGACCGTCATGTGCGGAAACACGCGACGGCCTTCCGGGCAATGCGCGATGCCTTTGGTCAGCACCCGCTGCGCGCCCATGCCGGTGATGTCCTCGCCATCGAAATGCAGGCTGCCGGAGCGCGACGGCACGAGACCGGAAATCGCCCGCAGCGTCGTGCTCTTGCCAGCGCCGTTAGCGCCAATCAGCGCCACGAGCTGACCAGCCTTGACCGAAAGCGAGATGCCCTTCAGCGCAGTGATCTGGCCATAGGCGCAGACCATGTCACGTATCTCAAGCATGGACCGCGACCTCCTTGACTACATCCTTCGCGCTCTGACCGAGATAGGCTTCGATCACCGCGGGATTCTTCCGGATTTCATCGGGCGGCCCTTCCGCGATGATGCGTCCGTAATTCAGCACCACGATGCGATCCGACACACTCATCACCATTGGCATGTCATGCTCGACCAAAAGGATCGTAACGCCCCGATCCCGAATATTGCGGATCAGCTGCACGAAAGTATGCGTCTCCGACGCGTTCATGCCGGACACCGGCTCATCGAGCAGCAGCATCTTAGGCTGGGCGGCGAGCGCCAGTGCAACACCGACGAGACGCTGCTCGCCATAGGAGAGCGAGCCTGCGAGGTCGTTGGCGCGGGCTTCGAGCCCGATCCAGCGCACCAGTTCGGCAGCACGCGCGCGCTGCGCCTTCTCGGAGGCGCGGGCGCGCGGCAGGCCGAGAATCGCCTCGGCGAGGCCGAGCTTGCCCTTAAGCTCGCCCTGGCGATGTAGACCGATCAGAACGTTGTCGTAGACGGTATCGTTTGGAAACACGCTTGTGCGCTGAAATGTACGGATCAGGCCGAGGTCTGCGATCTCATGCGGCTTCTTGCCCCGGAGATCAGCGCCGCAATACTTGACCGCGCCCTTGGTCGGCGTGAGAAAGCCGGTCATGACGTTGAAGGCCGTGGTCTTGCCGGCACCGTTCGGCCCGATCAGACTGACGATCTCGCCCTTGTTGACATCGAAGTTCATGTCCGAGATCGCGACGAGACCGCCGAAATGGACCGCGACATGTTCGATGCTGAGGACTGTTTCGGCCATCACGCATGCTCCTCTGCGGTACGCTCGGAGACGGCCATGGACGCCCGTCTGGTTCCGCCGGCACGGGCCAAACCGAGTTTCGCGGCAAGCGACGGCACGATGCCGCGCGGCACTACGAACAGGATGACGATCAGCACCACACCATAGGTGATCCACTGTGCCTCCGGCGGCATGATCGGCCGCAAGAACACCGGCAGCAGGCCGAAAATGACGCCGCCGACAACAGGCCCGGTCAGCGATCCCTTGCCGCCCGACACCACCATGATCACCATGGTCACCGTCGAAATGAAAGCGAAGACGTCCGGATCGATGATGCGGATGTAATGCGCATAGAGACTGCCGGCAGCACCTGCGATACCGGCAGAGATCACGGCGGCCAGTGTTAGTGTCCTGGTGACGTCGATGCCGACGGCGACCGCGAGCGTTTCGTTCTCCATCAGCCCGCGCATCGCGCGGCCGTAATGCGAGTGAACCAGGCGCGAGATCATGAAGTACGAAATCGCCGCGACACCCAGCACCAGATAATAGTTCTGCAGCTTGGTCTTCAGCACGAGATAGCCCAGCCCCGGCAGACCGATGGTGATCGAGGGAATGTTGGTCAGCGCCAGTGGGCCTTGCGTGAGTTCGACCCAGTTCAGCGCGACCAATCGTACAACTTCCGCGAACGAGATCGTGACGATGACGAAATAGGCGCCGCGCACGCTGAACGACAGCCGACCGACGAGATAGCCGCAAAAGCCTGAGACGATAATAGCGAGCACGAAGCCAGCAATTGGCGGCCACGGCACGTGAACGATGTGGAAATCGCCGTAGATCGGCACATCGAAGCCCAGCGATGTCAGCGCACTGACATAAGCGCCGATACCGAAGAAAGCGATATGGCCAAGGCTGAGCTGCCCAGTGAAGCCGAGCAGCAGATTGAGGCTCATGGCGCCGATGATGAAAATACCGGTCGTGATCAGCGCATTGAGCAGATACGGATCCGTCAGCCACATGGGCACGGAAGCGAAGAAGGCGAGACAGAAGAGCGTAACGATCTGCTTCATCCGACGCGCTCCGCCCGTGCGAACAATCCTGTGGGTTTGAAGATCAGCACCATGATGATGATCAGGAACCCCATGGCGTCGCGATAGCCCGACGAGACGTAGCCGGCACCGAGTTCTTCAGCCAATGCGAGAATGAAGCCGCCAATGACCGCGCCGGTGATGTTGCCGAGACCACCGAGAATCACGATGGCGAAGGCCTTCACCGCAGCGAGATCCCCCATCTGCGGGAACACGACATAGACCGGGCCGAGCAACGCGCCGGCAGCGGCAGCAAGGCTCGAGCCGATGGCGAAGGTCGAAGTATAGATCAGGCTGACATTGACGCCCATCAGCGCGGCGGTGTCAGAGTCCTGGAAGGTCGCGCGCATCGCCTTTCCGAGTTTCGTGAGATTGATCAGCGAGTAAGCCAGCACAATCAGCAGCGCGGCTGCTAACAGCACGAACAGCCGAAGCCAGGACACGGACACGGGCCCGATCACCAGCGGCGCGTCGGGAAATGGATTGTCGATCGACTTGGCGACGCCGCCCCAGATCCATAGCGCTCCGGACTGCATTGCGATCCAAGCACCGATCATCACCAGCATGGTGGTGTCGATATCGGCGCCGCGCAGCGGCCGCAGCAGCGTGATTTCGATGACGGCGCCCAAGAGCCAGCCGGCGACGATCGCCACCGGCAGCGCGAGAAAGAAGTTCAGGCCAAGCTGATGCACGACGATGAACATCATGTAGGCGCCGAACGTGTAGAGAATGCCGTGGGTGAAGTTCACCACGTTCATGATGCCGAAAATCAGCGTCAGGCCGATGCCGAGCAGCGCATAGGTGCCGCCGAGCACGAGCATATTGACGAGGTGTTGCAGGAGCTGGTCCACGAGCGGCCCTAAAAGTTCGAGTAAGATGCTAACCTCTCCCCGCCTGGCGAAGCTTTGCTTCGTCGGGCGGGGAGAGGTCGGAGCTGAGCGACAGCGAGGCTTCGGGTGAGGGGGAGCCAGTGTTTCACTCGCAAGCGCCCCTCACCCCAACCCTCTCCCCGCAAGAGCGGGGCGAGGGAGCTGACTGCCGGAGTTTGTCTGGATCACAGATCCTTCATCACGATCTTGCCGCCGGAGATCTCGACCAGATAGACGTTGGGGAAGCTCTGGCCGCTCTCCGAGCCGGCCGGCCCCGACTTCTTGAAGATGATGTCGCCGTTCAGACCCTTGACGTCGATCTTCCAGAGCGCGTCCTTGATCGCCGCCGGTTCGGCCTTGCCGGCCTTCTCGATGGCCGCCGCGATGGTGCGGATGCCGTCATAGCCGCGGAAGCTCTCGGTACAGCCGGCGAAATCGAAGCCGCGCTTCTTCCACTCACCGATGAAGTAGGTGGTGGCTTCCGGGTTCGGCGTCTTGTCCGGCATCCAGGGCAGGAAGGTCGTCAGATGCATCGTGTCGTTCGCTGCAGCGCCGGCCTGAGCGATGATCTGGTCGGGATTCTGCGAACCGCCGGTGGTGATGATGCGCTTCTTCAGGCCGAGTGCTGCGGCTTGCTTGAAGATCAAAGTGAGCTGATCGACCGCCGCCGTGATGATCACGGTCTCGGAATCTGTTGCCTTGATCTTGGCGAGCTGTGCGCTCATGTCCTGCGCCGACTGATCCATGGTCTCGACCAGGCCGATGGTGATGCCCTTCTCCTTCATCATCTTGCTGAAGTCCTCGGCGGTGCCGCGGCCCCAGTCGTTATTGATGACAAGGAAGTCGACCTTCTTCAGCGCCAGCTTGTCGACGATGTTCTTGAACGCAGCGGCCTCGACGAAAGACGGCGGCGAGATGCGGAACACGTAAGGATTGCCCGAGGTGGTGATCTTGCTTGCCGATGAGGTCTCGACGACCATCGCGGTTTCGTATTCGACCAGCTTCGGCATTACCGCCAGCGTGAGGCTGGAGCCCCATGCGCCGAGCATGACCGGCGTCTTGTCGCGGGTGATGAGCTTCTCGGCAACGGCAGCGGCTTCCGTCGGGTTGCTCTTGTTGTCCTCGATGACGAGCTCGATCTTCTTGCCGAGCAGGCCGCCCTTGGCGTTGATTTCGTCGGCGGCGATCTTGGCGCCGTTCACGACATAGGTGCCCGATGCGGCGAAGGCGCCGGTCAGCGGCTCATTGACGCCGATCTTGATGGTTTGCGCAGTGGCGGCGCTGCTCAGGAAAGCAATTGCCAGGGCCGCCGCCGAAGCTGCCTTGATGGTCCGTATCATGTGGTCCTCCAGTGTGACGCTGATGAAGCTTGCGCAGTCCAAACCTCGCCGCTCGCGTGTCCGCGCGAACGTCGATCTCTCACGCCGATCCGCCACGCCCGGTGAGACGGCGAACGACATTCGTCGCGCGCTCACGCAAGAGGCCGAGGATCAGCGAAACACCATTCAGATCGGCTGCCGCTGTGGGCGCCGATGTCGGATCGCCCGACAGGCGACGATCGAGATTGCCGGCGAATTCCGCAACCAGCCGCCCCGCGAGATCGCGCACCAGCCCGCTGCGGCCAACCTGTGCCAGCATGCCGGTGAGGCTGTAGCCGATGGAAAGCTCCACACGCGTGGCCACGCCGTCATCTTGCGGCACAAGCCGGTAACGAATCTCGCCTTGCGTCGTCGAGCGGCTGCGCTGGTCGTTGCCGATGCCGAGAATGCGGCCGGCGAGATTGGCCTCGTCGCGCTCGACACGGGCGGCTCCGTTGAAATTGGCCGAGATGGGTCCAATCTTGACGCGGATCGCGCCCTCGACGCGCTCGGGTCTGGGCGTGCCGACCAGCGTGGCGCCCGGCAGGCACGAGGCGACGGCGGCGATGTCATCGAACAGTGCGAAGACCTTGGCCGGCGGATGCGCGACAGTGAATTGCTGCTCAAGCGTCGTTGATGGCGTAAAATCAGGGATCTCCAGCAGTACGACGGCAGCAGCTGGTTCAGATACGGCAACAGGCTTGTCCACCGCCAACCTCTGCGAACTGGCACCGCCTTTGTGCCCCGACCCGGCCGGTCCCAGCGCCTTGCGGCCACCATCCGGCTCCGGCGCGATGTCGCGCGCGCGGCGCTCCGTGATGACCGACTGCACGGCGCGGACGATGCCCACATAGCCGGTGCACCGGCAGAGATTACCTGACATGCCGATGCGGATCTGCTGCTCGTCGGCATCCGGCAGGCGCTTCACGAGATCGCGCGCGGAGACCAGCATGCCCGGCGTACAGTAGCCGCATTGCAGCGCATGTTCGCGCGTGAAGGCCGCGCGCAATTCACCGGCGATCTCGTCGTCGTCGAGACCCTCGATGGTGGTGATGACAGCTCCGTCGCACGCCACCGCATAGGTGATGCAGGACCGCGCCGGCACGCCATCGACGAGGATGGTGCAGGCGCCGCAGACGCCGTGCTCGCATCCGAGATGTGTACCGGTGAGGTCGAGCGTGTCGCGCATCATATCGGCGAGACTCGTGCGTGGCTCGATGTCCTTCTTCACGGTGCGGCTATTGACGGTGAGTTCGACCGAGTTCATGCCGCGGCCTCCGCAACAGCCCGGCGCAACACCGTGACATGGATATGCCGGTTAGCGGCATCGCTCATTCCGGCCTTCGCCAGCAGGGCATCGGCAACACGTGCATCGAAGCGCGTCTTGAAATCGGCGGCGATCCGGCCGCCGAACAGTTCTTCGGCATTCTCAACGATGATCGGCGCGGCTTCGACAGCGCCAATGACGATACGCGCACTGCCCGCACCGGGATCGATCAGCACCGCACCGATGGCATGGGCGAATTCGCCCGTCTTGCGGCAGCTCTTCACATAGCCCCAACGTGCAGTGGGAGACATCACCGGCACGCGCACGGCTTCCAGCATCTCGCCGGGCTGCAGCACGCTTTCCAGCGCACCGAGCATGAAATCCTTCATCGCCACACGCCGCGCGCCCTTGGCACTGCGCAGCGACAAAGTCGCGCCGAGGGCCGCGAAGGTGGACACCCAATCGGCCGAGGGGTCAGCATGGCTGAGCGAGCCGCCGACGGTGCCGCGGTTGCGCACCGCGCGATAGGCGATGGCGCTGGCCACACGCTGCATCGCCCCGCGGGTGACGTCGGGAATGCGGCCGTCCTCGATATCGGCGTGAGTGACGCAGGCGCCGATCACCAATTCATCGCCGGTGACTTCCACATGTTTCAGCTCGGCTAGACCGGTGATGTCGACGATCGTGTCGGGAGCCACCAGACGCAAGTTCAGCATCGGCCCGAGTGACTGACCGCCAGCCATGATCTTCACGACGCCTACGGTGCTGGCCATTGCCGCCAAAGCCGAGGCGACATCGCGCGGGCGTTCATAGGCGAAAGGTGCCGGCTTCATGCGACCGGCCTTTCTGCATCGCGCGCAGCAAGAATCCCTTCCAGCACGCGGCGCGGTGTGATCGGCGACTGCAGCATCTCGACCCCGAGGCCGCGCAGCGCATCGTTGACCGCATTGCCGATGGCCGCCGGCGGCGCGATGGCGCCGCCCTCGCCGATGCCCTTGACGCCGAACTTGGTGTAGGGCGACGGCGTTTCCATGTGGTCGAGCCACGGCATCGGCACCTCGGTCGGTCCCGGCAGCAGATAGTCGGCAAGCGTCGTATTGAGCGGCTGGCCAGCGCGATCGAACGGCATTTCCTCATAGAGCGCCGTGCCGATGCCCTGCGCGAGACCGCCATAGATCTGACCATCGACGATCATCGGATTGACCAGCACGCCGCCGTCTTCGACGATGACGTAGTCAAGAATTTCCACATCGCCCAGATCAGGATCGACCGCGACGGTCACCGCATGCGCGGCATAACTGAACGTGCCGCTGTCGCGCTGCGGCTTGTAGCCGGAGGTCGCCTCCAAGCCGCCGGGATCGACGTCGCCAGGCAGATCTTGCGGGCGGCGATACCAGGTATGTGCGATTTCCTTCAGCGTAACGCTGCCATTGGGTCCACGAATCTCGCCATCCACCAGAACCACATTGGCTTCGTCGACCTGCAGCAGCTTGGCGCCAATCCTCTTGGCGCGTTCGCCGAGTTCGTGGCATGCGGTCGCCACAGCGCCGCCGGCCATCACCATACAGCGCGAACCCCAGGTGCCCGTTGAATACGGTGTCATCGCCGTGTCGCCGTGGACGACGCGAATCTTTGTGACATCAACGCCGAGCATTTCGAATGCAACTTGCGACAGCGTGGTCTCGAGGCCCTGCCCGTGCGAATGCACGCCGACCTTCAGCTCAAGCCCGCCATCCGGCGTCAATCGCGCCGTCGCCTGTTCGTGCCCCGGCACCATCGGAATGCCCCAGCCGGAATAGACCGAGGTGCCATGCGCGGCCTGCTCGCAATAGATCGAGAGGCCGACGCCGATCAGGCGTCCATCCGCCTCACCTTTGCGCTGCCGCGCACGGATGCCCTCAATATCGATCTGCGCGACCGCGCGACGCAAGGCTTCGGGATAATCGCCGCTGTCGAAATGCTTCTTGGTGATGTTGTCGAACGGCATCTGCTCCGGCCGTACCAGATTGCGCATGCGAACCACGCCGGGCTCAAGCCCTGCTTCAGCCGCAACAAGATCGAGCATCAGCTCCAGCGCAAAACAGACGCCCGTGCGCGCGACGCCGCGATACGGCAGGATGGGACACTTGTTCGTCGCGACCGAATAGGTCCGGCAGCGATAGGCCAGCATCTGATATGGCCCCGGCAGAATGCTGACCACCTGTGCCGCCTCGAGACAGGCCGAGAACGGATAGGACGAGTAAGCGCCGGAATCGACGGTCGCTTCGCAATCTATGCCGCGCAAGGTGCCGTCGTTATTGGCATAGACTGTGATCTTGTAGTGATGCTCGCGGCAGTTGGAACTGGCGACCAGATGCTCACGGCGATCCTCGATCCAGCGCACCGGAAAGCCACGCTTCATGGTGAGCCATGACAGGCAGACTTCCTCCGGCAGCAGAATGCCCTTGTGACCGAAGCCGCCGCCGACATCCGGCGAGACGATTCTGATCTGTCCTTGATCCATCTCAAGGCAATCGGACAGACCGTTGCGCACGATGTGCGGCATCTGGCTGCCAGTATAGAGCGTGAGCTGATCGAGACGATGATCGAATGTGGCGATGACACCCCGGCCTTCCAGCGGCGACATGCATTGCCGCGCGGTCGAGATCTCGCGCGTCACCTTGATCGGCGCATCGAGCGCGCTGGAAATATCGAGTTCGAAGAAGCTTTCGAGAAAGACATTGTCGCCCCAGTGCTCATGCACCAAAGGCGAGCCGGGCTCGCGCGCCTTGAGCATGTCGTAGACGGCGGGAAGCTCTTCGAGATCGAGGGTGACGGAGGCTGCGATATCCTCGGCCTCGGCACGCGTCGGCGCGACGCACATGGCGACGAGCTCGCCAACCTGCCGGATTTTATCGGTCGCCAGAATCGGCTGGTCGGAGGGTTTGAAGCCCGCAAGGCCGGTGATAGCGCGAATCGGCTTGATACCAACCAGGTCAGCGGACGTGAACACCACGTCGCGATAGCGTTCAGGAATACGAATCGCGCGGATTCGCGCATGCGCCAGCGGACTGCGAACGAAAGCGACGTCCTGTAGTCCCGCCAGCCTGATATCGCCGACAAATTGCCCGCGCCCGCGCATGAGGCGATCGTCCTCCTTGCGCGGCACGCGCGCCCCGACGCCCTGCTTTGACGCAGGCGCAGCGGAAGAAAAATCGCGCTCATTGCGCATCGACGAACCCTCAGTGTCTTTCACGAAAATGCGTGTACCCTCAGGCCGCAACGGCCTGAGGCAGGATCGGCGCGATCGGCTCAAAGCGAACACCTTCACGCAGACAGAAGGCCGGCTGCAGCAGGCCGTTCGAAATCACCTCGGTGTTCTCGTTGTCGCGCAGGACGTAGCGGCCGGGTTTCTCGACGAGCACCGAGACGTCGGCATCCATGCCGACCTTCAGCGAGCCGATCTTGTCGGACAGGCCGATCATCTTGGCCGGATTCGACGTCACCATCGGCACCACCTGCTCCAGCGTGAGGCCAAGCGAAATCATCGAGCTCATCGCCTGCACGAGGCTGAACTTGGCCTGGCCCTTGAACGGATGATTCTCGTCGTCCTCGTGCTCGTCCGGCGTACCGGCAGGCACGGGCACCTCGGTGTTATAGCCATGGATATCGGCACCGAGCGTGTTTGGTACGATGCCGGCCGCAATCGCCTTCTTGGCGAGGCGATAGGAGAAGTGGCTGCCATGGCCGACATCGATCTTGAGGCCGCGATCGATCGCCGCCTGGATTACCGGATGCACCTCGCCTTCGCGATTAACGAAGCCGCCGGGATGCCGCGTAAACGGATGCGCCAGCACATCGCCTTCCTTCAGCAGAGGGATCACGCGCTCCAGAATCGTGTCGACGTCCTCGCCATTGGTGCCACTCTCAGGGAGACCCCAGAGCTGGCCGAAATGCACATAGACCGGCAGCTCGGCGCGCTTGCCGATTTCCGCCGCCATCTCCAGCACGCGAATGCCCCAGCGCGCGAAGCCGCCAATTTCAGCGTGAGCCTTGATGCCACGCACCAGATCGCGATTGGCCGTCGCCGCCTTCACGGTCGCATCGATATCGACACCATCGGGGCTGTAGAGGTTCGGATAGAAGTGGCCTTCAAGACCGCCGACGAGATAGGCGGAGAGAAAAGCGTAGACCCGCGATTTCGCGGGCTCGGCGATGAAATGGCGAAAGCCGGGCAGCGTCATGCAGGACGGACCGCCCTGGTCGACCAGTGTCGTAACCCCGGATTGTACGCCGACCATGTCGGGATTCATGCCGAAGCGGCCGCTGACGTATTGAAAGACGTGCGCGTGGGTATCGATCAAGCCCGGCAGCACCAGCTTGCCGGTCACATCCACCACTTCCTTCGCGCTGGTCGGCAGAATATCGGACTGCACGGCGGCGATCTTGCCATTGCGAATGGCGACATCCTTGATGCCGTCCACGCCGGCAGCAGGGTCGATAACGCGACCACCGCGCAGCAGCAGGTCGAACGAGGCAGTAACAGACATGGCGATCTCCTTACGCTTTGGCGGCTCCTCTTTAGAGGCTCACCAAAATACGAAGCATACTTCGTATTTTACAAAAGCAAAGTCCGTGCCATAAAGATTGCAATGCGGTATTTTCAGAGCGCCCGCACCATCGAGCAGCAGCCGACACAAGGAGAGACTGCGTTGCCCCAGGCCAAGCCGCGCCGCGACAAGCCCGCCCACAAGCCCTGGCCGCTGGCCCAGCGACCCGGATTTCTGATCCGGCGGTTGCACCAGATCCATGTCGCGCTGTTCCAGGAAGCGTGCAGCGCGTTCGAAATGACCCCACTGCAATACAGCCTGCTGTCTGCATTGGCGGCGCGCGGAACGGCCGATCAGACCAGCTTAGCCGCTGATATTGCTCTGGATCGCACGACGACGACGGGCGCGCTCAAGCGCCTCGAAGCACGCAAGCTGGTCGAGCGTCCGGTCAGCGACGACGACCGCCGCGCCCGCATCTGCCGGCTCACACCGGCCGGTGCTGCCCTGCTGGACAAGATCGAGAGCGCCGCCCGCGAGGCGCACCGCGCCACGCTCGGCAACCTTACCAAGACGGAACAGGCTGCGTTTATTGCGATGATGCAGCGCATTGTCGCGGCCAATAGCAGCCGCGATGGCGCCGCCGATCTATCGGATTGAATGTCGCCGAGGCGGCTCTTCCTGGATTAGAGCGGCTATAAATTAGTCAACCTGATCGCGCAGCGGGCAGCAGCCGCTTCAGGCTCGCGGCATCAGCCGTTCGTCGGGCGGAGCGATCTCGGTGACGAGATCGCGGATCAGCGCCTTTTTCGGCAGCGGCGCCAGCAACGTTGTTCCCTCTTTCAACCGAACCGTGCAGGCGTAATCGACCTTGCCGTCGATTAGCATCATGCATTCCTTGCAGGCATTGGCATTGATGCAGGAGAAGCGAAACGCCAGCGAAGGATCCGCACTGCGCCTGATGGCACGCAGGCCGTCGAGAATGGACTGGCCGTGCTCAAAGGGAATGTCGAACGTGTCCAGATGCGGCGTTACGCCGGGTACGCCGCGCTGAATGCTGAGTGTCGCTTTCATGCAGCAGCCTTTCCGGTGGTGGGCATCGCTTTGCGCAAGGTCATGTCGCCATCCGACACCGAGACGATCTGGTTGATGCTCCAGGCTTGATCGAGACCAAGATGGTCGTCGCGCTGATGCGCGCCGCGGCTTTCGGTGCGCGCGAGTGCCGGCACGGCAACCGATTGCGCGACGGCGAGCATGTTGCGCAGGTCGAGCCAGTCGGCCAGCACTGGATCGAAGGTTTCTGCTGAAGCGAATGGCCTATCGCCGACATCGGCCTTCAATTGGGCGATGGCTGATATCGCAGAACGCAGTTTCGCATCGGTGCGGAATGGGCCGACATCGTCGGCCATCACGGCCTGGAGCTTGACGATGACCGCTGCCGGATTTGGCGCGTCGCGCTTGCTCGCACTGCGCAGCAGATCGATGGCCGGCTGCGCCGCATCGGCGGACCACATCGAAGCTCCCTGCTTCGCACGCTCCGCGGCGCTGCGCCCGGCCCGCGCGCCAAACACAAAGGCTTCAGTGATCGCATTGCCCGACAGCCGATTGGCGCCATTGGCGCCGCCGACGGCTTCGCCGCAGGCATAGAGCCCGAGCACGCCGGTCGCCATCATCTCGTCCACGCGAATGCCGCCCATATGATAATGCGCGATCGGCGCCACCTCGACCGGGCCTTTTGCGAGATCGATGCCGTTGTCGGCGAGCCTATCCACCACCGGCCCGAACGCCTTGCGGATCTCCGCTTCAGGCACATGCTGGAAGCTGAGATAGGCGCCGCCGGCGGGACTGCCGCGTCCGGCCTCGACTTCCCTGGTGATGGCATAGGTCGCCAGATCGCGCGTGAGCTTGTAGGTGCCGTCGCTGCGCGCGTCCTTTGTGGCATATTCCGTTTCGAATTCGCGCATCTCGGAATTCAAGAGCTTGCCGCCAAGCTTGTAACGAAACGGATCCCACATGATCGGGTCCATGCCGACGAGGCGCGGCGCGAGATGGCCGATGGGGAAGAACTGCACGAATTCCATGTCGATCAGTTCGGCGCCCGCGCGCAATGCCAGTGAATAGCCGTCGCCGCCCATATTCGACGACGCCGAGTTGCGGCGATAGAGGCCGGTCAGTCCACCGGTCGCGATGATCACGGCCTTTGCGGCCAGTGTCACGGTCTGCCCGGTCGGCAGATGCAGCGCGGTCGCGCCGCAGGCTTCGCCGTCGCGCAGCGCGATATCGACGATGGTGAGATCACCGATACGACGGATGCCGCTCGCATTGTTGAGTTGCGTGCGCAACGTCTTCGACACCGCAGGCCCGGTGGAAAGAAAATCCACATAGGCGCAGCGCGGACGATCGTGGCCTGGCGCCTGCGCCTGCTTGATGTGACCATCCTCGCGCGCCCAGCCGACCTTCCACGCATCCATCTCGCGCAGTCGCTGCGGCCCATCCTCACACAACAAAGCTGCAAGCCGCTCGTCGCAAAGCCCACGGCCAGCCGAGAGCGTATCCGCGAGATGATGCTCCCAGTGATCCGGTGTCTGCTCGCCCAAAGCGGCTGCGACCGTCATCTGGGCCATTACCGTGGCGCCGCCACGTCCGATCAGGCTGCGATCGGCAAGAATGACGGACGCGCCACCCTTCGCTGCTTCCAGCGCCGCATACATGCCGGCGCCACCGGCGCCGATGACGAGGACATCGGATTCGAGATGGGTGGGAACCGAAGTACTGGAGGGAGATGAGGTCATCATCACGCGAGTGTCCCTTCAAACAAAGGCGTTGTCACCAACCATCGCTGAGCCAGAACCATGCCACGCTTTGCCTTTCCTCAGATCTCCGTGCGCAAAATCGCCCGCGCCAGCGTTTGCGCGCGTGGAACGATGCTGTCGATGTCGAGCCATTCCAGATCGGTATGGACATTGCCACCGACCGGACCCAGGCCGCAAAGCGTTGGCGTGCCGACGCTGGCGGTGAAACCTGAATCCGCGCAGCCACCGGCGAATTCGCCGGTCAGCGTGGCGAGACCCGAGTCGACAGCAGCCGCCTGATAGGCCTCGAACATCGCCTTGGCAGCAGCGTCCTGCACCAGCGGCAGGAATTCGCCGTTGATATGCAGCTTCGCAGTGGTGCCCGGCACGGTCGACGTCGCGATGATCTTTTCAATCGCGCTCATGATGGTCGCGCGGTCGGCCGGTTCGATGTAGCGAAAATCGATCTCGCCTTCGGCATGCGGCGCCGTGGTGTTGACCGACTGTCCGCCCGACACCAGGCCAACATTCAGCGTGATGCCCTTGTCCATGTCGGTTAGCGCATGGATCTGCACGATCTTGTGCGCTAGCTCGCCGATGGCACTGATGCCGACCGAAAAGTTATTGCCGGAATGCGCGGCCTTGCCGAATACCTCGAAGCGCATGAATACACCGCCCTTGCGGCCCGTGGTGATATTGCCGGTCGGACGGCCCGGTTCCGAATTATAGACCGCGCGCGCCGCGCGGCCCTCGCGCTCGATGATCGGCCGCGACGAGCGCGACGCGATCTCCTCATCGCCGGTAATCAGCAGCTTGATCGGGCACGGCGCCGCATCGAATTTCTTCAGCGCCGCGGCAACGAATACGTTGATGACGACGCCGGCTTTCATATCGGCCACACCCGGACCATGGGCCAGATTGCCCTTGATGGTGAAGGGACGCTTCGCCACCTCGCCTTTCGGAAAAACCGTATCGCGATGACCCATCAGCAGGATTGGTTTCTCATTGCTGCCAGGCTTGCTGATCAGCCCATGCACCGCATCGCCATAGACATCATGCGGTTCGCGCCAGGTCTCGATGCCATACTCGGCGAAGTGCTGCTCGAAGCGGGCGCCAACGGCATCGACACCTTCCTTGTCGAAGGAGCCGGAATCGATGTTCACGGCGTCGCGCAGCAGATCGATCATCGGCTGCTTCTGTGACGCCAGCCAGTCGATGATCCGGGTTTCGGTAGTGTTCGGCATGAATTGTCCTTCGGTCACTCTTGGGGCGCTTAAGTTGCGTGTTCTTACTTCGCCATCGCCACGGCAGGCGCGGCGTTGTTCTCCTTGCGCATCATCATCCGCGCAATGGCTTCTCCGATCACCACCGTGGTGAAGTGGGTATTGGCGCGGCAGTCCGAGGGCATGATCGACGCATCGGCGACGCGCAGGCCTTTGAGGCCCTTCACCGTGCCGTCCGGATTGACCACGCCACCCGCGTCCTTGAAGCCGGTCATGCGGCAGGTACCGGCAGCATGCTGGATGTCGCCGGTGTCACGGCGCAGCACGGCTTCGAGCTCACGTGTCGGCAAGGCCGCCGCCTGCGGCAGCGTCATGTCGGTATCGGTGAGGCGAATCCAGTCGGCAATGCCGGCCAGCGCCGGCTGGGTCGTGATCACGGCCAGCCGCTTTACCGCGTCGACCATGCGCAGCATGTCCCGGGGGTCGGCCAACATGTTCTCCTCGACGATCGGATCGATCGACGCATCGGTCGATGCGAGCTTCAGTGTGCCGCGCGAGAATGCATTGAACAGGCCGGCTCCGATCGCACCGGGATTGCCTATGCCGCGATGGTTGAACGCGATCAGAATCATGTCGCGCTTGCCGCCATCGGCCAGGCCCGACGAGTAGGTCACGCAGCAATTGGTATGGCGGGTATCCTTGTCCTTCGGCGCAACATCGTCATGGAGCCTGACGGTTGTCCGGAACAGCGGATGATCGAAGAAATTCCGGCCGACGGGCAGATCGCATTCGACAGCGATGCCCATGTCCTTCAGTTCCTCGGCCGGACCGACGCCCGAGCGCAGCAGGATGGCCGGGCTGTGGATCGAGCCACCGCAGAGCACAATCTCGCGCGCGCTGATTTCCTGGGTGCCCTGCCCGTCGAGATGCACGATCACGCCGGTCGCCTGACCATCCTTGATCACGACACGATCGACCAGCGCGTGACCGCGGATGTCGAGATTGGCGCGGCCGCGCGCCGGCTCGAGATAGGCTTCATTGGTGGAGATGCGGCGCAGATTGCGGCTGTTGATCGGATAACAGGCAACGCCTTCGCCATCCGGCCCGTTGACGTCGTTGCACCACGCATAACCCGAGGCCAGCGCCGCATCGCGCAAGCCCTTGTCGATTGGGCCCCATGTGTCCGGCGGCGCACGATAGACCGGCAGCGGGCCGCCGCGGCCATGGCCGGGCCTGTCGCCGAAGTCGAGATCATCCTCAATCACCGAGAAGAGCGGCATCACGTCCTTCGCCGACCAGCCCGTGCAGCCGAGCGACGCCCATTCGTCGAACGCATCGGCGACGCCGCGGATCGCGATCTGTCCGTTCATCATCGAGGAGCCGCCGAGGCCCTTACCACGCCAGTAGAAGCGCTGGTCCTGCGACGCGACGCGGCGCGAATGCAACTGCGGCCACTGCCACTTCTCCTGGAATTCGCGCTGGTGAATGATCGGGATCGGGTTCGGCGTGGTCACTTCCCAAGGCGCATCCGCCGCGCGCCAGTCGAGGCCGGCTTCGAGCAGCAGCACGCGCGTGGCTGGATTTTCGGAGAGCCTGGCAGCCACGGCAGCGCCGGCAGATCCACCGCCGACGACGATCACATCATACATAGTGCTTCATTTCTTTCTGCTGAGGCGCATCGCACCGGTCTCGACCGGCACAACGCGTGCAAAACCCGTTCCCGGGAGTATGCGCCGGGCGCACAGCAGACGCTAGCAGGCGCGTTGCAGAGGCAACACGCGACAAAGGCATAGCCATAAAGTTGTAAAGATAAAAAATTGAACGGCAGGCGGCCTCAGCCGGGATCGCGGGGCTTCTTCGCGGGCGTATCCTCATCGAGAATCGCGCGCCATCCGGCACCTTCCAGATCCTCATACTGGCCGCTTTTCAGCGACCACATGAAGGCCCACAGGCCGAGCAGCCCGAGCGCGAGTGCCAGTGGTACGAGGACGATGAGGGACTGCATGCCCGGGCCTATTTCAGCACAAGGCGGTTCTTCGACAGAAACATGCGCTCGCCGCCGGCCTCACCTTCCAGCACCAGATCCCACAGGCCCGGCGCCAGTTCGGCGACCTTGCCGCGATAGACCGCATAGCCCATGTCGACCAGCTCAACCGGCCGGTCGGCGCGACGATCCGCCGGTCGTTCAAGTCGCCCGGTAAAGCTCAGCCCCGTGATCGGATTGCCGTTGCGGTCGCGCGCCTCGACGCGCACCGCGGCATCGCCAGCTGCGTCGCGCTCGACATGCGCGCTGACTTTCCAGCCGCGGCTACTCTGGCCCCGCGCAGCCTCGATCTCGTTGCCGTAAGCAAGACTGGCGGTGTAGGGACTATCCACCTCGACACCCGGCAGCGTTTCCAGCGCGAACTTCATCATCACGATGTTGACGCCGATAATCATGCCGAAAAACAAAATCAGGCAGATCAGAACGAATCGGCCGGTGATGGGACGCGGTGTGGCCACGGCGCTGCTCATACTGTTCTCCTTCACGGTGCGACGAAATGATCGATCGCCGACGCCATATCGCCATGAACGGCATCGCTCACGCGCATCACCAGCGGGATCGACCTGTCGGGATTGCTGGCCGCCGGCGCCGTCACCAGCACGCGCAGTTCGGTGGTCTGGTCGCGGCCGAGCACGATTTCCGGTCGCCCGGATGACACGGCATCCATGCCCACCACATGCACCGTGGCATTCACCGGCCCGCTGACATCGAGCGTGACCACGCGCCCGGCCCCGCGCTTGTTCAGCAACCGTACCGTATAGGCATTGCGGATCGAGCCGTCACTGAGGCGAACCGCGACCGGATTGCGGTCATGCAGCACATTGATGTCGAGCAGGGTGCGGGTCAGCAGCGCGTAGAGCATCACGGCGCCGACGGCCATGATAAGGGCGGCATAGGCCACCGTGCGCGGACGAATGATCCGGTAGATCTCCGGCTTGCCTGCCTTGCGCCTGGCGATATTGATGTCCGTGTCATAGCCGATCAGCCGGGTCGGCCGGCCGATCTTGCTCATCACACCGTCGCAGGCGTCGATGCACAACCCGCACTGGATGCAATCCATCTGCAACCCGTTGCGGATGTCGATGCCCACGGGACAGACATTCACGCATTGATAGCAATCGACACAGTCGCCCGCGGGCTGACCGAGTGCACGCAGCTCGTTGGCCTTCTTGAGCGACATCCGCTGCTCGCCGCGATCGGTCTTGTAGGTGACATTGAGCGCCCACTCATCCGTCAGTGCCGCCTGAATGCGCGGCCACGGGCACATATAGAGACAGACCTGTTCGCGCATCCAGCCGGCCAGCACATAGGTCGTCGCCGTCAGGATGGCGATCCAGATGTAAGCGAGCGCCGGCGCCTGGAACGTCACGAGCTCCTTCACCAAAGTCGGCGCGTCATTGAAGTAGAGCACCCAGGCGCCACCGGTCCACCATGCGATCATGAGCCAGATGGAGTGCTTCATCGTCAGTTCGACGACACGCTGCAGCGTGAGACCTTCGGCCTCCTTCTTCATCCGCTCGCGGCGATCGCCTTCGATCAGCCGCTCGACGGCAAAGAATAGATCAGTCCAGACCGTCTGCGGACAGAGATAGCCGCACCAGACGCGACCACCGACGGCATTCATCAGGAACAGCGTCAGCGCGGCGAGGATTAGCAGGCCGGTGAAAAAATAGACTTCCTGCGGCCACAGCTCGATGAAAAAGAAATAAAAGCGGCTGTTCGGCAGGTCGACCAGCACGGCCTGATCGGGCGCGCCAGGGCCACGGGTCCAGCGCACGAAGGGCAGCAGGTAGTAGATGCCGAGGCAGACCGCCATCAGCGCCCATTTGATGCGCCGGAACGTGCCGGCGACCTTTTGCGGATAGACTTTCTTCTGCGCCGCATAGAGCGGGCCGTAATCGAATTCCTCGGGCGCAACAGGCTTGTTCATGGCGATCACTCTCGTCTCTGGAATGACCCTAGACTTCGTCAGTGCGATGCAATTGATGTACATCAAAGGCACGCGCGGGATTGCCCGCGCACGCTATGACTTATTGTCCACCCCCCAGCGAGTGGACGTAGATCGTCAGTGCCTTGATGGTCGCCGGATCGAGACGGCCGATCCAGGCCGGCATCACGCCGTTGCGGCCATTGGTGATGGTCTCCACGATGGTCGCCTCGTCCGAACCGTAAAGCCAGATATTATCGGTCAGGTTCGGCGCCCCCATTTCGGGATTTCCCTTGCCGGCGTCGCCGTGACATGAGGCGCAGTTGTCGGCGAACAGTTTCTGGCCGGTAGAGGCGTCGTAACCCTTGGCCGTCGGCAACCCCGACAGTGAACGCACGTAGTTCGCAACCGTCTCGATCTCCGGCTTCTTCAACATGCCGTCACGACCGAAGGCCAGCATCGATCCCTCACGCGTTTCCGCATGAGCGGAACGCGCGCCGAACTGGATAGTCTTCTCGATCTGCTCCAGCGTGCCCCCCCACAGCCAGTCGTCATCGTTCAGGTTTGGGAAGCCCTTGGCACCGGCAGCTCCAGTGCCGTGACACGGCGCGCAATTGTCGCCGAAGACCACACGGCCTCTGGCGCGCCCCAGTGCCAGCAGCGCTGGATCCTTCTGGATTTCCGCGAGCGGTGCAGCGCCGAGCACCGCCATCTTGCCTCCGCGGATCTTCTCGAGATTGGCGAGATCGGCAGCGACATCCGCACGTGACGAATAGCCCAAGACGCCCGTCGCATAGCTCTGCACCAGCGGCCAGGACGGATACACGATCCAATAGCCGATCGCCCACACGATGGTGAGATAGAAGGTCATCACCCACCAGCGCGGCAGTGGCGTGTTGAGTTCCTTGATACCATCCCAGGAGTGACCTGTGGTGGTCTTACCGGTCGCCTTGTCAAATTCGCCTTCGTGATCGCTCATGATCTGATCAATCCTCTCGCAACGGCTGACGCGCGGCTGCGTCAAACATCGCCTTGTTGCGGGGCCACAATGCGTAGGTCAGAATTGCGATGAAGATCCCGACGAACACTGGCGTCCAGAATGTCAGGACAAGGTTCGACGCGAAGTTCTCGACGGTCAGGATTGCGCGCATGCTTTCATCTCCTCAGCGGAGGTTTGCTTTTTCGTTGTAGAGCTTGAAATCGACCAGCGTGCCGAGCATCTGCAGATAGGCGACCAGTGCATCCATCTCGGTCGGCAGGCCGGGCTTGCCGTCGAAATTCCGTGCCACCGATTTCGGATAGCGCTTGAGCAGCGCATCGGTGTCGCCGTTATCGGGATCGGCCTGGGTCTTCAGATCGGCCACCGCATTCGCGATCTGTTCATCCGTATAGGGCACCCCCACGGCGCGGTTGGTACGCAGGTGATCAGCCACGTTCTCGGTGTTCACCGGCGTCTCGGCCAGGAACTTGTAGGACGGCATCACCGACTGCGGCACGATCGAGCGCGGATTGCTCAGATGCGTAACGTGCCATTCATCGGAATACTTGGCACCGACACGGGCCAGATCCGGCCCGGTCCGCTTCGAGCCCCATTGGAACGGATGGTCATACATGCTCTCCGCGGCGAGCGAGTAATGGCCGTAGCGTTCGACCTCGTCGCGTAGCGGCCGCACCATCTGCGAATGACAGAGATAACAGCCCTCGCGGACATAGACATTGCGTCCCGCAAGTTCGAGCGGCGTATAGGGCCGCATGCCCTCGACCGCCTCGATGGTGCTTTTGAGATAGAACAAAGGTGCGATCTCGACGATGCCGCCGATGGCGATGACGAGAATGATACCTACGATCAGGACGATCGAATTCTTCTCGAAGATTTGGTGCCGGCTCCAGAATGACATGATTGATCCTCACTCTGCCGGCTGCAACGTGGCGCCGGGGCTCGATAGCGCGCCCTCTTCCGCCTCGCCAACGCGCACGGTCATCCACAAATTCCAGGCCATGATCAGCGCCCCGATCAGGAACAGCCCGCCGCCCGCTGCGCGAATGATGTAGAACGGGTGCATCGCCTCGACGCTTTCGATGAATGAATATTCCAGGAAGCCCAGCGACGTGTAAGCGCGCCACATCAGTCCCTGAAGGATGCCCGACACCCACATCGCCGAGATGTACAGAACGATGCCCAGCGTCGCGATCCAGAAGTGCCACTCGACCAGCTTGAGGCTGTAGAGCTGCTTGCGATTCCACAGCCACGGCACGAGACAGTAGAGCGCGCCAAAGGACACGAAGCCGACCCAGCCGAGCGCACCGGAATGCACGTGGCCGATGGTCCAGTCGGTGTAATGGCTGAGCGAATTGACCACCTTGATGGACATCAGCGGGCCTTCGAAGGTCGCCATGCCGTAAAACGCCACCGACACCACCAGCATGCGGAGCACCGGATCGGTACGCAGCTTGTCCCATGCGCCGGATAGCGTCATGAGGCCATTGATCATGCCGCCCCAGGAGGGCATCCACAGCATGATCGAGAAGGTCATGCCCAGCGTCTGCGTCCAGTCAGGCAGCGCCGAATAGTGCAGGTGATGCGGGCCGGCCCAGATATAGAGAAAGATGATCGCCCAGAAGTGCACGATGGACAGGCGATAGGAATAGACCGGCCGCTCCGCTCGCTTCGGGATGAAGTAATACATGATGGCGAGGAAGCCCGCGGTGAGAAAGAAGCCCACCGCGTTATGGCCATACCACCACTGGAACATGGCATCCTGCACGCCGGCCCAGGCGACGTATGACTTGGAGCCAAAGATCGAGACGGGCAGCGCCGGGTTATTGCCGAGATGCAGCACCGCAATGGTGATGATGAAGGCGAGATAGAACCAGTTGGCGACGAAGATATGCGGTTCCTTGCGCTTCACCAGCGTCATCAGGAACACCAGCAGATAAGTCACCCAGACGATGGTCAGCCAGAGATCGGCATACCATTCCGGTTCGGCATATTCCTTGGATTGCGTGACACCGAGCAGATAGCCGGTGCCGGCGATCACGATGAAAAAATTGTAGCCGAGCACGACGAACCACGGCGCGAGATCGCCAGCGAGACGGGTGCGACAGGTCTTCTGCACCACAAAGAACGAGGTGGCGATCAGCACGTTGCCGCCAAAGGCGAAAATGACTGCCGAGGTGTGCAGCGGCCGCAACCGGCCAAAGCTGGTCCAGGGCAGATTGAAATTCAGATCCGGCCAGGCGAGTTGCATGGCGATCAGGAGGCCCACGGTGAAGCCGGCGATGCCCCAGAACACCGAGGCCGCAGTGGCGAACTTGATCGGCCCGAAATTGTAATTCGGCCGCCCGTCAATCTCCTGCGGCGGCAGCTCGCCGCGCTCGAAATAGCGATTGAGGATGACGAACACGGAAGCCAGGCTGGCGAAGCCGGCCAGCGTCACGTGGAAGGCAAAGGCCGTATCTTCCGCCTTGGCCGCCGCGATGATGGAGAGAAACACGGTGGCCGCGAAGATCACGGCCAGACCGGCCTCACCGATCGTCATCCACTTCACGCTGTCAATCTGTTTCGTCATGATGATTCTTCCCCGAACACGCGTCCATCAATCACGGCGGTGCGCTCAGTGAATTGATCGAAATCAAAGTTGCAGGGAGATGGCCCGTCGCAAGCGCTCTGGGTCAGGCAAAAGCGGAAGCCAGGGCGAATTCGGTGTCCAACAACCGGACTCTGCCCGGCAGAATTTCGATCGCACCTCGGCGTTCGAGCTTGGCCAGCGTCCGGCAGACCGTCTCGACGGTGAGGCCGAGATAATCGGCAATATCCCGCCGGCTCATTGGCACCGGCAGCGGATCGACATCGCGGCCGAGCTGCACTAGCCGGTTGCGCCAGTATGTCAGAAACACGATGAGTTTCTCTTCCGCCGCACGGCGGCCCAGCGAGAACATTCTGTCATGCGCTTCGGCAATCTCGGTTGCCATCAGTGCAACGATCTCGTTCAGCACATAGGGCCGGTGACTGGCGAATTGCGCGAATTTCTCACGCGGAATTTCCCATACCACTGCAGGACCGATTGCAACGGCGGAGACGTCATGATGCCCCTGTGTTGCGATCTCGAGGATGTCGCCCGGCAGCGCAAAACTTATGATCTGGCGGCGATTATCGCATTCGGTCCTGTAGATGCCGACCACACCCTCGACCACGCTGAAGCATTTGCCGGCCGGGTCTCCCTGCGTGAACAGGACATCCTGTGCGGCGTAAGGCACCCGCTCGCCCAGCGCCAACAACTGGCGCAGATCGGCCGGGCCAAGGTGGGACAGGAAGCCGCCCGGCTGCGCGGCTGCATTTGCACAAGGCACCGCGAACGACGATGCAGCCATCAGCTTTGTCATGCGCATCCCGGGTTTCTATTGGCCGCACGGAGTTGCGGGGCACCTTGGGATAGCCGGATGGGCATGACGTACATTGATACACATCAATCCCTGCGATTGTGAATGTTAGAACGCCTCGCTTTCGATCGTCGCAACCGTTTTGGCATCGAGCAGATGCGCGCCCCAGCCGCGTTTCGCCAGTACATGCGACAGCCTTGGCGACGCCAGCAGCAACAGCGCAGTCATCACCAGCGGCACTGCGCCGAACCAGTCCATGCGAATCGGCGTGAGCTCTTCGGTACTGCCGGCGTAGTCGCCACGCCGGCACCAGATATCGCGGCAGATGCGCAGCAGAACGCGCCTGTCGCCGCCGCGCTGTGCGCTGCCAAGCAGCACCTGCATGGCCTGATGCGTGACGACGCCCTCGCACCTTGCCGGCGCGACCTCCGGGGTCTCGCCTAGCGAAACACGCAGCAACAGGGCGACCAGATCGACGCCGGCCAGATAAGCCGCCATCGGCTCGACCAGCCGCGGATTGCAGTCGATATAGAATGGTCCGCTGCCGTCGCCGGACATGATGAAGTCAACGGATAGAGCGCCGTGCCAGGCGAGATGCCGGCCGATGGCCGCGAGGTCGTCGCGCACGCGGTCGCGTCGCACGCTGCGCTTGATGGCATCACCGCCGCCGGCCCCCTCCATGATCTGGCGATAGGCGTGAAAGCCGACGAGTTCGCCGCGGCAGAACACACCCTGAGCCTTCTCGGTTGCGCCGGTGACACATGCTTGCACCAGCACCTCGCCGACAAAGCCGTTGCCAGCCTCGACCTCTCTCACGGCCAGAGCAAGGTCAGCGTCGTCACGCACCTTCCAGACGCCGCGGCTGGCAGTGCCGATCGCCGTCTTGATGACGCAGGGAAAGCGGACAGAAGCGCGCAATGCATCAACACTGGCGACGATCCGCGTCTCCGGCTGCGGCAATCCCAGCTCGCTCAATACGCGGCTGAAGCCAGCCTTGCTATGCGCCCTGCGGTAGCTATCGAAGGTCGGCAGCGCGAGGCCCGTGCGCGTCTTCAACCGCTCCTGCACTTTCGCGAACAGAAAGCCCTGTTCGTGGATCGGCAGCAGCACGTCGTAGTCACCTGTCGCCAACAGATCTTCGATAAAGCGCAGGAAGCCCAATGGGTCGTCCCGCATCCCCGGGCAGCGGTGATAGGATCGGACAAATCCCGAGAACCGCGCCAGCCCGGCGGCAGCGGGGTCGCAGACATCCAGCACATGGCCGGCGAGGCCGAGCACGGTGACAGCCTCCCGCGCGGAGGTGCTGGTGCCTTCCGACAGCAGAATACGCAGCGGCTTAAAAATCGGGCGGCTCGTCATGCTGCTCAATCATGTCGCATTTTCAGGCCTCGGTCGCCTGGGCCGATGCCGTCCTGCACGGGCCGCAACACCTGCATGCCGCAGCGCTCATGGACATTAACCTGCTGCGAACGTAGGCATAGCGCATCTTTTCGAGGCTGCAAAAAGCGGCCATCAGCCGCCTTGGGTGGAAACGCATATGGTCGATATTCCGGCCTCGACCTCGCATCTCGCATCGCGAGACCACGCCCCTTCGGCGACGCGGACGCTGGCGGCAATTTCCACCGCGCATTGGGTCAGCCACTTCCACATCTTCGTGCTGCCGATGCTGTTCCCGTTCCTGAAGGACCGGCTCGGCGTCGGCTATATCGAGCTCGGCTTCGCGCTGACCACCTTTGCCGTCGTCTCCGGCCTCACCCAGGCCCCGATCGGCTATCTCGTCGACCGTATCGGCGCGCGCAAGATCCTGATCCTCGGCGTCATGCTCGGCGGCTGCGCGCTGATCGCGCTCGGCCTGTTGCTGAGCTATCCCGCGCTGATTGTCTGCGCCGCGCTGCTCGGCCTTGCCAATAGCGTCTATCATCCGGCCGACTACGCCATCCTCGCCGCCCATATGGACGAGTCGAAGATGGGCCGCGCCTTCTCGATCCATACCTTTGCCGGCTTTGTCGGCGGCGCCGTCGCACCGCCGCTGATGGCTGCGTTGCTGGTCGGCATCGGCGGCCAGGGCGCGCTGATCGTCGCCGGCGCCATCGGCGTGGCCATTGCACTGATGCTGATCGTGGTCGGCATTCCCGATGCCGGCGCGATGGCGGATGGCGATGACGCCAAGGGCTCCGAGTCGCCGAAGGTCAGCATGATGACCCCGGCGATCCTGATGTTGACGCTGTTCTTCACGCTGCTGTCGCTGTCGCAGAATGGCATCAACAGCTTCGGCATCGTCGCACTGATGAACGGCTACGGCACGTCGCTGTCATCGGCGAATATCGCACTCACCGCTTTCCTCGCTGCCAGCGCCATCGGCGTGCTCGCCGGCGGCTGGCTGGCCGATCGTACCCGGCATCACAGCCGGGTCGCCGCGGTGTGCTTCACCATCAACGCCGCCATCATCTGTGCCATCGCAGTGTTCACATTGCCGACGCCGGTGATCGTCGCCGCCATGACTATCGCAGGCTTCCTCGGCGGCGTGCTGACGCCGTCACGCGACATGCTGGTCCGCGAGGCTGCCCCTCCCGGCGCTGCCGGCCGTGCCTTCGGCATCGTCTCCACCGGCTTCAATTTCGGCGGCATCATCAGCCCTATTCTCTTCGGCTGGTTCATGGACCATGCGCTGCCGCATTGGGTTTTCGGCGCCTCCGCCTGCTTCATGGCGGCCACGGTACTGCTGGCGCTGGTGTCGGAACGCAAGCGGTAACGCCGGCGTCATCGCGCAGGCGCCATGCTTCTGTTATGATGGCGCCGCATGCTCACGGTTCGCCATCTCACCAAATCCTATCGTTCAGCCCAGGAACAGGTCGCCGTGCTGCGCGGCGTCGATCTCACGGTTGCCGCTGGCGAGAGCGTGGCGCTGACCGGCGAATCCGGCAGCGGCAAGAGCACGCTGCTGCATCTGATCGCTGGCCTCGATGAGGTCGACGGCGGCGCGATCCAGCTCGGCGACATCATCGTCACCGGTCTCAACGATTCCGCCCGCGCCGCCTTGCGCCGCGATCGCCTCGGCCTCGTGTTCCAGCAATTCAACCTGATCCCCTCGCTGTCGGTCGCCGACAATCTGGCGTTCCAGTCGCGCATCTCCGGAAAGCATGACGCGGCCTGGCAGAACGAACTCACCGAACGGCTTGGCCTCGGCGCATTGCTCAGACGCTATCCCGAACAGCTCTCCGGCGGCCAGCAGCAGCGCGTCGCCATCGGCCGCGCGCTGGCTTCGAAACCGCTGCTGCTGCTAGCCGATGAGCCCACCGGCAATCTCGACGAAGACACTGCCGATGAGGTGTTGAAACTGGCGCGCGATCTGGTGGCACGCACAGGCTGCGGCTTCCTGATGGTGACCCATAGCGAGCGCCTCGCCGCCACGCTGGATCGCCACGTCCATCTTCATGCCGGACTGATCGCGTGAGACGCGCGCTCTGGATCCTCGCGGTGCTGCTCAGCCACTGGCGCCGGCATCCGATGCAGTTCGCGACGCTCCTGATCGGCCTGATCGCCGCCACTGCATTGTGGAGCGGCGTGCAGGCGCTCAACCAGCAGGCCCGCACCAGCTATGATCGCGCCGCCGCCGCTTTCGGCGGCACGCGCACGCCGATGCTGGTGGCCGGCAATGGCAGCGCGTTTGCGCAACAACTCTTCGTCGATCTGCGCCGCGCCGGCTGGCCGGTCTCGCCCGTGGTCGAAGGCCGTGTGCAAATCGCCGGCCGCTCTGTGCGCTTGCTCGGCATCGAGCCGGTGACCATGCCCGTAGAAGCCAGCGCCGCGGCGGAGATCGGCAGGACCGGCGCACAGGCCTTTCTCACACCGCCCGGACAAGCCCTGATCGCGCCGGAAACACTGGCCAGCCTCGGCCTTACTGAGGGTGCGACGCCTGCGCTCAATGACGGAGCGCTACTGCCGCCATTGAAGCTGCAGCCGCAGCTCGCACCCGGCGTGCTGATCGTCGATATCGGCATCGCCCAGAAACTGCTGAAAATGCCGGACCAGATCTCGCGTCTGCTGATCGGCAGCGCCAAGGGCCCCCGCGCGTCGCTTGAGAGCGTCGCCCGCGATCGGTTGCGGCTGGTGCAGCCGGATGCCGAGACCGACCTCGAACGTCTCACCGACAGTTTCCATCTCAATCTCACCGCCTTCGGCTTGCTGTCCTTCTTCGTCGGCCTGTTTATCGTCAACTCCGCCATCGGCCTTGGCTTCGAACAGCGCCTGCCGATGCTGCGCACCTTGCGGGCCTGCGGCGTCTCGGCGCGGCAGCTCAACAGCGTGCTGGTGCTGGAACTTGTCAGCATCGCGCTGATCGCCGGTGTCATCGGCCTCGTCTGTGGTTACTTTATCGCCGCATCGCTGCTGCCCGATGTCGCCGCCAGCCTGCGCGGACTCTATGGCGCGCAAATCCCGGGGCAACTGACACTGAAGCCCGAATGGTGGTTCGCCGGTCTCGCGATTTCCATCATCGGCGCGCTGCTGGCCGCGACATCGAGCCTGCTGAAAGCTGTTCGCCTCCCCTTGCTCGCCACCGCGCAGCCCTACGCCTGGCAACAGGCACAGCATCGCTGGCTACGGCTGCAAGGCGCGGGCGCGTTGCTCGTATTCATCGCTGCAGGACTTTCGCTGTGGCTCGGTGATTCCCTGATGGCGGGCTTCTTCGTGCTGGCGGCGCTGCTGCTCGGCGCGGCACTCGCATTGCCGGTGATCCTCGGCATCGTCCTTGCCGGCGGCGAACGCAGCACGCGACGGCCCCTCGTCACATGGTTCTGGGCCGACAGCCGGCTGCAACTCTCCGGCCTGTCGCTGGCGCTGATGGCATTGCTGCTGGCGCTCGCCGTCAATGTCGGCGTTGGTACCATGGTCGAGAGTTTCAGCCGGACCTTTACGGGATGGCTCGACGGACGGCTGGCGTCGGAGATCTATCTGAACGCCGCGAGCGAAGCACAGGCGATCGAGATCAAGACCTGGCTGAAAACCCGCCCCGACGTGCAGGCAGTTCTGCCCGGCAGCCGCACCGACGTACAGTTCAACGGCGCGCCGATCGAGCTTCTCGGCTTCGCCGATCACGCCACCTATCGCGATCAATGGCCGCTGCTGGATTCCACCAGCAATGCATGGGATCGCGTGCGCAGCAGCGACGGCGCGCTCATCAGCGAACAACTCTCGCTGCGCATGAAGCTCAAACCCGGCGATCGCCTGGATGTGCCGACGCCGACCGGCAACTGGCCGCTCGACGTCGTTGCCGTGTATGCGGATTATGGCAATCCGAAAGGCCAGATCGGCGTCAACATCGATGCGCTGGTCAAACATTTCCCTGACATTTCGCAGACCCGCATGGGCCTGCGCGTCGCGCCCGCGAATGTCCCGGCGCTGATCACGGCCATTCGCGCACGCTTCGGTCTCGATGGCCGCAACCTCGCCGATCAGACGACGGTGAAAACGGAATCACTGGCGATCTTCAACCGCACATTCGCGGTGACCGCCGCGCTCAACGCCTTCACGCTCGGCGTCGCCGGCGTCGCCTTGCTCACCAGCCTGCTCACGCTGAGCAATTCGCGCCTGCCCCAACTGGCGCCGCTCTGGGCCATCGGCATCACGCGCCGCCGTCTCGCCGGCATCGAATTGCTGAAAACGCTGTCGGTCGCCTTGATCACCTCACTGCTTGCGTTGCCGCTCGGCCTGCTGGTGGCGTGGTGCCTCATCGCCATCGTCAATGTGAAGGCCTTCGGCTGGCGGCTGCCGTTCCATGTCTTTCCGCTGCAGCTGGTCCAGTTGCTCGGCGTCGCCATGCTGGCCTCATTGCTCGCAGCCCTGCTCCCGATCCTGAAACTGCTGCGCATGCAGCCCGCCGCTCTGGTGAAGGTATTCGCCAATGAGCGGTAGCCGCCTCACGCGTCGTAGCCTCATCGGCGCCGCCGCGCTGCTCGGCCTCGGCGGTTCGCGCGTGCTCGCACAGGGCTTTGCAGGTCTCGGCCGCGATGCCGAGGGCTTTACGGCTGTCCTGCCAGGCCGCGCGCTCGCGTTCCCCGCAGATCACGGCCCGCACCCGGACTACCGCATCGAATGGTGGTACCTCACCGCCAATCTCACTGACGCCTCCGGCAATGCCTATGGTGCGCAGTGGACGCTGTTTCGTCAGGTGATGGCCTCCGGCGCGCAAGGCGATGGCTGGGCAACGCCGCAGATCTGGATGGGCCATGCGGCGGTGACATCGGCAACGACGCATCATGCGGCCGAAACCTTTGCCCGCGGCGGAGTCGGACAAGCCGGCGTGACCGCGGTGCCGTTCCGCGCGTGGATCGATGCGTGGGAGATGCGCGGGCTCGAGAACTTCGACGACATGTCGGTTGCGCCGCTCGACCTATCCGCATCGTCGGCGGAATTCAGCTACCGGCTCCGTCTCGATGCACTGCAGCCGCTCGTACTGCAAGGCGACAACGGCTACAGCCGGAAGTCCGAACGTGGTCAGGCCTCATATTATTACAGCCAGCCTTATTTCACTGCGCGTGGTGCACTCATTATCGACGGCAAGGAGATCGCCGTCACCGGCCGCGCCTGGATGGACAGGGAATATTCCAGCCAGCCGCTGGCTTCGGACCAGACCGGCTGGGACTGGTTCTCACTGCACCTGCCGGAAAACGAGAAATTGATGCTGTTTCGTCTGAGGCAGAAGGATGGCGCGCATTATTTTGCCGGCAACTGGATCACCGCGGACGGAAAATCCGAACAGCTTGCCCCAGGCGCTATAGATATGGCGCCGACAGTCATGACGGAGATCGCCGGCCGCAGGATCCCGACGTCATGGAAGGTATCGATCGCATCGCGCGGATTACAGATCGCAACCTCGCCGTTGAATTCCAAGAGCTGGATGGCGACGAGTTTCCCGTACTGGGAAGGACCGATGAGCTTCACCGGCAGCCACAGCGGTACGGGCTATCTGGAAATGACGGGGTATTGAGGCTGTTTCCGAACCTCTCCCCGCAAGCGGGGAGAGGTTAAGGAAGCGAAGCTTACTTCGTCAGCGGACAACCGCTCTCGGCTGCGGTCGGATAGGCCTTGTCGCCGGGCACCACGGCGAGCTGCTTGTAGTAGTCCCACGGCTTCTTCGATTCCGACGGCTTCTTGACCTCGAACAGATAGAGGTCCTTCACCATGCGGCCATTGGCAAGCACCTTGCCGCCCTGGGCGAAGGCGTCGTCAACCGGGAGTTCCTTGAGCTTCTTGGCGACCGCGTCGGAATCCTTTGTGCCGGCTGCCTTCACCGCCTTGAGGTAGGACAGCGTCGACGAATAGGTACCGGCCTGGATCATGTTTGGCATGCGCTGGGTGCGCTTGAAGAAGCGATCGGCAAACTCACGGGATTTGTCGTCGCGATCCCAGTAAAACGATTCCGTCAGCACCAGGCCTTGCGCGGCCTGTAGCCCGAGGCCGTTGACTTCGGCCAGCGTCAGCAGGAGGCCCGCGAGTTTCTGGCCGCCGGCGACAATTCCGAATTCAGCCGCCTGCTTCACGGCGTTGGTGGTGTCGAGGCCGGCATTGGCAAGGCCGATGACCTTGGCCTTGGAAGCCTGAGCCTGTAGCAGGAACGACGAGAAGTCAGACGAGTTCAGCGGATGGCGAACGGCGCCGAGCACCTTGCCGCCCTTGGACTTCACGATGTCACCGGTGTCTTTCTCCAGGGAATAGCCGAAGGCATAGTCCGCCGTGAGGAAGAACCATGTATCACCACCGGCTTCGGTCAGCGCGCCGCCGGTGCCGACGCCCAAGGCACGCGTATCGAACGACCAGTGGAAGCCATAGGGCGTGCAGGCATCGCCGGTGACGCGCGACGAGGCCGCGCCCACCACGATGTCGATCTTCTTTTCCTGATTGGACAGTTCCTGCACCGCCAGCGCCACCGACGAGGTGGTGAGTTCGGTGATCATGTCGACGCCTTCGACGTCGTACCAGCGCCGCGCGATGGAGACGGCGAGATCGGGCTTGTTCTGGTGATCGGCGGTGACCAGTTCGATCTTCTTGCCGAGCACCTCGCCGCCGAAATCCTCGATTGCCATCTTCGCGGCTTCGACCGAATATTTGCCGCCGTAATCGGCATAGACGCCGGACTGATCGTTGAGAATGCCGATCTTGACGCCTTGCGCCGAAGCCGATGTTGCAAAAAGAAGACCGCACACAGCAGCCGTCGACAACCGTCCGAATTTCATCAATGCCTCCCAGATTTTCAATTTGGGCGCACGCTATGTGAGAAGCTCGGGACGAACCAGATAATCTTTCGACTTAGCCGAAATGTGCAGATCAGCTTTGCGTTAGTTCAAGACCACGCCCAACGACGATTGCTGCAACGCACGCGCGCGGTCACTGCATGCGCTTTTTCAGCGCGGCGTCGATACAGGCGAGTTCCCGCTCGATCTCCGCGACCATCGAGACAGGATCGGTGTCGGAGATCAGGTGCATCTTCTCGTATGTCCCATCCTGAATGCTCTTCAGGATGGCCAGACGATCGTCCCGATAACCCTGCAGGCGCTCGAAATCGCCGCGCTCGGCGTATTTCGCAATGAGTTTTTCGAAGACGGTGCTCATGGTGGAATTCCTTGGCATCAAAAGCGCGGGGACCAACGCCCCGCGCCGTGAATGGTCAGCGATCACAGCCCGCGCAGCACCAGCCGGTTGAGACGGTTTGCAAAGGCCGCAGGATCTTCCGGCAATTCGCCGTCGAGAATCTGCGCCTGCTCGAGCAGGAGGAACGAGATATCCGACGCCTCGCCGCCAGCCGCCTTGTCGGCGCCCGCAATCTTCGCCACCAGCGGATGGCGCAGATTGATCTCCAGGATCGGCTTGGTCACGGAGCCTCTGTTCTGCATCGCCAGCATGCGCTCCAGCTCGCGGTCCGGGCCGGCACCGCCGGCAACCAGACACGACGCCGAGCTGGTCAGGCGGGTCGAGGCCTTCACGTCGGAGACGCGCTCGCCGAGCGCTTCCTTGATGACGGCTATGGTCGCGGCCTCGTCGGTCTCGGTCTTCGGCTCGTCCTTGGTCGCGTCTTCATCAATGCGCGGGATCAGGTCGAGATTGACCTCGCCCTGGCTCAGCGACTTCAGCGGCTTGCCGTCGAAATCGAGCGGCGCCGAGCTCCAGAACGCGTCGACAGCGTCGGTCAGCAGCAGCACCTCGATGCCCCGCGACTTGGCGGCCTCCAGCTTCGGATTCGACTTCAGACGATCGAGGCTGTCGCCGGCGAGGTAATAGATCTCGGTCTGGTTCGGCTTCAGGTCGGCGACATAGTCCTTCAGGGAGCGCTTCTCGCCTGATGTCGTGGTGAAACGCGACAGCGCCAGCAGTTTCTCGCGGCGCTCGAAGTCTTCATAGATGCCTTCCTTGATCACCGGGCCAAAAGCGTCCCAGATCTTGGCAAAAGTCTCGGCGTCCTTCTCGCTGAGCGTCTCAAGCTCGCCGATCACGCGGGTGGCTACGGCCTTTCTGATCTGCGTCAGCTGCGGATTGTTCTGCAGCATCTCACGCGACAGGTTCAGCGGCAGATCCTCGGCATCGATCACGCCGCGGATGAAGCGCAGATAGGACGGCAGCAGATCCGCATCATTGGTGATGAACACGCGGCGGACATAGAGCTTCACATGGCCCTTGCGGTTCGGCTCGAACAGGTCGAACGGCTTCTGCGACGGCGCGAACAGCAGCACCGCATAGGAATAGCGGCCCTCTGCGCGGTAATGCAGCGTCATCGCCGGTTCGTCATAGGCATGCGCAATGGACTTGTAGGCCGCGCTGTAGTCTTCCGGCTTCAGTTCCGACTTGGAGCGCTGCCACAGCGCGCTCGCCGAATTGATCTGGCGCGGCTCGGCATCGCCGTCCTTGAGCATGATCGGAAACTGGATGTTGTCCGAATAGGCTGACACGATGCGCTCGATCTCGTAGGTTTCGAGATACTTCTTCGCGTCGTCCTTTAGATGCAGCACGATCGACGTGCCGGTCGGCACGCTCATGCCGTCAGCGACCTGGCCAATCCCGAAACCGGCGCCGCCGGTGGAGGTCCAGGTGAAGGCATCGTGGGTACCGGCGCGATGGCTGGTGACGACGATCTTCTCGGCCACCATGAAGGCCGCATAGAAGCCGACGCCGAACTGGCCGATCAGGTTCGAGCCATCCTTGGCTTCGGTGAGGCGCGACAGGAACGACTTGGTGCCGGAACGCGCGATGGTGCCCAGATTGTCGATCAACTCCTGGCGATCCATGCCGATGCCGGTATCGACGATCGACAGGGTATTGGCTGATTTGTCCGGAACGATCGTGATGTTGGGCGACTGGCCGTCGGGGATCAGCGACGGGTTCGCGATCGCCTCGTAGCGCAGCTTGTCGCAGGCATCCGACGCGTTGGAGACCAGCTCGCGCAGGAAGATGTCGGTCTCGGAATAGACTGAGTGAACCATCAGGTTCAGCAATTCAGCGACTTCGGCCTGGAACGGCTGGGAAACGGGTGCAGCGGTATCAGTGGTCGTCATGGAAAGTACCCGATACTGGTAAGGGAGAGACGACGCATATAGCGACGCGGATTTGCCGAGTCCATGGCATCAGGCGATGGATTCGGCGCGAAATGACGGGTCGGGAACTGTAGCTGGGACCTTATTTTGAAGCCGCGACCTGCGATGCCAGCAGCTTCGCCGTCGCATCGCGATCGACCAGCGGATAGACCTCGAATTGCGCCGGAATGATATCGGCCCATTCATTCAGGATGCGATGCAGCACATCATTGCTGTCAACCTTGAACACCACGACCACGCCGCGGCCGACGCGGGGGTAGATGTGCTGGCAGATGCCAGACGCCTGATACCCCGCCATCCACGGCCAGAAGCTTTGCCGGCTTGCCGCCATGTCGGACGGACGATCCGCGCGTGGATTCGAGATCACCAGAAACAGCATCGCTGATTTTCTCTTCTCTGAATCAGAATGCGTCAGCCCTGCAGGGCGCCGTGATAGGCGCTTTCCAGCATGGCCAGGCATTCACGCGCACGTGCCTGCGCGATGTCATTGGCGGTCTGGGAGATTTCACGGAGATCGCGGATTGCCAGATCGACGGCGCTCAGCAGATCGATTTCGCACTCATCGGCCTGGGGGGCCACCGCACGCATGGGGAAGGGAATAACTACACTCACTGGGACGCCCACTCTTCACGATTGCAACGCTCGAATCACTCGCGACTATTTGGCCTGCGAATGGTTAAGCCAATCGTTAGGAAGCAACGGATCTGACGTAAAACTGTCGCGCCGCCGTCAATCCCGCCAGCGCACCGGCGGGATCAGGCTGACGGACAGGTCCTCACAAGGGTCGTCAGACGGCTGGATCGCCGGCGCCTCGTCCTGTTCGGGCGTCGCATCGATGATCATGGCCGGCGACGGAAGTTGTGGAACGGCCATGCTCTGCTGCCCGCGCCGATAGGACTCGAATTCGAGCTGTTTGGCGAAATAGCGAAACAGGTCAGCCGCATATTTGCGCTGCTCGGGACTGGAGGCCGAGGCGATCAGAAAGATCAGTTCGTCGGATATTTCCGACGTGGTCGCACCGGTCAGGTCTTCGAGAACGCTCATCACAATGGCTCAGCCTATGAAACCCTGAGCCTGCCCGAGTCTGGTTGATATCGTGTTGTTCGGCACAACAATCGGGAGCATGTGCGTAAGCATCACTAATGACGCCCTAATTTGTGCGGTCAGGGGCGCCGAACTTCCTGCGAACGTGGTCCACGCGCGATCAGACGCAATGAGACTGCCTGTTGCGCGTTCCTGCCGCTTATTCGTGCACGGTTGCCACCGCCCGCAGCACGGAAAATTAAGCTCGGATTAACCATGACCGGGCGATAACCGAGAGGTAACTGGTTGCTGTCAACGGGGATGCAACAATGGTCTTGGCAATGAACCGCAGCAACACTTCTGCGCATGCCAATGCGACTGATGTGACCGACGACAGCTCCGATATCTCTGCACTGATCCGGCGCTTGACCGCCGAGGTCAACGAGATCGCCTGCGAGAAGACCAGGTCGATCCAGCACATCACCAACCAGATGAAGATGCTGGCGCTCAACGCACTGATCGAAAGCTCGCGCGCCGGTGTGCAGGGCGCCGGCTTCGCCGTGGTGGCGCAGGAAGTGCGCAATGTCGGCCAGCAGGTCGAGACCATCGCGCGCGATCTGGAATCCCAGCTCACCGCGCGCACCGGCAGCCTGATGGCGTCGATCGAGAAGATGACCGAACGCTCGCGCGGCGAACGCATGATCGACCTGTCTCTCAATGCCATCGAGCTGATCGACCGCAATCTCTATGAACGCACCTGCGACGTGCGCTGGTGGGCGACCGACTCCGCCGTGGTCGACTGCGCGGCCGCGCCGAGCGATGCCACCGTCGCGCATGTATCGGAGCGCCTCGCAGTGATTCTCGGTGCCTATACCGTCTATCTCGATTTGTGGCTCTGCGATCTCAACGGCAATGTCGTCGCCAGCGGCCGTGGTGACCGTTTCAATGTACGGGGCCAGAACATCGCCGGCACCGCCTGGTTTCGCGATGCCCGCACCCTGCGCTCCGGCGACGATTACACCGCGGGCGACGTCGAGCGCCAGCCGCTCCTGGACAATGCGCAGGTCGCGACCTATTGCGCCAGCGTGCGCGAGGGCGGCAAGGCCAATGGTCGCGCCATCGGCGTGCTCGCGATTCATTTCGACTGGGAAGCCCAGGCGCGCGCCATCGTCGAAGGCGTGCGCGTCGACGACGACAAGACCCGCGTGCTGCTGGTGGATTCGAACATGCGGGTGATCGCCTCGTCGGACGGACAGGGCCTGCTCAGCGAACGCATCGCGCTGGCTCTGAACGGCCGTCGCAGCGGCTTCTATCACGACCGCTCGGGAGGCCTCGTCGCCTTCCACGCCACGCCAGGCTATGAGACTTACAAAGGTCTCGGCTGGTACGGCGTGATCATGCGCGGGGCGTAGGCGCACGATCTAGTCAATGACGGATTCGCTGCGATAATCTCCCGCACGTTACAAGCGGGAGACAACGATGACCGACGTCGCCTTCGAGCCGGCAATCCCGGTGCTGCGTATCTACGACATCGCCAAGGCGAAGGAGTTCTATGTCGACTTCCTCGGCTTTGCGATCGACTGGGAACATCGCTACGGACCAGACTTCCCGCTCTATATGCAGGTGTCGCGCGGCGGCCTGAAGCTGCATCTCAGCGAACACTATGGCGATGGCACACCGGGCAGCGTTGTCTATATCGCGGCAGCAATATTGCGTCCTTCGCGAAGGAACTCAACGACAAGCAGGCCCGTTTTGCGCGCCCTGATCCGACCGATACGGCCCCGAAGATCACCGACCCGTTCGGCAATGTGCTGCGCTTCGACGACGCAACCAACATGCACTGAGCCTGTCGCTTCAGCCATCGCTGCAACGAGAGAACTTACCCGTTCAGCCAGTTCCTGATCTTCGCGAAGAATCCCGTGTCACGCCGCACGCTGACAGGCCCCGCGGCAACCGGCCGCACCGGCTCACCATCGACGACCGGCGCCGTGCTTGCTGCGGCCAGCGCCATGGGCCCGACCTGCGCGAGGAACGCGTATTCATGGCTGCGCGTCAGCCGCGCCAGAGCGGCATCAAATGGCAGCCACGCGACTTCACTGATGTCCTTCATCAGCTTGCGTGATGGCGCGGGCGCGGCCTCCATATGCCAGAAATGTACAACCTTGGTCCGTTCGCCGAGTGGATAGGCCAGTGTACCAAGAAAATCATGCACCGACGCGGCGTGGCCGGTCTCTTCCAGCACCTCGCGCTCGGCCGCATCGCGCGGCGTCTCGCCATTGTCGAGTTTGCCTTTCGGCAAAACCCAGTCGCCACGCTTGCGCAGGCACACCACGGCAAATAGCGGCGTCTCACCCCGCTGTACGACAATGCCTCCCGCCGCCATGATGATATCGCGCGCCATGATTGTCCTTAACCGCTAACGCACAAAGACGCCATCGAGGTCATCCTCGATATGGGCATGAATGATGGAATCGAAATCCGGTTCCGGCTGGAAACCCAGCGCCAGTGCACGTTTGGTATCGAACATCGTGGGCCATCCCGCAACCATCGCCATAGTGGCGGGATCTGGCACATGCTTGATGCGTGTCACAACACTGTCACCTCCGACGCGGCGTAGCGCCGCGATCATGTCGGCGACCGATGCCCGCACGCCGGGCGTCATCACGGTGCGGCGTGCGCCGAGCTGGGCGCTGTCGAGCGTCGCACCATGAAGCAGGAATTCCGTCGTCGCGCGCGGACTGGCATGTGTCTGCCCGACGTCGTCGGTTACCGGCAGCACTGCCTCGCGCCCGGCAAGCGGCTCGCGGATGATATTGGAGAAGAAACCCGACGCGGCAGCATTGGGTTTACCGGGCCGCACGCAGATGTTCGGCAGGCGAATTCCGACGCCGTCGAAGAAACCCCGGCGCGTATAGTCCGCCAGCAGCAATTCGCAAATCGCCTTCTGCGTCCCGTAGCTCGACAGCGGCGTGTGAAAGAACTCGTCCGATATCGGTCCGTTATAAGGCGCGCCGAAGGTCGCGATGGACGATGTATAGACGATGCGGGGGCGATAACCGTCACCCATCGCGCGGATCGCCTCGAACAGATTGCGCGTGCCGTCGAGATTGACCGCGTAGCCTTTGTCGAAATTCTGCTCGGCTTCGCCGGAGACGACCGCAGCAAGATGGAAGATCAGATCGGGCTTTGACGCCAGCAGTGCTGCCGGCGCATCCGGTTTTGCGAGATCGACCATGATGCTGCGCGCGCCGACCAGATCGCTGGGGACCGCATCGGCCATCGCCAGATCGCCGATTTCCCCACCGCCGACATGACCGTCCTTGAGCAGCCGCTCGCAGAGCTTGCGGCCGATCATGCCGGCCGCGCCAATCACCAGAACCTTCATTTATTGATCTTCACTCTTTGGGTGCTGACAGCTTGTAGATCTCCAGCGCATCGGCATCGGCACCGCGCACCGCCTTGCCCATGCGGAAAATCTGCGCCGCGAGCGCGGCCATCGGTACCGGCGTCGATGTGTCCTGTGCCACATCGACCACCGTATCGAGATCCTTCAGCATCGTGTGGATGTGGCCCAGCGGCGGCGAGTGAATGCCTTGCGCCATGCGCGGCACGAACAGCTGCAACGGGATCGAATCCGCAAAGCCGCCCGCGAGCGCTTCCGGCAGGCGTTTGGCGTCAATGCCGGCATTCACGGCAAGTCGCGTCGCTTCTGCCAGAACGGCCATGGCGCAACCGACAATCACCTGGTTGCAGAGCTTGGTCATCTGCCCGGCGCCGGTCGGTCCCATATGCGTGAAGTTGCGCGCCATCGCCAGAATATAGGGACGCACGCGCTCGACATCGGCAGCGTCGCCGCCGGCCATGATCGCCAGCGTGGCTTCCTCAGCGCCCTTGGTGCCGCCTGACACCGGCGCATCGATCCAGCCCATCCCATTCGCGGCCTTCAGCCGCGCTGCGATGGACCTAGCCTTGTCCGGATGGATCGAGGAGAAATCGACGACCAGCTTGCCGTTGCCATCGGCGCCGGATAGGCCGTTGTCGCCGAACACCACTTCCTCCACCGCCGATGCATCGGTGAGGCACATGAAGATGATGCTGGCATGCGCGACGACATCACGTGGACTGGCGGCAGCTTTCGCGCCGGCCTCTAGCAGAGCATTGACCTTGCCCGGCGAGCGATTCCACACAGCCACATCGTAGCCGGCACCCAGCAACCGTTTGGTCATCGGCAGTCCCATCAGGCCGAGGCCGAGGTAACCAAGCTTCTGTTTATCGCCTGCTGCTTCCGCCATTTTGACGTCGCTGTCCTTCTGCTGCCGAGCCACGCTGCTCGCATCTGCGAGCTATCTACGCCGCGTCCGCAGCCGCAGCAACGACGATATCAGCGCCAGCGGGCCTGCCAAATGTTGCGCCACAGCACGAATGAATGTTGGGCACGGACCTCGCTTGCCAGAATATTTGAAGCATGAAAGGCTTCAGAACAACGGGCTTTCCAGGTGGCAAGTTCGGCCATCATCCATTCATGGCCATGTTTGGCCATCATCAAACGGAGCGAGCGAGCATGAAGCTGGGTTCTTCGAAGTGGCTGATGGCGGCGGCTCTCGCGGTGGGAGCCCTGTCGGGCGCAGCGCAGGCGCAGACGATCCCGACCATCAGGGTCGGCTGGACCATTCCGGCCGAAGAATCCAAATACTGGATGATGAAGCGCCCGACCGAATTCACCAATCTCGGCAAGACCTACAATATCGAATGGACCCAGTTTCAGGGCACCTCGCCGATGACGCAGGCGCTCGCCGCCGGCGCGCTGGACTGCGCCACCCAGGGCGTACTGTCGCTCGCCAACGGCGTCACCGGCGGCAACCTCAAGGCCTATATCGTCGCGCAGCACGTGTCGGAAAAACCCGGCAGCTTCTCGGTCTATTGGGCCGTGAAGGACGACTCGCCGATCAAGACCATCGCCGATCTCAAGGGCAAGAATATCGGCATCTCCGTCATCGGCGGCGGCACCTATGGACCGTTCAAGATGCTGCTGAAGGGGGCAGGCGTCGATCCCGAGAAGGACGTCAAGCTGATCGAAATCGGCTTCGCCGCTTCCGAGGATGCCTTGCGTCAGGGCCGCGTCGATGCGATCAACATGAACCAGCCTTTCGCCGCGCGCATGGAAGCCAAGGGCGGCACGCGCAAGCTATTCTCGCTGAACGAGGCGATGCCGAACATCGTGCACATCCTCGAAGCCTGCCGCGCCGATTTCGTCGACAAAAACCCGGAAATCGCCAAGGCATATGTCGCCGACATCACCCTTGGCATGAAAAAGGCGCTCGCCAACCGCGAAGAGACGCTGAAGGTCGTCAACGAAGTCATGAAGGCGCCGATCCCGGTGCTCGAGACCTATCTGCTGAAGGACAATGACTTCGCCAGGGATCCCGGTGCCGCGCCGAACTTCCCGGCAATGCAGAAGATGCTCGACATCTACCAGGAGGCCGGCATGCTGCCGAAGATGGACGTGATGCAGTTCAAGCACCCAACCATCGTGGCGCCGATCCAGTAAGGCAAAACGCGGCATCTCGTTATATGATGTCCTGAGGCCACGCCCCGCGGCGTGGCCTCAATGCATTCGACGACAAGACCAAGAAACCGAAAGATACGAGTGATGAAAAAATTGCGATCCCGCGTGACCACCGACGGCCTCGACCGTGCCCCGCACCGCGCCTTCATGCGCGCCATGGGTCTCGACGACGAGGCGATCGCGAGGCCGATGATCGGCGTCGTATCGATGAAGGGCGAGCAGACGCCCTGCAACATGACCCACGACTTTCAGGTCGATGCTGCCAAGACCGGCATTTCCGAAGCCGGCGGCACGCCGCGCGAGTTCTCGACCATCTCCGTCTCCGACGCCATCAGCATGAACCACGAGGGCATGAAGTTCTCGCTGCTCTCGCGCGAGATCATTGCCGACTCCATCGAGGCCGTAATGCACGGCCTCGCTTATGATGCGCTGATCGGCTTTGGCGGCTGCGACAAGACGCTGCCCGGCGTCATCATGGGCATGGTCCGCTGCAACGTACCGTCGATCTTCATCTATGGCGGCAGCTCGCTGCCGGGACTGCACAAAGGCAAGACGCTGACCGCGCTGGATTCCTATGAGGCCGTCGGCGCCTTCATGACCGGCGATATCGACAAGCAGGAGCTGGACGCCATCGAACGCGCGTGTCTGCCGACCATCGGCGCCTGCGCCGGCCAGTTCACCGCCAATACCATGGCGATGGTCTCCGAAGCGCTGGGCATCACCATGCCCAATGTCTCGATGATCCCCGGCGTCTATGCGGAGCGCGCACAATTCGCCCGGCGCGCCGGACGTCTGGTGATGGACATGCTGCGCAACAATGGCCCGCTACCGCGCGATATCGTCACACGCAAGTCGCTGGAGAACGGCGCCGCCATCGTCGCTGCCACCGGCGGCTCGACCAATGCCGCACTTCATCTGCCGGCCATCGCCAATGAGGCCGGCATCAAATTCACTATCGACGATGTCGGTGAGGTGTTCGCCCGCACGCCGCTGATCGGCAACCTGCGGCCCGGTGGCAAATATGTCGCCAAGGATGTCCATGACATCGGCGGCACGGCGGTCGTCATTCGTGCACTGGTCGAGAGCGGCCATATCGATGGCTCCTGCATCACCATCACCGGCCGAACCATCGCGGAAGAATACGGCAACGCCAACAAGGCCGATGGCGAGATCATCTACAGTTCATCGAAGCCGATCCAGCCGGATGGCGGCGTCGCGGTGCTGAAGGGCAATCTGTCGCCCGATGGCGCGGTGATCAAGGTCGCCGGCCTGAAGAAGACGGTGTTCGAGGGCACGGCGCGCGTGTTCGAGGATGAAGAGAGCTGCGTCGCCGCCGTGAAGGATCGCAGCTACAAGGAAGGCGACGTGCTGATCATCCGCAACGAGGGTCCGGTCGGCGGCCCCGGTATGCGCGAGATGCTCGGAGTCACCGCGCTCATCTACGGCCAAGGCATGGGCGAGAAGGTCGCGCTGATCACCGACGGCCGCTTCTCCGGCGCAACGCGCGGCATGTGCATCGGCTATGTCTCGCCGGAGGCCTATATCGGCGGTCCACTCGCGCTGGTGCGCGATGGTGATCCGATCCGCATCGATGCCCCGGCGAAGCGGTTGGATTTGATGATCAGTGAGGCGGAGTTTGCGGCGCGCAAGGCCGCATGGACCCAGCGCCCGCCGCGGCACCGCGCCGGTGCGCTGGCGAAATATGCCAGGCTCGTGGGCCAGGCACCGGGCGGCGCCGTCACCCATGATGGCGGCGCGGAATGGCCGTGGTTCGAGTGAGTGGTGGTTTGAGGAAGTAATCGTAGGAATAAGTCATCTTGGCGCCGGCAGTGCGCTCCTTCTCCCCGCGCAGAGCGGGGAGAAGGAAGAATGCGCGGCGCGTGGATTACTCTGCCGTTGCGGCGCGCAGCTCATCCGCCGTCGCGTGCTTCAATCCAACCGCCTCGATCGCGCGTCGCGCGGCGGCAACCAGATCCTGATTGCCCTTGGCGCGGCAGCCATCCGGCAACAACTCGTTGTTCTCGAAGCCGACGCGGATATGGCCGCCGAGCAATGCGGCCGCGGTGACGCAGGCGGTCTCCTGCGCACCGAAGGCGCAGACGCTCCAATGCTCGAATTTTGGCGCAGCACCATCCACGAACGGCAACAGATCGGCCGGGCTTGATGTCTGCCCCGCCGTATAACGGCCGAGCACGAACAGCACCGGCAGCTTCTCGAACGGCACCAGCCCGCGCTTGCGAAACTCGGCCAGCCTGATGGCATCCTGCGCATCGTAGAGAATGATCTGCGGCGTCACGCGCTCGCGCTTCATCCAGCCGAGAAGATCGGCGAAGGCCTGCTCCTCGCCGGCATCGGGCACCAGTTCGCGCAGCGCCAGCGACGCCGCTTCCGGCTTCACCGCCTGCACCACGGCGCGCTGCTGCGCGGGCGTGTATTTGCCGAGCGCCTCGGAGGTGATCTGGATCACGAGCCTGTCGCCAACTGCGCTGCGGATGGCCGCGATGGCGTCCCGATAGGCCGCCGCATCGAGCAGATGACTGCCATCGGGATTGCGGACATGAGCATGGATCATGGCCGCACCTGCCTCACAGCAATGCGCGGCCGCCACCGCCAGCTCCGCCGGCGTCAGCGGCACGGCGGGATGGTCGGCCTTGACCTTGCGGCCGCCGTTGGGGGCGACCGCAATGGCAACGGGTGACATCGCTTACGGAATCGCTGCGATGACGGCGATCTCGACCTTGATGGCAGGGTCGGCGAGCTTCGACTCGACGCAGGCGCGTGCCGGACCGACGTCGGGCACCCACGCATCCCAGATCGTGTTCATGGCATCGCGATCGTTGATATTCGGCAGCCAGACGGTGGCGCTGAGGATGTTGTTCTTGTCGGTGCCGGCTTCCTTGAGGAGCGCGTCGATCTTGTCGAGCACCTGCTTGGTCTGCGTCTTGACGTCGCCGCTATATTCATCGGGAACCTGACCGGCGAGATAGACGGTGTTGCCATGGATGGAAGCCTGGCTGAGACGCTTGCCGGGACCGAGACGCTTGATCATGCAGAAGTCTTTCATTGCTGGAACGTGGAAACGCGCGAACCTTCCCCGCTCAGGGAACGTGCGTCAAGGGTGTCCGCAGTCCGGCAAACGAGAGCTGCTCTATTCCGCGGCGCGGGCCCGCTTCACCGCATCGTCCATCAGCGCCTTTGGTGCCGGCAGCCGCAACCGGCGGCCATGCTGCAGATATAACAGCGCGACACGCTTCGGATCGGACAGGTTCCAGATTTCGACCGCGGGCAGCCGCCCCACCAGCGTCACCGGCGGCCGATGCGCGATGACATGGGACAGGATCGCGGATTTCGGCCCCTTCCTGAATTTCCGGCGTGCTTTTCGCGCGGCATTCTCATTGGCCGCCAGCCAACGGATCCTGGGTCCGCGACGACGGTTCAGAAGCCATGAAAAGATTCGCAAAATGAATGGCATACGGCTTTTCTTTTTGCCCGATTGCAGCGACGCCGGCGCGCTTGCGCTGTCCTGTCTTAGACCGGTTCATCGACAGGGGTAAAGCGGCGCGATCAAGGCGAAACGTCGCGATGTCAGGGACTGAGACATTCCCCGCGAAATGCCCATTTTCCCAGGGAACGACGCATCCCCCAGGATATACGCGACCGGCGAATCAGGAATAGACCTGCGCCATGTCCGTTCCCGCCGGCGCCTCGCGTCAATCGAAAAATCAGCCAGACGCGTTCCAGACCTCGGACGCACTTTCCGTGCTGCATTCGGTGTTCGGCCTGCCGGGGTTTCGCGGTGCGCAGGAAGATATTGTTCGCCACGTGACCGATGGCGGCAATTGCCTGGTGCTGATGCCGACCGGCGGCGGCAAGTCCCTGTGTTATCAGTTGCCATCCCTGCTGCGCCCGGGCTGCGGTATCGTCGTGTCGCCCCTGATCGCGCTGATGCGCGACCAGGTCGCTGGCCTCCTCGAAGCGGGCGTCAAGGCGGCGGTGCTGAATTCCACGCTCTCCTGGGACGAAGCCAACGAGGTCGAGCGGCAATTGCTCGCCGGCGAACTCGACCTTCTCTATGTCGCGCCGGAGCGGCTGGTCACACCGCGCTGCCTCGCAATGCTCGGCCGTGCCCGGATCGCCCTCTTTGCCATTGATGAGGCGCATTGCGTGGCGCAATGGGGCCACGACTTCCGGCCCGAATATATCGGCCTCTCGGTCATCGCCGAACGGTTCCCGAACGTTCCGCGCATCGCGCTGACGGCCACCGCCGACGATCTGACCCGGCAGGAGATCGTGCAGCGGCTGGGTCTCGACGACGCCCCGAATTTCGTGGCGAGTTTCGACAGGCCCAACATCAAATACGAAATCGTCGACAAGACCAACGCGCAGAAGCAGTTGCAGGCTTTCATCAGCGACCGGCATTCCGGCGAAGCCGGCGTGGTCTATTGCCTGTCGCGCGCCAAGGTCGAGGACACCGCAGCCGCATTGAACAAGGCGGGCATTCTCGCATTGCCCTATCACGCCGGTCTCGACGCGCGCCTGCGCGAGACCAATCAGGACCGCTTCATCAATGAAGACGGTGTGGTGATCGTCGCCACCGTCGCCTTCGGCATGGGCATCGACAAGCCCGACGTGCGTTTCGTCTGCCATCTTGATCTGCCGAAGAGCATCGAGGCCTATTATCAGGAGACCGGCCGCGCCGGCCGCGACGGCAAGCCGTCCAATGCCTGGATGGCCTATGGCCTGTCCGACATCGTGCAGCAGCGCCGCATGATCGACGAGTCCACCGGCTCCGAGACCTTCAAGCGCGTGTCCATCGGCAAGCTCGATGCGCTGGTCGGCCTCGCCGAGACCGTCGATTGCCGGCGCACGCGGCTGCTGGGTTACTTCGGCGAAGAGACCACCGGCACGCGCTGCGGCAATTGCGATAATTGCCTGACGCCGCCCAAGGTCTGGAACGGCAGCGTCGCCGCGCAGAAGCTCTTGTCCTGCGCCTATCGTACGGGGCAGAAATTCGGTGCCATGCATCTGGTGGACGTGCTGATCGGCCGCCTCACCGACAAGGTCAAGCAATTCGGCCACGACAAGCTCTCGGTCTTCGGCATCGGCGGCGAGCTCACCGAGAAGCAATGGCGTGCGGTGATGCGGCAACTGGTGGCGCGCGGCTTTCTCTATGCGGATGCGGACGCGTTCAATGCGCTGAAGCTCACCGAAGAAGCGCGCGGTGTGCTGAAGGGCGAGATCGAGCTGATGTTCCGCGAGGAAACCGGCGGCACCGGCCGTGCCCCGCGCAGCAAATCCCGCCGCGGTGATCTCGCGGCACCGCGCAGCGACAATGCCAATCCCGATCTGCTCGCCGTGCTGCGCGCCTGGCGCTCCGAAGTGGCGAAGAAGCGCAACGTGCCCGCCTATGTCGTGCTGCACGACGCCACCATCGACGGCATCGCAAGCGCGCATCCCACAACGCTCGACCAGCTTCGCGAAATCCCGGGGATCGGCGACAAGAAGCTGGAACATTACGGCGCGGAGATTCTCGCTCTGGTGAATGCGACGCCGGGACAATAGCAGCGGTTCTGCGCCCGGAGCACGAACGTCTCCAGCATCAAAAGGTCAATGGGCTCGGTCCAATTCGGGCGATCAAAGCCACCGATGTCTATCGGGCAGGCTTGTAACCCTTGATGACGGCCCCCGACTTCTTCAGGGCCGCCACAAGTTCTGCCCCGGTCATCAATGCCGTCGTCTGGCTGGACTTGATGGCGCCACCGGCCGCGATCGCAACGGCGATGGCCGCCATGCTCTCGATATCCGGCACATCGGCGATCAGCATCACGTCATATTCGCCGAGGCAATACCAACCACCGATCAATTGTCCTCCGACTACCTCCGTCGTCTGCCGTCCAACAGATTCAACGCGGTTTTGTGGATTCTTCATTTGCGCGGCCCATGATTCCGGCGTGTAGGCAGCCTGATACATATAGAGCGGCATGTTCGAACTCCGTCAGTCGAGATGGTCCTGACCTTTCACCGGAAGAAGAGCGCGAGCTTCGCCTTTTTCACGGCACGGCCCAACGTTATTCGCGCGATGATACCGGCGGCGATCTGCATGGTGGCGCCGATTGCCCAGCTCACGCAGATGATGCCAGCCGTGCGGGCACCCATTGTTTCGCCCAGAATGATACTGGAGACTGACGTGATAGCCGTCACCGACGTTATGAAAGTACCGGCCGCAGTGAGCAGCTCCACCATATCCGCACTGTTGCCCAGCCCGCGCCATTGCGGCAGACGCGTGCGGTAATCCGGAGGAATCTGGGGCAGATCGATCCCGAGATAGAAGCCGACAGCTCCGTAAATGATCATGGCGAGCACGGCTTCACCCGAACCAATGAGGTCGATGAAGCGACTGGCCTCGGCAACGAACAACCCGCAGGCAGCCCCGAGCAAAGCGAGTCCGATCCGTTCGAGGACGTGCGCCAACCTGCTGAGGGGCGAGCGGCTGTGCCATGATGTGCTGGGCTTGATGATCATTCTGATCCTCGTCTGCCCATGATCTTCACGGGGGGAGTTTTTAGGTCCGTCCTCCACAATGACAAGCAGCAGTGCTTACCTAAATTGAGCGGGGCTGACCGCCGGTGCTACGGTGAGTTGAAAACATGTGTTCGCATTCTCGCGGCGCTTGCGCGTCCGAGTTTTGCGCATTCCTTCCCGCCCCCTTGTGAGAGGGCGTGCGGAACGCCGGGTGCCCGATGCACCCCTGGGCCTGATGCCGATGCGGTCTTCCGCAAGGATATGCATCAGGACTTTCGGAAAGCACGGGCGACTGCCCGACGTTCCGCCTGCGGTGTTTTGTCGACTTGCCGATGCTTGCCCAAGCAACCGATCAAGGTCACCCTTGTTTGGCCCTGCGCGACAGGGCCGGGGGAGCGCAGCTCTTGGGCCGGACGCGTTTCGAATCTGGTCGTCCGTCACTTGATCCGCGGGCCCGTTCCATCCGAAGGCAAGCCGTGCGCCTGTCCCAGTGGTATCCTGACCACAGGCGATGCGGCCTGCCCGCAGACAGCCGGTACCCCACACATCCCGTGACGCCGCATCTCCGGCGTCCACCGCATCCCGCCCCGCAATCGTGACGATCGCGATCGCCCCTCTCGGTGGGGCGGGACGAAGGGGAAAATAATCAAGATGGGGATGTTGTCAATAGAGATAGGAAAAAATGTTTGAGGCAATCCCGGCCACACGCGTCATTCCCCGGCCTCGAACAATAGGGGTGACGCAGTACCGCCGACCGACCTGAAACGCTCTGCTCGTACGTATCCGGTTACGCGACGAAACAAATCTCCGCATCCACGAAACAATTTTCTACATGGACGCCATCGGCTGGAAACCGGCCGGGACTACACGTCCACGCAACAGGTAGCCGCGTAGACGGCAGGAGGCCGCCATGAACCACTCGATCCACAGCGCAGACCGCAGCACGCATCTGAAGATCGTCGTTGTCGCCCTGGTTGCCGGCATCGCGGTTGCAGCTTTCGGCATCGCCGCCCGCACGGGCACCAGCGACGGCACCCAGACGGCCCGGATCATCAAGGCCGGCCAGCCGACCGCGCTCACCAGCTCGAACACCACGGCGGTCCGCTGATTGTCGCATCAGGACACCGGAACGATTTGACGTAAATCAGCGTGATGCGCAGGTGATCCCGAGATCAGCGGGACTCGCCGGCGATCCCGGCGCACCGCGCGTTTCAACCTCTGCACCCTCGACAGCCCCTCTGCCCTGCCATAGTAAATCTGCAGGCGTATCGACGCGCCCGAAGATACAGGACAGACCGTTGACTGTGACACATGAGGCGCCGGGTGCAGGCGAAGCCGGCAGCACCATTCGTCAGGCTTCCGCGACAGAGACCCCGACTGCAACCGACGCGATCGTCAGATCCTATGCCGGCAAGTCGATGCCGATCGATCACCTGCGGACCTTCGTCACGCCCGAGATGAATTTCGCGACCCGCACCATCAAGGCGGGCGCGCCGGTGCGGCCACTGATCTATAGCAAGCACACGCTGCCTGACTTTCCGATCGTCTCCAATGGCGCGAGTTACGACATCTACGACTATGTCTCGCGCAACCGCGTCGCCGGAATTCTGGTGATGAAGGACGACGAGGTTCTGCTCGAACATTACGATCTCGGTATTGAGGCATCGACACGCTGGCTGTCGATGTCGATGGCGAAATCTTTCAGCACCACACTGATCGGCGCTGCCATCCAGGACGGGTACATCAAGAGCGTCGACGATCCGCTGGTGACTTATCTTCCCGAATTTTCCGGCACCGCCTTCGAGGGGGTCAGCGTGAAAACGCTGATGCAGATGACGTCAGGCGTGCGCTGGAGCGACGACCAGACCGACGCGCAGTCCGAACGCCGCAAGATGCTCGAATTGCAGGTGGCCCAGCAGCCCGGCGCCATCATGCGCTACATGGCGGAGCGTCCGCGCGCCGCGGCGCCCGGCACGCAATGGTGCTACTCGACCGGAGACACCCATGTGGTCGGCGCGCTGGTGAAGGCCGCCACCGGCAAATGGCTGAGCGATTATCTCTCCGAGAAGATCTGGTCGAAGCTCGGCATGGAAGCTGATGGATGCTGGTGGCTGGAAGCCCCTGATGGCCTCGAGGTCGCCGGCAGCGGCCTGTTCGCCACCCTGCGCGACTATGCACGCTTCGGCCGTTTCATTCTCGACGACGGCGTGATTGATGGAGAGCGCGTGCTGCCGGAAGGCTGGATGCGTGCGGCCGGCGCCGCGCGTGAGATCAACGGCCAGCGCGTCGATTACGGCTATATGTGGTGGATCGTACCGGGCGCGGACGGCTCGCTCGATGACGGCGCTTTCACCGCACGCGGGATCTTCGGGCAGATGCTCTATATCAACCCGAAGCATCGCGTGATCTGCGCGGTGCTGAGCGCGCGGTCGAAGCCACCGACGATGGTGAACCCGGCGGTGGCGGACAATGCGTTCTTCAATGCACTGGTGAAGGCGCTGGCGTAGTTTTCAGCGCGTAGGATGGGGAGAGCGCAGGCGCACAGCGCCGAAGCGAAACCCATCAACTGTCGCGCAGGGAGTCGATGGGTTTCGCTGCGCTCTACCCATCCTACGGCTAATGGAAATCCGCCGGCGTCAGTTCGATCGGCTGGCCATGCGGCGTGCGATCGGCGGCGTGATCCCACGCATCACGATAGCGATGCAGCGCATCCGCCGTCGTCACGCCCTTCTCGGCGATCAGATTTTCCAGCGTCGCCAGCCAGTGTCGGTAATAGGTCTCGCCGGTGTCGGCATCGCCACCGGCCTGGGCGCGCTTGATCTCGGCAGCCAGCGCCGCAGCCCATTCCGGCCAGGTGAACACGCCGCGCTCATGCAGCGTCACGGCCATGGCAAAGGCCTGGGCCTCCCACGGCTCGCGAAACACCGGACCCTCGGCGTCACGGGGGATGCTCGGGATTTCGACCGTCGCACGGGTTGCAGCTTGAGTATTGGTCGTCATCACATCGACTCCGGACATTCGGAGAATCCTACACCGACGCGCGCCTCACGCAAATGTCGCTGCGTGACGCGCATGGCAGGTGTCCAATTCCTGTCCTGCGAGAAAAATTCCAGCATAAAGCGCGATATGCCGCACGTTGCCCCGTCTGCAGGCTCACACTGCACAATCTGCGATCTTGCTCCGCTGATTATTTCTGGCGTACCCGTCGCTGCAATCGATTCCGTGAATAAAAGGTAGAGTAGCAATGGAAAAGCCGAGCCTCATCCTGACCGGAGGACGCGTGTTCTGTGGTCTCAACGAAGGTTTCGTCGGAGCCATCGCGATCGCATCGGGACGCGTACTGGCCACGGGCAGCGCAGCGACCATCGCCGAGCTTGCCGGCCCGGAGACGCGCATCATCGAACTCGCCGGCCGCACCGCCATCCCGGGCCTGAACGATGCGCATATGCATCTGCTGCCGCTCGGCCTGACCATGACCGAAATCAACCTGCGGCCGGAGACCGGTGCCAACAGCATCGGCGAGATCCTGCGCCGCGTCGCCGAACAGGCCAGGACCGCCAAGCCCGGCGAATGGATCAATGGCCGCGGCTACGACCATTACGAACTCGCGGAAAAGCGCCACCCCACTGCCGAAGAGCTCGATCAGGTTGCACCGAACAATCCGGTCTATCTCAAGCGCACCTGTGGCCATGTCGCCGTGATCAACACCCAGGCGATGCGCGCGGCCGGCATCGGCCACAACACGCCGCAGCCCGATGGCGGCATGATCGAGCGCCGCGACAACAAGCTCACCGGCCTGCTCGCGGAACGCGCGCTGCGCCTGATCGTCGATGCCGCTCCGAAGCCGGGCGCCGAGCGCCTGCGCGACGCGATCGACCGCGCCGGCCGCTTCATGCTGTCGCAGGGCTTCACCAGCGTGATGGACGCCGCCGTCGGCATGTCCGCAGGCATGGACGAGATCGATGCCTATGAGCATCTCGCGAAATCGAACGCGCTGCCGATCCGCACCTGGGTCTGCATCTATGGCAATACCGACGGCATCGGCGATCAGGCACATGCCGCGGGTTATCGCTTCGGGCGCGAGGTCGGCATGCTGCGCTACGGCGCGATGAAAGTGTTCGGCGACGGCAGCGCCGGCGGCCTCACCGCCGCGATGAGCGAGCCGTATCTGGTCGGCGATCCCGATAACCGCGGCATCTTCTGCTACACCGACAAGGAAATGCACGACTATCTCGCGCATTATCACAATCTCGGCTACCAGCTCGCCATCCACGCCATCGGCGACGCCGCCATCGAGCAGGTGCTGTCAGGGATCGAGAAAGCCTCGACGGCGGAGAAGCCGATCCTCGGCCGCCGCCATCGCATCGAACATTGCGGCTTCCTCAGCGACGGCCAGATCGCACGCATGGCTGCATCGGGCATCGATCCGGTGCCGCAGCCGGTCTTCATGTATGAATTCGGCGATCTCTACATCACCAATCTCGGCCAGGCCCGCACCGACGTCGCCTATCCCATGCGCAAGTGGTTCGACGCAGGTCTGCATCCGGCAGCAAGCTCGGATGCGCCGGTCTCCACCACCGATCCGTTCAAGAACCTGTTCACGATGACGACGCGCATGTCCAACCGACATACATTGCTGGGCGAAGGGCAGAAGCTGTCGATGGCAGAAGCCATCCACGCCTACACCTATTTCGGGGCGTATACGCAATTCGCCGAAGAGCGTGTCGGCCGCCTTGTGCCGGGCCAGCTCGCGGATATCGCCGTGCTCAGCCACGACGTCTTCAGCTGCGCGCCCGATGAGGTCGAGACGGACACCCGCTGCGACCTCACCATTCTGGGTGGCGACGTCGTCTTCGACAGGCTCGGTCAGATCGCGGTCGCAGCCGAATAAGGAGCGCGCGAGATGCTGCGCCGTGCAATCGTGCGGATCTCGACATCGAGCTGAAGCGCCAAACGCATAGGGGGAATATCGCCATGACGATCACGGTCATCCGCAATGCCGACTATGTCGTGGCATGGGACGCTGCGCAGAACAGCCACACCTATGTCACCGGCGGTGACGTGGCTTTCGACGGCGGCAGGATCGTCTTTGCCGGCCGCAGCTATCAGGGCGAGGCTGATGAGACCATCGACGGCCGCGGCTTCATGGTCATGCCCGGCCTGGTCGATATCCACTCACACCCGTCCAGCGAACCGCTCAACAAGGGGTTCCTCGACGAGATCGGCTCGCCAGGGCTCTATAATTCATCGCTCTACGAATACATGCCGATCCTGCGCCCGGATCCGGAGGGCGTGCCGGATTGCGTCCGCGTCGCCTATTCGGAACTGCTGCTTTCCGGCGTGACCACCGTCGCCGATCTTTCGATTGCACATCCGCAATGGCTCGATCTCGCCGCCGAGAGCGGATTGCGCGTCTGCCTCGCGCCGATGTTCCGCTCGGCGCGCTGGTTCACGCCGAACGGCACGCTGGTCGACTACGAATGGAACGAGAAGGCCGGCGAGGACGCCATGCTGCATGCCTTCTCCGTCATCGACGCAGCGGAGGCGCATCCGTCAGGCCGTCTCTCCGGCATGATGTGCCCGGCGCAGATCGACACCTGTACGCCCGCTCTGATGCGCGACAGCTATGCCGAAGCCAAACGCCGCGGCATTCCGTGGCAGACCCATGCCGGCCAGTCGGTGTCGGAATTCCATGAGATCGTCCGCCGTCATGGCGTGACGCCGATCCAGTGGCTCGGCGAACTCGGCGTGCTCGGCCCGACAACGCTGGTCGGCCACGCCATCTTCGTCGACGATCACCCACTGACGCCGTGGCACACGCGGCGCGATCTCGCGCTGCTGCAGGAGACCGGGACGACCGTCGCGCATTGCCCGACCGTATTCATGCGCCGCGGCATCGCGCTGCGCGACGCCGGCCGCTATCGGGCTGCCGGCATCGCCGTGGCGATCGGCACCGACACCTATCCGCACAACATGATCGAGGAAATGCGCAACGTGACCATGACCTCGCGGCTCATGGCCGGGCATCCGCGCGGACTGAATTCGACCGGTCTGTTTGAGGCTGCCACCACGGTCGGCGCGAAGGCGCTCGGCCGCGACGACATCGGCAAACTCGAAGCCGGCTGCAAGGCAGACCTCGTGATGGTCGACGTCACCCATCCGATGATGCAGCCACATCGCGACCCTATCCGCAGCATGATCTATGCGGCCGCCGAGCGCGCGGTCCGCCATGTCTATGGGCGCGATCGGCTGGCGGAGAGAGTGGGATTCGAACCCACGGTACGGTTTCCCGCACACACGCTTTCCAAGCGTGCGCCTTAAGCCACTCGGCCATCTCTCCGGCGCGCCTTCTCATGACGGGCCGGAGCGAGATTTGCAAGGGACCGCCGGGTTGCCCGGGCGGTTTTTCTCAAATTATTGAAGGATATAGGGAATTCGGAGGAGTCTGGGGGCGGCTTGGCCGCCCTGGCGAGCGGCGAATCGGCCTGGGACGCGTTGGCGCAGCAATCCGGGCGCCAGCAGACCCCGAAGGACCGCACCGTCTGGCAGACCGACACAGCCGATCAGTGGAATCGGCTCCCGACCCCGGCGCCCAGCGACCGCACCGGCCAGAGTACGGGCGGCTCAACCGGCAGCGTATCCAGCGGCATCTTGTCATTGGCGGCATGGGCCTGCTGAAGCGCATGGACGAAATCGGCGAACCAGTCCTGAATGGTGCTGGCGCGCAGTTTCGCCATCATGGCTTCCCAGCGCATGCGGCGCTCCAGCAACGGCATCGACAGCGCAGTCGCGATGGTGCGCGCCATGCCGTCCACATCATGCGGATTGACCAGCAGGGCCGTGTCGAGTTCGTGGGCGGCACCGGCATATTTCGACAGCACCAAGACACCGGGATCGACCGGGTTCTGCGCTGCGACATATTCCTTGGCAACCAGATTCATGCCGTCATGCAGCGGGGTGACCACACCGACCTGCGCGGTGCGATAGAGGCCAGCGAGCACCGTCTGGCTGAAGCCCTTGTTGAGATAGCGGATCGGCGTCCAGTCGACTTCACCGTGGCGCCCGTTCACGTCGCTCACCAGTTTCGCAAGCTGGCTCTGCAGATCGCCATAGGCCTCGATCGTGCCGCGCGACAGCGTCGCGATCTGGAGCAACGACACCGTGCGCTTCAACTGCGGCTGCAGCTCCAGCATGCGGTCGAACGCCTCGATACGATTGACGAGACCTTTTGAATAATCCACGCGATCGACGCCAATGGCAAGCTTCTCGCCGTTCAGGCTGCGGCGCAGACGCGACACATCGGGATGCGACGCCGCCTTGGCGGCATGCGCAGCAAACTTTGCGGGATCGATACCGATCGGAAACACGGCGCAGCGCGACGCGCCATAGCGCGACATCACCACGCCACCGGTCGTGTCCAGGCACAGTTCGCCATCGACATAGGACAGGAAGTTGTCGCGATCGCCTTCGGTCTGGAAGCCGATCAGATCGTAAGCGAGCATCGCCTCGACGAGCGCGCGATGATGCGGCACGCCGCCGAAAATGTCGCGCGTCGGCCAGGGCGTGTGCAGGAAGAAGCCAAGCGGATGCGTCACGCCAAGCGCGCGCAATTCCGCACCGAGCGCAAGGAAATGGTAATCCTGAACCCAGAATGCGATATCCGGCTTGCGGAACCGCAGCAGCGCGCGCGCAAAAAACGAGTTCACTTCGCGATAGGATTGATAATCGTCGTGACAGGTCCGGATCAGATCGGTGCGGGAATGCAGGGCCGGCCACAACGCTGAATTCGCGAAGCCCTCATAGTAACCGCCATAATGTGCTGCCGGGAGATCGAGCATCGCCAGCGCACCGGCGCCCAGCGCCTCTATTTCAGCAAACGGCTCCTTTTGCGCGCCGTCGCGCACACGACCGCTGGAACCCACCCAAATCGCGCCAGAGTTCTCCACCACAGGCAGCAACGCTGCTGCCAGACCGCCGGTCATCGGCTCATTCGCCGAGGCGCGCGATACACGGTTTGAGACGACGACGAGATTCACAGGGTCCCCTCCTGATTGCACACATTGATAAACGTCCGTTCATCAATATGGTTCCTCGTCACCATTCGACCCAATTGAAACCAAATTCGGGCATGCGACAATGGAACCACCCTTTCAACGGGTTCCATTCACGTCAGCATGGATGGCGTTGCGCGCCGCTATTTCGATTTCGCTGCATCGTCGATCAGCAAACGTGCAAGCCACGCACGCACGTCGCGCGGCTCGTCGAAGTGACCCGACACACCTTGCGCACGGCGGCCGACGGAGAATGCGAGACCATTCATGCCGGGCATGATCGCAAATACCGATTCATCGGTAACGTCATCGCCGATAAAGATCGGACGACGCCCGCTGAACGGCTCATGCGTCATCAACTCGATCACGCCCGTCGCCTTGGTCACACCAGCCGGCTTGATCTCGCAGACAGCCTTGCCGGGCAGCACTTCAATCGGCGCATTCGGCAGGTCTGCACGGATCGCGGAGACCGCATCATAGATCGCCTTCTCCGCATGCGGCGCGAGACGGTAATGCAGCGCGAGCGCATAGCCCTTGTCCTCGAGCAGAATACCCGGGCTCAACTTCGCAATGGCAGCAAGGCGACGCTTCAATTCCTTGTCCATCGGCGGCGCACCGGCCGCAACCGATTCATTCTCTGCCGACAGTCGCATCTCGGCACCATGACCACCGACCGCCGGAAACTGCATCGGCGCGAAAATCAGATCGATGTCGTTGATCGAACGGCCTGAGACAAGCGCCATGGCGCCATTCGTGCGCTGCAGCAGCTTGCCCATGGACGTCGCCAGATCCGGCGGCACCCAAACCTCACGCGGCGTCGGCGCCAGATCGAGCAGCGTACCGTCGATATCGAGCAGCAGCGCGCATTCGCTGAGCCGCGGCAATTCCGCACCCGGATACAGCACCTCTTCGGAATGCGGCGCATCGTCGACAGGAATTTCGATAATTTTCTGAGGCATGTTCATAAGACTACTCCACTACGGCCAGCGGCCGTGCAACTGATTCAAGCGGCTGGCGTTCCGCTGCGATGGCATAGCGCCAGCCGACGATCGCGGCCGCGATCATCAGGACAGCGCCAAAAAGGTAGCCGGCAAACACGCTGTTGCGTGAGCCGGTATCGATCAGCACGCCAAACAGCGCCGGCCCGGCAACGCCGCCGATCCCGGTACCGATGGCGTAGAACAGAGCGATCGCCAATGCGCGGACCTCGATCGGGAAAGTCTCGCTGACGGTGAGATAGGCCGCACTCGCCGCCGGCGAGGCGAAGAAGAAGATGACCATCCAGGCGATGGTCTGGCTCTGCGCGCTCAAGGCATCGATCGAGAACAGATAGCCGGAGATCGCGAGCAACACACCCGACACACCGTAGGTGACTGCAATCATGAAGCGGCGTCCAAGCGTATCGAACAGCCGGCCGAGCAGCAGCGGCCCGAGAAAATTACCTGCGGCAAAGGGCAGGATGTACCAGCCGACATGGTTGGACGGGATGCCGAAGAAATCCGTCAGTACCAGCGCATAGGTGAAGAAGATCGCGTTGTAGAAAAACGCCTGCGACGCCATCAGCACAAGTCCGACCAGCGACCGCTGGCGATACAGCACGAACAGCGTCCGTGCGACGTCCTTCAGGGGCGTATGATGGCGCATCGTCAGCCTGATCTTCGGCAGCGCGGACAGAGCAGATGGCTTGGCCTTCTGATCCGCGGAGGTTTCGATATCGGCCACGATCTCTTCGGCGCGCTGCGGCTGACCGTGGATCATCAGCCAGCGCGGGCTTTCCGGAATCCACATCCGCATGAACAGCACGATGAGGCCCAGGACAGCACCGGTGAAATAGGCCAGCCGCCAGCCGTAGGATTGCGAGATCACTGCGGGGTCCAGCAAGACGATGGCGCAAACCGCGCCCATGGCAGCGCCCAGCCAGAAGCTTCCATTGATCACCAGATCGGTCCAGCCGCGATAACGCGCCGGTACAAGCTCCTGAATGGTCGAATTGATCGCGGTATACTCCCCGCCGATGCCCGCACCTGTCAGGAATCGAAACAGGGCATAGCTGGCAAGATTCCATGACAGCGCCGTCGCGGCAGTCGCCGTGAGATAAAGCGCAAGCGTAATGAAGAACAGTTTCTTCCGACCGATACGATCCGTCAGCCAGCCAAATCCCAGGGCACCGATCACGGCGCCAGCGAGATAGGCGCTGTTGGCAAAGCCGACATCGAAGTTCGAGAACTTGAGCGCCGGATCTTCCTTCAGCGCGCCGGACAGCGCACCCGCCAGCGTCACCTCAAGACCGTCGAGGATCCATGTGATGCCAAGGGCCAGAACCACACGCGTGTGAAAGCCGCTCCATCGCAATGCGTCGAGACGCGAGGGAATATCCGTCTCGACAATGCGATTTTCCTTGGCTGCCGTCTCGGGCATCAGGATGGCCGCACTGCTTATGCGGGGCATGCCGCACTGGCCTGAAGCATGGTGTTGGGCCCCCTCAGCTGTGGCAAGACCTTAAAACATGGCTTGAAAACACCAAACATCCCGACGCCTTCCGGCACGGGCTCGAGGTGTCCGGCGGTTTAAACTCGCCCTGAATAAACCACCGGCGTCGCCGATGGTTCCGCCTTGCCTGTGGGAACGCGTCTCGCCTGCAACCGTTGACGGGAAAAATGCCGATCTCAGGAGATGATCATGGCCGACCGTCGCAAAGTGTCATCGCGCAAGACAGGCTCGCGAAAGGCACCGAAAGCCAGAACCGCAAAGAAGAAGGTTGCAAGAAAGACCGCTTCGCGCAGAGCTCCAGCCAGGCAACAGGCGGGATCATCGAAATCGGCGAAGCGCTGGTCGCAGCATGTGACCGACACAAGCGATGCGCTTGATCTGAAACATGGCGTGTTCAAACTTCGCGATCCAAAAGAGATCGCGATCTCCCTGAAGCGCTCGGCGGAACATAGCACACGCCGCAAGGCCGGTGCCTATCGCTCGGCGCTATCGATGCTGACTTTCTATATCAACCGCGCCGGCAAGAACCTGCCGAAGACCCAGCTCGGACGGCTCGAACGCGCCAAGGCCGAGCTGAAGCATCAATTCGGCCGCGCATGACCGGCCGCAAGACTACAACGACACCGCGTAATGCTCGTACTCACCGCGCACCAGTTCGATATGGGCGCGCATGGCAGCCGCCGCGCCGCTGCGATCGCCGCGCATGATGGCGACGACGACGCGATCATGCTCGGCCTGCGACTTGGCGAGACGGCCGAGATTGCGGAACTGGGCGCGCCGGAACGGCTGCACGCGGACCCGCGTCGCCAAGGTGATCTCCGCGATATATTCGTTCTGCGAGCCCGCATAGATCGCGTTGTGAAAGCGTTCGTTCACCTCGTGAAAGCGATCCGGGTTGCCGTCATAGCTCAGCACCCGGAGCTCTTCATGGATCGCCTCGAGCCCGTGACGTTGCACCGCCGGCATCCGTTCGGCCGCAAGGCCGGCACATAGCGCTTCGAGTTCGGCCATCGCCTCGAACATCCCCGTAAGACGATCGACCGACGGCTGCGCCACGACGGCACCGCGATGCGCGCGCGCGTCGACAAGTCCGCTTGCCGTGAGCTGGCGCAGCGCCTCGCGAACCGGCGTCCGCGAGACATTGAAACGTTGCGCCAGATCCGTCTCGTCGAGAGAGGCGCCGGGGGCCAGCACGCCGCGTACGATCTCGTCGGCCAGTTGCAGGCGAAGTTCTTCGGCCCGCGTCATCTTGCCGGTGGTCGCACCAGCGCGATCAACCCGGCTGACCGGCCCGGTCATGCCCGCCTTGCGGCGTGGCTTGCCTGGCTGGATCAGCATGTCGTCGAAGCTCATCCCTTGGCGCCCTGCGGTTCGTCGATCAGGCTGACAGAGGCCGCCACGATTCGCCAGCCTTCGGGAAAGCGGATCCACGTCTGCATCTGTCGGCCGACCTTACCCGGAGCCGTGTCGCGATAAAATAGCGTCGAGGCGACCGCAGTGTCGCGGCCATAGGTTGAGATCACGGTGCGTGCGGTGCGGCGCATCAGACCGACCGGCGAGCGTGCACCGCGAAAGGCCTGGATCTCGTCATAGCCGTAGAGGTTTTCACCCATCCCGTAACGGATCGTTCGCGGATCGTTGCGAAACAGCTCGCCGAGCACCGCAGTATCATTGGTCGTCAGCGCTTTTTCATAACGTGCGAAAGCCGCGCCCACTTCGGCGATGACGTCCGGCAGATCAATTTCCATATCAAAACCCTTTTGCTGATGGAGCGGCGACGACGCCGGCCCGCTCCAATGCATAAGCGACGCGCAGCGCGATGTCTTCCCGCCACGGCGCCGCGATGATCTGCACACCGATCGGCATCGGATCGAGCGGGACCGGGACGGCGACCACGGGCAGGCCGATGAAGGAGATCGGCTGGGTGTGGATGCCGATATTGGCGCGCACCGGCAGCTCGACGCCGTCGAGCAGGAAAGTCGCCTGCCCCAGCTTCGGCGCGATGCAGGGCGTGGCCGGCGCGATGATCACGTCGACGTCCTTGAACAATTCGAGCACCTTCGCGCGGTACCAGCGACGAAATTTCTGCGCACGGTCGACCAGCGGCGCCGGCACCATGGCGCCGGCCAGCAACCGATCTCGCACCGCCGGATCGAAATCATTCGGCCGCGTGCGCAGGCGATCCAGATGCAGTGAGGCGCCTTCAACGGTCGAGATGACATAGGCCGCGGAACGCGCGCGCGCGGCCTCGGGCAATTCGACGTCGCGTGTCACACCGAGCGCCTTGGTGACGCGGGCAACGGCTTCCCGGGCCTCCGGAAACAGATTCTTGCGGAAGTATCCGCCAGCCGCAGCGATTCTGAGATCACCGATGTCCCGGGCCAGCAGCGCCGTCACCGGCTCGATGGCACGGGTCGAACATGCAGCGTCCTCATCATCGGGTCCCTGCATGGCGTCATAGGACAGCGCGAGGTCCTCGACCGATCGCGCGAACGGACCAAGGTGATCGAAGCTCGCGACAAACGGAAACGAGCGCGCGCGCGACAGCCGGCCATAGGTCGGTTTCAGGCCGAAAATGCCGCAGAACGACGATGGCACGCGGATCGAGCCGTTGGTGTCCGACCCCAGGGCGAGCGGCACGAGACTGCCGCCGACCGCGCCGCCGGAGCCGCCCGAAGAGCCTCCGGTCATCCGGGTCACGTCATGCGGATTCCGCGACGGGCCGTCATGAATGTTCTCGCCGGTGAAGTCATAGGCGTATTCGCCCATGTTCAGCGCGCCGACCAGTACGGCGCCGGCGGCCTCCATGCGCTCGACCAGCGTCGCATCACGGGTCGAGGCCGGGCGATCCCGATTGATCTTGGAGCCGGCGCGGGTCGGCAGGCCGGAGACATCGAACAGGTTCTTCACCGCAAACGGCACGCCCGCGAGCGGACCAATCTTTTTGCCCGCGGCAATCGCGGCATCCAGCGCCCTCGCCGTGGCGCGCGCGCGGTCGGCAGTCACGTCGGTGAAGGCGTTCAGGACCGGATTGTGCTGCGCGATCCGCGCAAGCGCCGCTTCAGTGACCGCAAGTGCCGGGATCTTCTTCGCGGCGACTGCCTGCGCGATGTCCGACGCCGGGCGCCAATCGCCTTCGGGGGTGATGACGGGATCAAGCTGCATAGATGCTCGCGGGCTCGGTTTCATCAGGCAGCGGGAATTCATCGACCATGCCGGCCATCTTCAGCGTCACCGCGAGATTAGCACGGACGGACGGCTTCCACGCGTCTTCGATCGGCAGTCCCAACGCCCCGGCGACGGCGTCGATATAGTCATCAAGCGGTTCGGCCACGGTCCCTCTCTCGATCTCGTCTCAATGAACCGGCAGCGGCGGATGCGGGATCGCCGACAGCAGTTCCTTCGTGTAGTTATCCTGCGGCGCATCCAGCACGGCCTCGGTCAGGCCCTGCTCGACGATCCGCCCCGCGCGCATCACGATGACACGATCGCACAGCAAACGCACCACATTCAAATCATGCGATACGAACAAATAGCTCATCCCCATCGACTGCTTGAGGTCCTGCAGCAGGTTCAGCACCACTGCCTGCACGGACACGTCGAGCGCCGCGGTCGGCTCGTCCAGGATGATCAGCTTCGGCTGCAGCGCGATGGCGCGGGCGATGCCGACACGCGCCTTCTGGCCACCGGACATCTGGTGCGGAAAGCGATCGAGCAATTCGAGCGGCAGGCCGACCTGTCGCGCGAGGTCCTCGCATTTTGCACGCAGGGCATCGGCACCCTTGATATCGCCGAGCTGCATGATCGGGTCGGCGATGGCGCGCGCAGCCGTAAAGCGCGGATTGAGGCTGTCGGTGGGATCCTGGAACACCATCTGAATGCTCTTGCGCAGCGGCAACCGCGCAAAGGCATTCGGAGCGATCTCACCGATCTCATCACCGTCGAACGAGATACGGCCGGAGGTCTTGTCGATCAGCCGCATCACCATCATCGACGTCGTCGACTTGCCGCAGCCGGATTCGCCGACAAGACCGACGCTCTCGCCATGCCCGACCGTGAAGCTGATGCCATCGACCGCGCGGAATTTATCGGGCTCGGTCGGCGGCTTGCGCGAGAACAGTCTGGCAAGTGAGGCGGTCGCGCCCTGGCGGGCATATTCCTTGACGAGGTTGTCGATCACCAACAGCGGCGCGGTGGCCTGGCTGCTCCCTCCCCCCTTGCGGGGGAGGGTCGGGGAGGGGGGTGCCGCAGGCGACGGCACTTGTGGCTCACCCCCCTCCCGGCGCTGCGCGCCACCCTCCCCCGCAAGGGGGGAGGGGACGACGAACACCGGCATCGCCGCGCGTTCTTCGGCCGGCAGCAGATCGCGCAGCGAGACGCCGAGCCGCGGCGTCGCCTGCATCAGCTTCTTGGTATAAGCGTGTTGCGGATTGGCGAAGATATCGGCCGACAGCGCCGTCTCCACCACCCTGCCCTTCTCCATCACCACGACCCGGTCGCAATAGGCAGCGGCAAGACCGAGATCATGAGTGATCAGGATCGTCGACATGCCGCGGCTCCTGGTGAGCTCGACGACCAGATCCATCACGGCTTTCTGCGTCGTGACATCGAGGCCGGTGGTCGGCTCGTCGGCGATCAGGAGCTGCGGATTGCAGGCCAGCGCCAGAGCGATCACCACGCGCTGGCACATGCCGCCGGAGAGTTCGAACGGATAGGCGTGATAGCGCTCGCGCGGCCGCGCGATCTTGACCTGTTCGAGAGCTTCGATGGCCTTCTCGGCGCGGGTGCCACTGCCCGCCTGTGCATGCTGACGGAGCACGTCCTCGATCTGGTCGCCGACCTTGCGGATCGGATTCAGGGCCGCACGCGGATTCTGGAAGATCATCGAGATTTCGCGGCCGCGCAGATCGCGCATCTGGTTCTCGGTTGCGCCCTTGATGTCGACGCCGGAGAACATCACCGAGCCTTCGGCGATCTTGCCGGCGCGGTCGAGAATGCGCATCACCGCATAGGACGTCACGGATTTTCCCGAGCCGGATTCGCCGACAATGCCCAGCGTCTCGCCCTTGGCCACGGAAATATTGACGTGCTGCACGGCCTTGACGATGCCCCGCCGTGTAGCGAATTCGACAGTGAGATCGCTGACGTCGAGAAGCGGTTGAGCAGTCATGAACGGGCCCTCACGTGCGTCGCTGCGGATCGACGATGTCGCGCAGACCGTCGCCCAGCAGGTTGAAGCAGAACACCGCGATCATCAGCGCGAGGCCGGGAAACAGCGCGATCCACCATTCGCCCGAGACCATGAAGGACGCGCCTTCGGCGACCATGATGCCCCATTCCGCAGTCGGCGGCCGGACACCGAGACCGATGAAGGAGAGGCCCGCGGCATTGAGGATCGCGTAACCCATGGTCAGCGACATCTGCACGATCATGATCGGCATGATGTTCGGCAGGATATGCACCAGTAGGATGCGCAGCTCGCTATTGCCTGACAGCCGGGCCGCCTGCACGAAGCCGGCCTCGCGGCGGACATTGGCCTCGGCGCGCGCGACACGCGCATAGAGCGGGAAATTCACGATCGCCGTGGCGATGATGATGTTCTGTACGGTGTTGCCGAGCGCAGCGACAATGCCCATCGCCAGAACGAACAGCGGAAACGCCATGATCGTATCGGCGATGCGACCGACGATGCGATCGGTCCAGCCGCCGAAATAGCCCGAGGCGATACCGGCGAGGCCGCCCATGGCGAAGACGAGGGCCACCGAGGCAATGGCAATGAAGAAATCGAGCCGGGTCGCGACAATGACACGGCTGAAAATATCACGTCCGAGCTGATCGGTGCCGAACCAGTGCGCCGCAGACGGCGCCTTCAGCGCCTGCGCCGTGTCGCTGGCGAGCGGATCGTAGGGCACGATATAGGGACCGAACAGCGCCGCGAACACGATCAGCACCAGCAGCCCGAACGCAAACGCCGTGACGCGATTCTCACCGAGAATGTAGCGCGTGTGCGAGAGCGTCGCGGCAAGGCCGGATGTGCGTTTTGCGGGCGCAGGCTGCGGTGCAGGAACGGCTTCGGAATCGACAGGCGTGACAGCGTTCATGGTTTACACCTCAGCCTTCCAGCCGCACGCGGGGATCGATCACGCCGTAGAGAATGTCGATGACCAGGTTGATCAGCACATACATGACGGCCATCGTCAGAACGAAGCCCTGCACCGGCGCGAAGTCCGACGAAATCAGGGCCTCCACCGCGTATGAGCCGATACCCGGCCAGGCGAAAACCTTCTCGACCAGCACATTGGCGCCGAGCAGAAACGAGAACGTCATCGACAGCGTCGTGATCACCGGCAGCATGGCGTTGCGGAACGCGTAGGTGACGATCACGGCGCGCGGCGACAGACCGCTGGCGCGGGCCGTGCGGACGAAATCGGACGACAGGATCGCCAGCATCGAGGCGCGGGTCATGCGGGCGATCGGCGCCAGCGAGAAGATCGCCAGCGTCGCCGTCGGCAAAATCAACTGGTTGAAGGCGGACCTGAAGGCTTCCCAGTCACGGGCGATGAGACTGTCGATCAGATAGAAGCCGGTCACATTGGGAGGCGTCGATGCGAACACATCCAGTCGCCCGAGCGGCGCCGGGGACCAGCCCAGCCTGAAATAGAATACATAGACCAGCACCAGGCCGGTGAAGAACACCGGCAGCGACACGCCCGCCGTCGTCGTCACCCGGCAGAGGTGATCGATCCACGAGCCCGGCCGGGTGGCTGCGAGAATACCGAGCGGAATGGCGATCATGACCGAGACGAGCAGGCCCAGCAGCGTCAGCTCCGCCGAGGCCGGCAGGCGATTGCGAATTTCGGTGGCCACCGGTTGGCCGGTGGTCAGCGAATTGCCGAAATCGCCTTTGGCGAGGTCCGCCGTATAGCGGAAGAACTGCTCGATCAGCGGCTTGTCGAGGCCGAGCTTCTTGCGGATTTCCTCGATCGCCTGCTTGTCTGCCGAGGGTCCTGCGAAATAGGCCGCGGGATCGCCGGGCAGCGCGCGCGTCAGCAGAAACGTGACGATCACGACGCCGATCAGGGAGGGGATCGCGAACATCAGGCGTTTGCCGATCAGGCTCAGCATGCGGAGCTCCCGTCGGTTCGCGCGCATGGCGAATGGTCAATGGCGAATGGAGCCAGGATGTTTTCTGTCACTATTCGCTACTCCCCATTCGCTACGCGCCCGCTCACGCCTTCACCAGCGCGCGGTAGTCGAGCCGGCGGTGAAACCAGTACTGGTAGCCCGAAATGTTCTTCTGCATCGCCACGTTGACATAGGGCTGGTACAGCGGGATCCGCGGCATGTCGGCGAAAGCGAGATCGACGAAGCCCTTCACGTCGGCATCATAGGCCGCCTTGTCGCCGGTTGCGGCAGCGATGCGCGCACCGTTGATGAGCTTGTCCATTTCCGGCGACTTGTAGCTCATGGTGTTGAACACCGAATTGTCGCCGTGATAGCACCAGTAGAAGAAGTATTCGGGGTAATCGAGCCAGCCGGAGAACACGTTGGTGTAGAGCGGCATCTCCTTCTTGTTCAGCTCGGTGCGCCAGTTGGCGCCGGGGATCTTGTTGATGGTGGTCTTGATACCGATCTGCGCGAGGCTTTCCTGTACGAGCACGCAGAGCGGCTCGTTCACCACGGCGAAGCCGAGGTCGAACGAGATCGTGGTCTCGAAGCCGTTGGGATAGCCGGCCTCCGCGAGCAATGCCTTCGCCTTGGCCATGTCGGTATTGTATTTGTGCGGCTGCGGCCACGCGACTTCGGTGGGCTTGTCGGCCGATGCGCCGAACATCGGATTGGCGAGACCGAACAACACGGCATCGACGATCTTCTGATAGGGCAGCGCATAGGCCACGGCCTGGCGCACCTTCGGGTTGTCGAACGGCGGCTTGGTGACATTCATGCCGATATACTGGATGCCGTTGGAGAACGGCAGCGACACGACATCGAGCTTGCCGTTGGCCTTGATCTCCTGGAAATCCTTGTAGGGCAATTCATAGGACATGTCGGCATCGCCGCGCTCCAGCAGCGCACGCCGGTTGCCGGCCTGCGGCACCATGCGCCAGATCACGCGCTTGATCTTCGGCATCGGACCACAGACCCAGTCGTCATTGCGCTCCATCACCACTTCGGTGCCAGCGGTCCACTTGGTCACCTTGTAGGCGCCGCCGCCGGCGGTCTGCATCTTGGTGTATTCGAGCCCCCACGGATCCTTCTCGGTGGCGCTCTTCTTCACCAGTTCGGAATTGATGACGCAGGGCACGATGACAGCGAGATCAGGAATCGTCAGGCGATCCTTGGTCGCGAAATCGACCCGCACGGTGTGATCGTCGACGATCACGAACTGCTCCGGCTTCTTCAGCGAGCCGGCGCTCATCTGGAAGGTCGGAAAACCACCGACGCTCACAGAGCGATCCAGCGACCACTTCACGTCTTTCGCCGTCACCGGCGCGCCGTCGTGAAACTTCGCGTTCTTGCGCAGCTTGAAGGTCGCCGACATGTCGCTGATGGTCATGTCCTCAGCGAGTTCGGGCTTGAACTTGTCGCGGTCGTAATAGGGCACCCCGCCGGGGCCTGCCTTCATCTCGTGGCCGATCAGACGGTCGTAGCAGTTCCACGACACCTCATAGCCGGGCACGTTGGTGCCGACGCCATGGATATCGAGATTGTTGGGTCCGCTTTCGGAAACGACCAGCAGGGTTTCGGACCGGGCATCCGCCCTGGCTGGCGAAAAGATCGCCGGGCCGGAGACCATGGCGCCGGCCGCGGCGCCTGTGGCGGTTTTCAGAAAATCACGACGCTTCATTTTTGCTCTCCCAAAGGCGCGAACAGATCGGTTTGGGAACAGACATCGCAAACTTCGTGCCAGAGCTTAACGAAGGCCTAATCTCCATTTATGCGATTGATTAGACTGACATTTCCTGGCCAACCCTCACGACCGGCCGACTCAGGCGGAGCTTCAAATTGCATACAAAGATATTGATGTGCACATTTTCTCATCTCTCTTGAGCCCCCGCCTCATCATTGCTCGGTCGATCTACGGCTTGACATACACGGGTTCCAACCCCTTACTGCGAATAGTTCGCATTAGCATTTGCATCAGATCAGAGCGTTTGGGGAATGGCGTGAGTTTGAAGTGGTGGGCGTCGACGGCATCGATCACGGGGGCGGCGTGCCTCTCGTCGGTCTGGATTGGCGAGGCAAAGGCCCAGGAAGGGCAAACGCTGTCGGAAATCGTGGTCAGCGCCGAGCGGCAGACAGAAGCTGACGGCTTCCAGTCCATCACCCTGCTGACCGGCGACGCCCTGCAGCGCACGACCTCGGCGTCCATCGCCGACCTGCTGGCCACCCAGCCGGGCATCGCGGCATCGACCTTCGCGCCGGGCGCAAGCAGGCCGAACATTCGCGGCCTCGACGACTATCGCGTCCGCATCCAGGAGAACGGCATCGGCAGCCAGGACGCGTCGGATTTCAGCCAGGACCATCAGGTGCCGGTCGATCCGCTATCCGCCGACAAGATCGAGGTGATCCGCGGTCCGGCGACGCTGCGCTACGGCAATCAGGCCATCGGCGGTGTCGTCAATGCCAGCAACAACCGCATTCCGGAAAATCTGGTCCCCGACAATTTCAGCGCGCGTATCAAGGGCGGTGGCTCCTCGGTGGATAGCAGCATCGACGGCGCAGCCAGCATCGATGCGTCAGGCAACAACGTCGCCATTCACGTCGACGCCTTCGGCCGCAGCGCCGGCGACTACAGAATTCCTGGCGGCGGCGTACAGGCCAATACGAGGCTCCGCTCGGAGGGCCAGTCGGTCGGCGGCTCCTACATCTTCGATGGCGGCTATATCGGCACCGCGATCCAGCACATCACCAGCCTGTATCATATCCCCGGCATCGCCGAATCCGCGTCGCGGACTCGCATCGATCTCGAACAGACCAAGGTGACCAGCAAGGGCGAATGGCGTGCACCGACCGAAGGCATCGCCGCGATCCGCTATACGTTCGGCGTCAGCGACTACAAGCATGGCGAGCTCGGCATCGGCAGCAACGGCGTCGATGGCCTGCAGAACACCATCACCAACAAGGAAATCGAAGGCCGCTTCGAACTGGACCACGCCGCGGTCGCAACCCCGCTCGGTGCATTGACCGGAAGCTGGGGCGTGCAGGCCAGCAATCGCAAGCTCGGCACTGCCGGCCTGCTCGGCGGCTTGCTTGCGCCCACCAATACAGACACAGCCGCGGGCTTCGTGTTCGAACAATTGCAGCTCTCGGACACCCTGAAATTCCAGGCCGCCGGCCGCATCGAACATCTTTCGGTGTCCGGCATGGCGCCGATTTTCCCCGGCAACTTCCTGCCCCCGCCCGACACATTCTCCGAAACCGCAGCGACGCGCGATTTCACGCCGAAGAGCTTCAGCTTCGGGCTGCTGAAATCACTGCCCTGGGACATGGTCGCCAATCTGAGTGTCCAGCGAGCGCAGCGCGCACCGGCCGCGCCGGAACTCTATTCGCGCGGCTCCGACGGCGCATCCGGCACCTTCGTCATCGGCAACCCGGATCTGAAAATCGAAACCGCAGAATCGGTCGAAGTCGGCCTGAAGCGCAGCACCGGCCAGCTTCGCTTCGAAGCGAGCCTGTATTACACGCGCTATCTCGATTTCATTTTCAAACAGGTGACCGGCAATTTCTGCACCGATACTTTCGCAAGCTGCGGCGCGACAGGTCCGCTGCTGCAAGTGGCCTATGGCCAGCGGGATGCGAATTTTCGCGGCGCCGAGCTGATGGCCCAACTCGATGTGACGCCGCTCAGCGACGGCATGTTCGGGATCGACACCCAGTTCGACGTGGTCCGCGCGACCTTTGCCGATGGCAGCAATGTTCCGCGCATCGCACCGATGCGCGTTGGCGGCGGCATCTGGTGGCGCAGCTCCGAATGGTATGCGCGCCTGGGTGTCCTGCATGCATTCACGCAGAACGACATTGCGCTCAATGAAACTTCGACCGCCGGCTACAATCTGCTGAAGGCCGAGGTGAGCTACACCCATACATTCGCGAAGATCGACGGCGGCCTGCGCGACATCACCTTCGGCGTCACCGGAGACAATCTGCTCGACGAGCAGGTCCGCAACCACATCTCCTTCAAGAAGGCGGAGGTGCTGCAGCCCGGACGCGGCGTGCGGCTCTTCACGAGTATGAGATTTTGAGCCCAATGACCTTGGAATCGCTCCAGTTTAGGCCTCAACTCGGCCCCACGGAGGGCGACATCCTTCGCCCGCAAAGCTATTCTGGATCAGCAGCCCACAAATGCAAACTTCCACCGACGGAATGCAGCCTCTATGACAACAAACCGATCTCTCCTCACTGCTGCATTCGTCGCGGTTTTCGGAACTGTAGCTGTTCCCCACGCTGCCATGGCCGCGACCGCGGAAGCCTTGCTGCCACACAATTTGCTGCCACATAACCTGTCCCCATGGGGCATGTTCATGAATGCCGCCATTGTCGTGAAGGCCGTCATGATCGGTCTTGCCATCGCCTCGCTGGTGACCTGGACGGTCTGGCTCGCAAAGACCATCGAACTCGGCCGCGAAACACGCTCCGCCAAGCGGCGCCTCGAAGTACTTGAGAGCGACACGACGCTGGCACAGGTCGAGCGCGACAGCACCGATGCCCGCGATCCCGTGGCGCAATTGATTCATTCGGCGGTTCGCGAGACTGCACTGTCCCACGGACTGTTCGATGACGGCTTCAAGGAGCGCATCGCACTCCGGCTCGAGCGCGTCGAGCAGGCGATGTCGCGGCGTATCGCCCGCGGCATCGGCGTGGTCGCAACGATTGGTGCGACTGCGCCCTTTGTCGGCCTGTTCGGAACGGTCTGGGGCATCATGAACGCCTTCATCGGCATTTCGGAAACAAAGACCACCAACCTTGCGGTGGTCGCGCCTGGCATCGCCGAAGCGTTGCTGGCGACGGCGCTGGGTCTCGTTGCGGCCATTCCGGCGGTGATCATCTACAACCAGCTCGTTCGCAACATCACGACCTATCGCGCACTCCTGGGTGATGCGTCGGCGCAAGTCATGCTGCTGATCAGCCGCGATCATGGCCGTCGCGGCATGCCGATCTCGCGCGCGGCGGAATAGATCATGGCGACGAGACTGGGTGGACGCCCAAGCGGCGGTGATGACCTCGAAGTCAATCACGAAATCAATGTGACGCCTTTCATCGACGTGATGCTGGTTCTGCTGATCATCTTCATGGTGGCAGCGCCGCTGGCGACGGTCGATCTCGGTGTCGATTTGCCGGCAAGCGCCGTAGAACCGCAGCCGCGCCCCGACAAGCCGGTCTTCGTCACCGTCAAGCCCGACCTCACAATCGCCGTCGGCGAAGACATCATTCCGCGCGATACGCTGAGCGGCACGCTGGATGCTGCGACCAAGAACAACAAGGACGAGCGCATCTTCCTGCGCGCGGACAAGGTCGTGAGCTATGGCGACCTGATGGACGTGATGAACCTGCTGCGCAATGCAGGTTATCTCAAGGTCGCACTGGTCGGCCTCGACGGACGAACCTCGGCACCATGAACGTCTTTGCGCTGCATGCGCCGACCGACAGCGTCCGTCTTCGTTGGGCTGGTTCGGCCATGGCCATTATCGCGATCCATGCCGGCCTGATCGCCGCCGGCATCTGGTGGTATCGTCAACCAAGCCCTCCGGGCGTCGCAATTCCCGCCATCATGATTGACATGGCGCCGGCGACTGCTGCGCCGGAAACGCAGCCGCTCGACGTCGCGCCCGGCCCCGAGATGCAGCAGTCGGAAGCGCCGTCCGAGCCGCCGGCTGAACCGGTTCAGCAGAAGCAGGCAGAAGAACAGATCCCGCCGACGCCGCCGATGGAGAAGCCGGTCGTCGAGGCACCGCTCGAACAGAAGGCGGAGCCGGCGCCGGAGCCCGCCAAGATTGTTCCCGATCCGCCCAAGCCGGTGCCTGAGAAACCCAGGCCGAAACCGGTACGCGCCGAGGTCAAAAAGAAACCAAGCGATACGCCGGCTGCACCGCGGACCACCGCAGCGCCGCGCGCGGAGCGTATCGCGCCGGCAGCATCGGCGGCAGCGGCCGGTGCCTCCAGGGCAGCGTCTGCGTCTTACAATCAGCTCGTTCAATCACACTTGCAACGCTTCAAGCAATTCCCCCAGAGTGCCCGCACCGGCCAGTCAGGCACGGCAATTGTCAGGATCGCCTTTACCCTCGATCGCGGCGGTCGCGTGGTGTCTTCTCGCCTTCTGGGATCCTCAGGAAATCAGGCGCTCGATGCCGAAACGCTGGCCATGGTTCGCCGGGCACAGCCGTTTCCGGCATTTCCACCGGAAAAGATCGGCGGCACGGATTCGTTCAACGTTCCGCTGCGATATGACCTTCGTTAGCAGCTCGCGAAGATCGCACCCTTTCGATACAGCGGCGCGCCCGTTTGCCTTCGTCACTGCACGGGATTGGCACGCTCGAACTGGCGCAGCAATTTGTTGCCGCGCTCTGCTGCTGCATCGAGTGCCTCCTGCGCGGGTTTCTTGCCGCCAAAGGCCAGCTCCAGCTCATCCTCGATGGCGTCACGGATCAGCGTGAACGAGCCGAGGCGGAATCCCTTCGAGTTTTCCGTCGGCGTTTTAAGCGTGATCTGTTCGATGGATTTCACGGTGCCGGGGTTGCGGTCGTAAAAGCCCTGCTGGCGTGTGAGTTCATAGGCGGCGCGCGTGATCGGCAAATAGCCCGTCTTCTGATGCCAGGTCGCCTGCACTTCGGGCTGCGACAGAAACGCAAAGAACTTCGCCACGCCTTTATATTCTTCGCGCGGGCGATCACGCAGTACCCAGAGCGTTGCGCCGCCGATGATCGAATTCTGCGGCGCGGCCGTGACATCCGGCCAATATGGCATCAAGCCGTAGCCAACCTCGAATTTCGCATTGGCGAGGATGTCGGCGCGGGTGCCTGACGAACCCAGGAAGATTCCGCATTCGCTCTTCTGAAAGCGCGGTTCGGCCGCTGTCGCGCGGCCGCTGTAGTCGAAGACCTTGGTCTTCTGCCATTCGGCGAGTTGCGTAATATGCTGCACCATCAGCGGATTGTTGAAGGTCAGGACCGCGTCCAGACCGCCGAGACCATTGGACCGGGTCGCCACCGGAATGTCGTGGAACGCCGAGAAGTTCTCGACATTGATCCATGACGGCCACGCCGTCGTGAAACCGCAAACTGCGCCTGCCGTCCGCAATCGCTTGGCAGCGGCGCCCAGTTCGGGCCAGGTCCGCGGCGACTCGTCCGGGTTGAGCCCCGCAGCCCGGAACAGATCCTTGTTGTAGTAGAGGATCGGCGTCGACGCATTGAACGGGAACGACAGCATATTGCCGGCCATATCGGTGTAGTAACCCGTAACGGCCGGCAGATAGGCCGATGGATTGAACGCCTCCGCCTGATCGCGCATCAGCTCATAGACGGGATAGGTCGCCCCTTTCGCGGCCATCATGGTGGCAGTCGCGATTTCATTGACCTGGACGATGGCCGGCTGGCTCCGCGACCGGAAGGCAAAGATGGCGGCGGTGACGGTCTCGGTATAGTTGCCCTTGTAGACCGGAACGATGCGGTAGCCTGTCTGTGTGGCGTTGAAATCTGCGGCCAGCTTTTCGACATGCCGGCCGAGTTCTCCGGACATCGCGTGCCACCACTGGATGTCGGTGGCGCATGCAGGCGTCGCCACCTGGCTGACTGTCACCGCAAGCGCGAGATATCCGAGCACCGCCTTCAACTTCATCTCATCCTGCCCCTTCAATGCCGTCGGCTGCCGGCCTGCTGTGCGATCAGTCTTATTGGGAGACAAAACGTCTCCACCCAATAAAATAATGATTCCACTATCATTTTGATTGAATAGCCCCGCGCAGCGGCGTGCGCCGGACACTGTTTGCCACAGCACTCTGTTGCGTCTGCGCGACGGTCGGTTCAATCGGGCCGGCCGCCATTCAACCAGTCGTTGCAGATCAATAGCCAGCAACACCGCTATTTGCTACATTGAACTGTCTCGCAACCTCAACGAAACTCTTTCAGACTATAAAAATCGAGTTGCCGGGTTGTGACGCACGGCTGCCTCACCGATTGAACCTTTCGCAAGGCGAAATGACACACCTGTGGTGACGAGCCCGCACAACGGAGTTGCTGAAGGACAGGACGAGCTGGCGGCGCGAGGCCGGACCGGCATCGTTGCGGCTGTCCGTGCGATCCCGATCCGCTGGCGCATTCTGTCCATCGCAGCGCTGAACTCGGCGGTCGTCCTCGTCCTTGCCGGATTGATCTGGAGCGGCTCGCGGGTGCTGTCCTCCGCCTGGGACGATGTGCGCCAGGTTCGCCAATCCGATCAGGTTCTGGCCCTGCTTGAGAGCGAGACCGGCCGGCTGCAGAACCTGATCCATCGCTATATCAATCAGCCCAGCCCCGAACTGTTCGCCGAAATCCTGCTGCTCCGCGAGGCTGTGCTCGGCACGTTGAACACCCGCGCCTCGACCGACCCCATGCTGTCTGGTTCCGTTGCCGAGCTCGAGCGAGTCACCGAGCGCTTCCTCAGCGGCTTCGGCGAATTGCGCACGCTTCAGACCACCATCGCCAAGACCTACGAGGAACAGGTGCTCGGTCCTGCCAAGGATATGGCGGGGCTGTACTCGATCATCGAAGGCGCCACCGGCCAGCGCGACGCGTTGATCTGGCCTGCGCTGGGCAAATCGCGTGAGGCATTCACCGCGATGCTGGTCGCCGCCAACGCCTATTATCTGTCGCTGGCATCCGCCTCGGCCGAGGATGCGCGGCGCAACACAGAAACGATCGAACGCACCATCCCGGTCATGACGGATCTCGCCGACAATGACCTGCAGCGCATCGCATTGCAGCGGCTCAAGGGCCGCGCAGTTGCACTGCGCCAGGGGCTCGCGAAACTGTCCGAGCAGCTCTCCGGCCGTACGGATTTGCTGCGCAATTCAATCGACGCCAGCCAGGCCGACACCATCGCGGCCATCGATGGCCTGTCCGTCAAGATGCGGCAGCGCGAACAATCCGCGCAGGCCACCTTCGACCGCACGCTGACGGCGATCTCCCGCAATGTCATGGTCATCGCTGCGGCATTCCTCGGGCTGATCATCACGGCCGGCATCATCATCGCGCTGAGCATCCGGCTGCCGCTGCAGCAGATCATGGCCTCGATGCGCGCGATCACCTCGGGTGACTATGATCGCAAGGTCCAGGGCACCGCCGCCAAGGACGAAGTCGGCGCCATGGCCCGCGCCGTGGAAGTGTTCCGCGAGAATGCGGTCGCCAAGCGCGAAGCCGAGAACGAGCTGCGCGCATCGAAGGAGAAGGCCGAGAGCGCCCTGCTCGAGCTCAATGCCGCCCAGCAGAATTTGATCGATGCCGAACGGCTGGCCGCCCTTGGTGGGCTAGTCGCGGGCGTCGCCCACGAGGTCAACAATCCGATCGGCATCAGCCTGACCGTGGCCTCCAGCTTTGCACGGCGCACGGAGATGTTCGAGGCGGAGCTGCGCTCCAATGCCCCGCTGCGGCGCTCGCAACTCGAAGAGTTCGTCAAGACGTCACGCGATGCGGCGCAGCAACTGGTCGCCAACCTGCATCGTGCCGGCGAACTTATTCAGTCCTTCAAGCAGGTCGCCGTCGATCGTTCCCATGCCGAGCGGCGGCAGTTCAGCCTCTCCGAGGCCACCGATCAGATCATCGCCAGCCTGCGCCCGGTCCTGAAGAAGGCGCCGATCACGCTGACAGTCGATGTACCGGACGGGCTGATGATCGACGGCTATCCCGGTTCCTACGGCCAGATCCTGACCAACCTGTTCCTGAATGCGGCCAATCACGCATTCCCGGACGGCAAGCCCGGCGCCATTGCCATCACCGCCAAGCCGCGCGGCGCCGACGATATCGAGATCAGCTTCTCCGACAACGGCGCGGGCATGAGCCCGGACGTGCAGCGGCAGGCATTCGATCCGTTTTTCACCACGCGCCGCAACGAAGGCGGCACCGGCCTTGGCCTCCACATCGTCTACAATCTGGTGACCCAGCAGCTGGGGGGCCGGATGATGCTGGAGTCAAGATTGGGACAAGGCACGACATTTCGCATTATCATGCCGCGGGCCGCCACTGGCGCCGCGGGATCATTTGACGGGACGACGCAATGGCCGACCAGGACGATGTCCTCTACCTGATTGAAGACTCCGGCGAGGTTCCGGAAGAATCCAATAACCGAAAATGGAAGATCGCGGTCATCGACGATGACCAGGCCGTGCATGAAGGCACGCGCTTCGCCCTGAGCGACTACACGCTGAACGGCCAGTCGCTGGAAATCCTGTCGGCCTATTCCGCCGCGGAAGGCCAGGCCCTGATGCGCGCGCATCCGGATATCGCGGCCGTGCTGCTCGACGTCATCATGGAGACTGACGCGGCCGGCCTCGAACTGGTCGAATTCATCCGCAACGAACTGCACAACGAAACGGTGCGCATCATCCTGCGCACCGGCCAGCCCGGTCAGGCGCCGGAGCGCCGCGTCATCGTCGACTATGACATCAACGACTACAAGGCGAAGACGGAACTGACCGCCGACAAGCTGTTCACCTCGCTGACGGCGGCGCTGCGCAGCTATCAGCAGCTCGAACGCATGGTGCAGACCCGGCGCGGCCTCGAAATCATTATCGACGCTGCCTCGACGCTGTACGATTTCAAATCGATGCAGCGGCTCGCCGAAGGCGTGCTGACGCAGATGGCGTCGCTGCTGAATGTGGATTGCGCGGGCATTCTGGTGCTGCGCGACGGCGGCGCCATCGGCGACGACTATGCCGTCCTCGCCGGATCAGGCTGCTACAGCCGCTTCATGGGCACTGCGACCTCGCATTCGCTCGACCCGGACCTGCGCCAGATGGTCGAAGAGGCCTTCAGGCGCCGCAAGCATGATTTTGCCGACCATCGAACCGCGCTCTATATCCGCACCGGAAGCGGCCGCGAGGTTGTCGTGCTGCTGCAGGCAGAACGGCCGCTGTCGGAGACCGATCGCTCGCTGGTGGAGATCTTCGGCAGCCGGCTCTCGATCGCCTTCGACAATGTGATCCTCTATCAGCAACTGCATGAGGCCAATACGCAGTTGGAAGATCGCGTGGCACAGCGCACCCGCGCGCTGATGCAGGCCAATCGCCGGCTCTCTGCGCAGTGGCTGCGGCTGCAACGCGCCAACGGCTTTAAGAACGAGATTCTGGGCACCGTCGCCCATGACCTGAAGAATCCACTCGGCGTGATCCTCGGCCGCACCGAGATGCTGACCGAGCTGATATCGGCAGGATCGCCGAAGGAGAATGTCGCCGCGCAGGTCGATCACATCCGTGACGCCACCAGGCGACTGACCTCGATGGTCGATCACCTGATCTCCGACGCCATGGCGGACGCCTTCGATATCACCATCCGCCGCGAGCCGGTGGATCTGGCGACACTGGTCCGGGACGTCGCGGAAGCGAACCGGCCGTCTGCCATGAACAAGCAGCAGGATCTCTCCGTCTCCGCGCCCGCTCACCACGATCTCACCATGTGCGACGCCGACCGGATGCGCGAGGCCATCGACAACCTCGTCAGCAACGCCATCAAATACAGCCCGATTGGCGGCAAGATCGCGCTGCTCATCACGGACGAGGCCGGTTATGTCCGCATCAGCATCAGCGATGAAGGTGCCGGCCTGTCGCCGGAAGATCTTGACCGGCTGTTTGGCCGCTTCCAGAGGCTGTCGGCCAAGCCGACCGGCGGCGAAAGCTCGACCGGCCTCGGCCTGTCGATCGTCAAGCGCATCATCGACATGCATGGCGGCGAAGTGAACGCACATAGTCCCGGCCCGGGCCAGGGCGCCACCTTCACCATCCTGCTGCCAGCCACCAGTGAGGGCCTGTCATGAGCCAGAGCCCGCATATCATCATTGTCGACGACGAAGCGCCCGCCCGCGAAATGGTGGGCGACTATCTCAAGATGCACGGCTTTGCCGTGACCCTGTGCGACGGCGGCAAGAGCCTGCGCAGCGAAATCGAGACCAAGGTGCCGGATCTCGTGGTGCTCGACCTCAACATGCCGGAAGAGGACGGGCTCTCGATCATCCGTGACCTCAAGAGCCGCATCAATGTGCCGGTGATCATGCTGACTGCCACCGCAAGCCCGATCGACCGCGTCGTCGGCCTCGAGCTCGGCGCCGACGATTATATCGCCAAGCCCTGCGAACTCCGCGAATTGATGGCGCGCATCCGCTCGGTCTTGCGTCGAAGCACGCCAGCGAAGGGCGCGGCAGCCGATGCGACGCCTGCCAAGGAGAACAGGGACCATCTCGTGCGCTTCGGCACGAAATGGCTCGATCTGGAAGCGCAGGCCTTGCGTGATGATGAAGGCAACGAACATCCGCTGACTGCTTCCGAATTTGGCCTGCTCAAGGTATTCGCCGCCAATCCGAAGCGCGTGCTCTCGCGCGAACGACTTCTTGAACTGGCCAATGCCAGGGATGCCGAGGCTTTCGACCGGGCGGTCGACCTGCGGATCATGCGAATCCGCCGCAAAATCGAGCCCGATCCGACGAAACCCGCCGTGATCCGTACAATTCGCGGCGGGGGCTATTTGTTCTCGCCCGTGGGCGAGAAGGCCTGAGCGCACCTTCTAGAATCTATCTCATTAAAATTGCACGCATTTCACCTCTGAATGTTTCGTCGCTCATCCTGCGACGAAACAATTCTCCGGTTCCATGAAACCATTTTCCGCTTTTGGAGCAGACGTCCTGAAACCCGGGCTCCTTAACAATCCTCCCAACGAAGCCGCAACGCGGTCTCTTACGGGAGCTAGTCATGCAGAACGTCATCGCCCTCAATGCCGCCGGTCAGCAGGGTATCATTACGGCCCGCGCCACCTCGGACGAGATGCTGCTTGAGAATATCGCGGGCGGCGACCGCTCGGCGATGCACACGCTTTATGCCCGGCACAATGTGCGGGTCTATCGCTTCGTTCTCCGCATGCTGCGTGACACGTCGGCGGCGGAAGATCTAGTCAGCCAGGTATTCCTCGACGTGTGGCGGACCGCCAGCCAGTTCGAAGGCCGTTCGCAGGTTTCCACTTGGTTGTTGTCGATCGCGCGCTTCAAGGCGCTGACCGCGCTGCGCCAGCGCAAATATGAAGACATCGATCAGGACGATGTCATGGAAATCGCCGACCATGCGGACACGCCGGAAGCCTCGCTCGATCGCAGCCGCACCAGCGCCATTCTTCGCGCCTGTGTCGCCAAGCTGTCGCCGGCGCATCGCGAGATCGTCAACCTCGTCTATTATCATGAGAAGTCAGTGGAAGAGGTCGCCAGCATGATCGGTATCCCCGCATCGACGGTCAAGACCCGCATGTTCTACGCCCGCAAGCAGCTCGCCGATCTCCTGAAGACCGCCGGCATCGACAGCATCGCAGCGTAATCCGTATTCGCTCCCCGTTTCCGACCCGATTTCGCGTTGAACCTCCAGCCTCCAACGACCCGGACGGGATGCCCCCTTCCGGGTCGTTCTTTGTCTGGCCCTATAAGCGAGAACACGAACACGTGACGCCCGCCGCGTAACATCCGTCCGGCATCAGCCGAAGACCATCAAGCGCGCGTCATGCCAACAGGCCTGATCGCCGGCGCTGGATGGATGAGACCAATGCTCAATCTTCTGCTCGCTGTGCTCGCTGGTATCATAACGATCGCGACACCTTGCACGCTCCCCGTATTGCCGATCCTGCTCGGATCCTCCGTGGGCGAGACCAGCCGGATTCGCCCGGCGCTGATCGCCTTCGGCTTCGTGGTATCGTTCTCGGCCGTCGCGCTGCTGCTCGGCGGGCTGACGCAGATCTTCGACTTCGATCCGAATATCCTGCGGACCGCTGCCGCTGTGCTCTTGCTCGGCTTCGGACTACTGATGATCTTCCCCACGCCGTTCGAATGGCTGACGGGCCGGATCGGCGGGCTCGCCAGCCATTCCACCGGCACGGATCTCAGCAATTTCGGCGGCTTCGTGCTTGGCACCACGCTGGGTCTTGTCTGGACACCCTGTGCCGGCCCCGTGCTGGGTTCGATCCTGACCATCATCGCCACGTCGAAGGACGTCGTCTGGGCCAGTGTCCTTCTCATTGCCTATACGATCGGCGCCGCCATTCCGATGCTCATCATCGCCTATGGCGGACAGGCCGTGACGACGCGCGTGCGCAGCCTCGCCCGCATCACGCCGCGGCTGCAGCAGGCCTTCGGCGTCCTCGTGATCGGCTTCGCGATCGCCTCCTACTTTCAGTACGACACGCTGATCGTCGCGTGGCTGACAGGATTTTACCCAAGCGGCCAGATCGGCCTTTGACACCCTGAGACAACGGAGATTGCCATGACGATACGTTCGCTCGCGACATCGGCCTCACTGATCACGCTGTGCCTGTTTGGTGCGACCGCGCCGGGATTTGGCGCCGAAACCGCACCGGTGCAGATCGCAGCGGTACAAGGCAGTGCGCCGAATTTCACCGGCATCAGCAATTGGTTCAATTCCGCGCCGCTCGATATCAAGAACCTGCGCGGCAAGGTCGTGCTGGTGGACTTCTGGACCTATGGCTGCATCAACTGCGTCAACACGCTGCCGCATGTCACGGCGCTTCACGCCAAATATGGGGATCGCGGCCTCGTCATTGTCGGCGTTCACACGCCGGAATTCCCTTTCGAGAAATCCGCCAGCAATGTGCAGAACGCGTTGAAGCGCCACGGCATCACCTATCCCGTAGCACAGGACAATGAGTCCAAGACCTGGAACGCCTACGGCAACCGCTATTGGCCCGCGCAATACATCGTCGACCAGAGTGGACAAATTGTCTACCAGCACGACGGCGAAGGCCAATATGAGCAGATGGATAGTATTATCAAGAAGTTGCTGAGCGCGAGCAGCTAACGCGCGAAATTATTGCCGTGTAGGCGTAGCCAGAACCGCATGATAGCATCCGTCCAGTAGCTAAAATTGGACGGATGCAAATGTTCGAAGGCTTTGACCCTGTCATATTAGCCCGAGCGCAGTTCGCGTTCACCGTATCGTTTCACATCATCTTCCCGGCGTTCTCGATCGGACTTGCAAGCTATCTCGCCGTACTGGAAGCGCTATGGCTGTGGACCGGGCGCGACGTCTTCATCAATCTGTTCAACTACTGGCTCAAGATTTTCGCCATCGCTTTCGGCATGGGCGTCGTTTCGGGCATCGTGATGTCCTACCAGTTTGGTACCAACTGGTCGGCCTTCTCCGACAAGACCGGGCCGATCATCGGGCCGCTGATGGCCTATGAAGTCCTCACCGCCTTCTTCCTTGAAGCAGGCTTTCTCGGTGTCATGCTGTTCGGACTCGAACGTGTCGGTCACAAGCTACATTTCCTTGCCACACTGATGGTTGCGATCGGCACGCTGTTCTCGGCATTCTGGATCCTCTCAGCCAATTCCTGGATGCAGACGCCGGCCGGCTACAGCATCAACGACGCGGGCCAGTTCGTTGCGGCCGACTGGTGGAAGGTGATCTTCAATCCGTCCTTCCCATATCGACTCGTGCATATGGTGCTGGCGGCCTATCTCACCACGGCCTTCGTGGTGGGTGCAGTCGGCGCCTGGCATCTCCTCAAGGACTCGCGCCTGCCGGGCCCTCGCGTGATGTTCTCCATGGCAATGTGGATGGCCACGCTGGTCGCCCCGCTGCAGATCCTGGCCGGCGATCAGCACGGCCTCAACACACTTGAGCATCAGCCGACCAAGATCATGGCCATGGAAGGTCACTTCGAGAGCCACCCTCACGGCGCGCCGCTGATCCTGTTCGGCATCCCGAGCCAGACTGAAGGCAAAGTGAACTACGCCATCGAAGTCCCCAAGCTCGGATCGCTGATCCTGAAGCATGATCTCAATGCACCGATGGCCGGGCTCGATACTGTTCCGCGCGAAAACTGGCCGCCGGTGCCGGTGACCTTCTGGTCGTTCCGCATCATGGTCGGCATCGGCTTCCTGATGCTGGGATTAGGACTGCTCAGCCTGTTCATGCGCTTCCGCGGCAAGTTCTATGAGTCGCGCTTCCTCCACGGCTTCGCCCTCGCAATGGGACCGGCCGGCTTCATCGCCGTGCTGGCCGGCTGGGTGACCACCGAAACCGGGCGGCAACCCTTCACGGTATTCGGCCTGCTGCGGACCAGCGACTCCGTCTCGCCGCTGGCGGCACCGGCCGTTGCGTCGTCGCTGATTGCATTTGCTATTGTTTATTTCGCGGTGTTCGCCGCCGGCACGATCTATATGCTGCGACTCATGGCCGCGCCACCGCATCATGGTGAGCAGGGCCCGGCCGGCGACGTCCCGAGCCGTGCGGCGGGCATCACACCGGCTGTCGGCGCAGCCGCATCGGGGCACGCGTCATGATCGACATCGCTGTCATCTGGGCCTTCATCATCGCCTTTGCCGTGTTCGTCTATGTCGTGATGGACGGCTTCGACCTCGGCCTCGGCATGCTGTTTCCGCTGTTTCCGAAAAAGGAAGACCGCGACGTCATGATGAACTCGGTCGCTCCCGTCTGGGACGGCAACGAGACCTGGCTGGTGCTCGGCGGCGGCGGGCTGATGGCAGCGTTTCCGCTGGCCTATGCGGTGCTGATGCCGGCGCTGTACACGCCGATGATCGTGATGCTGCTCGGCCTCGTGTTTCGCGGTGTCGCCTTCGAGTTTCGCTGGCGCACCACGCGCGAGAGCAATCTGTGGGACATCGCCTTTGCCGGCGGCTCGCTGATAGCCACGCTGGCGCAGGGCGTGGCGCTGGGCGCGATCCTGCAAGGCATCACCGTCAACGGCCGGCATTATGGCGGCGGCTGGTGGGACTGGCTGACGCCGTTCAGCGTGCTGACCGGCCTCGCGCTGATGGCCGGCTATGGTCTGCTCGGCGCCACCTGGCTGGTGATGAAGACCGAAGGCGCATTGCGTGATCAGGCCTATCGGCTGAGCTGGTGGCTGCTCTTCGCCATGCTCGCCGCCATCGGCCTTGTCAGCATAGCGACGCCATTTCTGGATGCCGAATATGCGCGGCGCTGGTTCGCCTGGCCCAACCTGCTCCTGACGGCGCCGGTGCCGATCGCGGTCGCCGCGATCACCGCGCTGCTGATGCGCAGCCTCGCCGCCAAACAGGATCATCGGCCGTTCTTCCTGTCGCTGGCGCTGTTCGCGTTGTCCTATGCGGGATTAGGCATCAGCATGTGGCCCTATATCGTGCCGCGCAGCATCACCATCTGGCAGGCGGCGTCCCCCGACAACAGCCTGCATTTCATGAGCTACGGCGTCGCCGTGCTGGTGCCGGTCATCCTCGGCTACACCGCCTGGGCCTATTACGTGTTTCGCGGCAAGGTTCGCGCCGGCGCGGGCTATCACTGATGACACCTGCGTCGCAGCAAGAGCCTGTTCCTTCGGATAAACGCCCGCTGATGCAGCGCCTGCTATGGTTCGTTGCCCTGTGGCTCGGCGGCGTCGCGAGCGTGACGCTTGTCAGCTATGCGCTGCGCCTCTGGATCGCGTCGAAATAAACACGGCGGCTTTTAATCAAATCGTCACTCGCGGCCGGCAAGACTGCCGCACAACCCAGCGCGCACACGCAGCGCTGTTGCAGTGCCCATGATTTCATGGTTCCCGTGATTTGGCTGGGGTGGTACAAAATTGACGGACGCGAAACCGGAGATCCCTGCGATGATCAACATCCGCCGCCTGCTTGGGCTTCAGCTTGCCGTCGTAGCCGGCTTGATGTTGTCGATCACGCACAGCGTCGCGCAACAGCAGCGCCCCGATGTCGGCGACGAGCCCGGCCTGATCGCTGATGATGGCGTTGAACTGCCGCCGGAATACCAGAAGCAAATGGTGCTGTACCGCACCACCGAAGCGCCGGGCACCATCATCATCGCCACCGCCGAGCGCCATCTCTATGTGGTGCAGGGCAATGGCCGCGCGCTGCGCTACGGTATCGGTGTTGGCCGCGACGGCTTCACCTGGCAGGGCCTCTTGAAGATCTCGCGCAAGGCGGAGTGGCCGGACTGGACGCCGCCGCCGGAAATGATCGCGCGCCAGCCTTACCTTCCACGTTTCATGGCCGGCGGCCCCGGCAATCCGCTCGGCGCCCGTGCGCTCTATCTCGGCGCCACCGTCTATCGCATCCACGGCACCAACCGGCCCGACACCATCGGCACCGCCGTATCGTCCGGCTGCTTCCGGCTGGTCAATGCGGATGTCGCCGACCTCTATGACCGGATCCCCGTGGGCACCAAGGTCATCGTGCGGCAGAAGCCTGAAATCTGATCTGCGCCTCGTCGCGCAGCTCTTCGATCCAGTTTTTCACTGACATATCTTTCTCTGATTACGGGGCGGACTTCGCATGGGGATGAAGCGGACTTTTACGACCGGGCTGGCCATTGGCCTGGTGGTTGCCACGGCGGTGGCCGCAGCTGCGATCACCTATGAGCGCTACGACACCAAGACGCTGAAGCGCACCGTCAAACGCGACGCCGTGCTGTGCGGCGTCAATACCGGCCTGCCCGGCTTCTCGGCCCCGGATGCGCAAGGCAACTGGACCGGCTTCGATGTCGACTTCTGCCGCGCCGTCGCCGCTGCGATCTTCAACGATCCGAAGAAGGTGACCTTCGTTCCGCTCGACGCCTCAGACCGCTTCAAGGAACTGCAGAGCCGCAAGGTCGATATCCTGTCGCGCAACTCCACCTGGAGCATGTCGCGCGAAACCAATTACGATCTCTATTTCCCCGCGGTCTCCTATTATGACGGCCAGGGATTCATGGTGCCGAAGTCCCGCAAGATCGATTCCGCCTTGGAGCTCGATGGCAGCAAGGTCTGCGTCCAGGACGGCACCACGACGGCGCTGAACCTCGCCGACTACTTCCGCAGCAACAACATCAAATACACCGAAGTGAAGCTTCCCAAGCTGGACGAAGTCCTCAAGGCCTATAATTCCGGCCAGTGCGACACCTTCACGGCGGATGCATCGCAGCTCTATGCGCTGCGGCTGACCATGGGCAAGCCCGACGATCATGTGATCCTGCCCGATGTCATTTCCAAGGAGCCGCTCGCGCCTGTCGTGCGCCAGCGCGACGACGACTGGATGATGATCGTGAAGTGGACTCTTTACGCCATGATCAATGCGGAAGAACTCGGCATCACCTCGAAGAACATCGACGAGGCCCTGAAGTCCAAGAAGCCCGACGTGATGCGCCTGGTCGGCACCGAAGGCGCTTATGGCGAAGACCTCAACCTCCCGAAGGATTGGGCTGCACGCATCATCCGCCATGTCGGCAACTACGGCGAAGTCTATGATCGCAATATCGGCGAGGGCTCGAAACTGAAGATCCCGCGCGGCCTCAACCAGATCTGGAGCGCCGGCGGCATCCAATACGCGCCGCCGATCAGGTAAGCTACTTCTTTCCAACCTCTCCCCGCCTAGCGAAGCTTCGCTTCGCACGGGCGGGGAGAGGTTAAGGGCAGCGCCTCAATAATTCTTCAGCCGCGCCAGTTGATCGGCGTGGTAATTGCTGTCCCCGAGCAATTCCTGGCAGACCCGCGCGCGCTTCATGAAGAAGCCGATGTCGAACTGGTCCGTCATGCCCATGCCGCCATGCATCTGCACGCCTTCCTGCACAGCGAGCGTCGCTGTGGTGCCGGCCTTGGCCTTGGCGACAGCAATCGCGGCAGCCACCGTCGGTGCGCCGTCGTCGATGAGCTGCAACGCTTTCAGTACCGCAGCACGAGTCACTTCAATCTCGGTATAGAGATGCGCGGCGCGGTGCTGCAGCGCCTGGAACTCACCGATCAGTTTGCCGAACTGCTTGCGCTCCTTGAGATAGGTCACGGTGCGGCCGAACACTTCGTCTGACAGGCCGACCATCTCAGCCGCCACCGCGCCCCGGCCGATATTCAGCACGCCGTCCAGCAATGCGCCGCCCTGATCGACATCGCCGAGTACGCTGTCGGCGGTAACCTCGACATTCTCGAACGTGACCCGCGCCGCATTGTGCGAGTCCACCATCGCGGTGCGCTCCAGCGCGATGCCCTTGGCCTTCGGATCCACCAGAAACAGCGTAAGCCCGTCGCGCTCGCCCGGCGCACCTGCGCTGCGCGCCGCGACGATCAGGAGATCTGCCGTGTGACCATCGACGACGAAGGCCTTCGCGCCGTTCAGCTTGAAGCCATTGCCGGAGCGCGCGGCCTTCATCGCCGTCTGCAGCGGGCGATGTTTCGCGCCTTCGTCGATGGCCAGCGCCGCCAGCAGCGCACCACCGGCAATCTTCGGCAGGTATTCCGCCTTCTGCGCATCGCTGCCGCCCTTCAGCGCCGAGACACCCAGCACGCCGGTGGAGAAGAATGGCGACGGCATCAGCGTGCGGCCGATTTCCTCCATCACCACGCCGGCCTCGACAGCGCCGAGCCCGCTGCCGCCCAGGGCTTCCGGCACCAGCAGTCCGGCAAAGCCCATTTCGGAGAATGCGCGCCAGTGGTCGCGGGAAAATCCGGTCGCATCCTTGCTATCGCGCAACTGCCGGAAATGGCTGACCGGCGCTTTGTCGCCGATAAAGCCGCGGGCGCTGTCGCGCAGCATTGTCTGTTCTTCGTTGAGGAGGAGGGCCATTTTGATTCCCGGTGGTTCGGAGTAACTGCTGACGTGAATAACGTGAAACTCGCAGGCCTCATGGTGAGGAGGCGCTCTTGCGCCGTCCCGAACCATGAGTTGCTTGGCACATCCTTCGAGACGCCGCGCAAAGAGCGCGGCTCCTCAGGATGAGGATCGCGCTCTACGCCCCCGGCAAATCCAGAATGCGCTTCGCAACGATCCCCAGCATCACCTCGCTGGTGCCGCCTTCGATCGAATTCGCCTTGGTGCGCAGCCACGCACGCGGACGTGCACCCTCATGCGAGCGCTGGCTTTCCCATTCCAGCGCATCGATGCCGCCTGACGACATCAGGATTTCATGGCGACGCTTGTTGAGCTCGGTGCCGTAATATTTCATGGCCGACGAAAAGGCCGGATGCGCCTGCCCGGCTTTGGCCAGATCGACCGCGCGCTCCGCTGCGCAGGCCAATGCAGCTTCATCGACTTCGAAGCTGGCGATCTGTGCGCGCAGCATTGCATCGTCGAGACGGCCCTGCGCGTCCGAGCCGATCGAATCCGCTGCGACCTGGCCGAGCGGCCGGCCGGCGCCGCGCTCGCCCATGCCGGAGATCATCGCGCGCTCATGCTGCAGCAGATATTTCGCGACGTCCCAGCCGCGATTGACGGTGCCGAGCACATGGGATTTCGGTACGCGCACATTGTCGAAGAAGGTCTCGCAGAATGGCGACTTACCGGAGATCAAAAGGATCGGCTTGGTCGAAACGCCCTTCGATGCCATGTCGAACAGGATGAAGCTGATGCCGTCATGCTTCTTGCCGGATGCGTCGGTACGCACCAGACAAAATATCCAGTCGGCATAGTTCGCGTAGGACGTCCAGATCTTCTGGCCATTGATGATGTAGTCATCGCCGTCGCTCTCGGCGCGCGTCTGCAGCGAGGCCAGATCGGAGCCGGCATTGGGTTCGGAATAACCCTGGCACCAGCGGATCAGGCCCGCGGCGATCTTCGGCAAATGCTCTTTCTTCTGAGCGTCGGTGCCGTATTTCAGCAGCGCCGGCCCGAGCATGGAAATGCCGAACGACACCAGCGGCAGGCGCGCGGAGATCGCGGCCATTTCCTGCCGCAGGATCTTCGTCTGTTCGCCGTCGAGTCCCCCGCCGCCATACTCCCTTGGCCAATGCGGCACGGTCCAGCCCTTGTCGCGCATCCGCTCGAACCAGATGCGCTGCGGCTCCGATGAATACTTCGCATTGCGGCCGCCCCAGAACGTATCCTCGTCCGAGCTCATCGGCTTGCGCATTTCCGGCGGGCAATTGGCCTCGAGCCAGGCGCGGGTATCGCTGCGGAATTTTTCGAGATCCGACATCAGGGTTTCCATCCACTTTGGCGCAAGATGCTGGCGCATCTGCTTTGTTGTTGCCGGCGAGCTTACTCGCCAGTTCGCGGAATTCAATGGCCTGCTGCGAGGCGCAGAGAGTGTGGCCAGCACCGGCGTTCCGGTGTATCGCGGAAGCGACAGCCAACAAACCACACGAGGAAACAACATGCGCATCAAGCTGCTTTCGCCTGGCGAAATGTCCGAAGATCAGAAGTCAATCTATGACGAGTCGATCGCCAGCAAGCGCGGACGCCCGCCGGAGCCGATGATGGCCTGGCTCGCCAGCCCGACCATGGCACGGCATGCGGCGCGCCTCGGCGCCTTTCTCCGCTATGACACCACGCTGACACCGGCGCATGCCGAACTGGCGATCCTGGTTACAGCGCGGCACTGGACCGCGCATTTCGAATGGTACGCACACAAGAAGATGGCGCTGGATGGCGGGCTCGATCCGGCCATCATCGAGGATATCAAGAACCGGCGGACGCCGAGTTTCAGCGAGAAGAAGGCGCGGGTGATCTATGATGTCGCCAAATCGCTGCACGAAGCGCAGGGCCTCTCCAAGCCACTCTATGACGAAGCCAACGAGACACTGGGCGCGCAGGGCCTCGTCGAGATCATCGGCCTGTGCGGCTATTACACAATGGTCTCGATGACGCTGAACACCTACGAGTTCGGCCTGCCGGACGGGCAGGTCTCCGAGCTCGCGTGAGTCCCCGCAGGATGCGGTAGAGCGGAGCGAGACCCACCAATCCAGTTTCCGGAAACGATGGGTTTCGCCGGGATGCTCTACCCATCCTGCGATCGCGTGACTAAGTCATCGTGAGCGTCACGCCACTCAGGAGCTTCCCATGCCCGACCAAATCCGACCGATCCCCGCAGGTACTCGGATCGGGCACGTTCACCTGAAAGTTGCCGATCTTGAGCGCTCGCTCGGCTTTTACCGCGACGTGCTGGGATTTCAGATCAAAGCGCGCTATGGCGATCAGGCTGTCTTCATCGCGGCCGGCGACTACCATCATCACATCGGCCTCAACACCTGGGAGAGCAAAGGGGGTCATCCGCCGGCGCCCGGCACGACAGGTCTGTTTCATACCGCGATCCTGTATCCGACCCGGGCGGCGCTGGCCGACGCCCTGCACCGCGTGCTCTCGGCGGGCATTCAGCTCGACGGCGCCAGCGACCACGGCGTCAGCGAAGCGCTTTACCTGCGCGACCCCGACGAGAATGGTGTCGAACTGTATTGGGATCGCCCCGAGGCAGAGTGGCCGCGGGACGCCAATGGCGACATTGCGATGTTCACCAAGCGGCTGGACGTCGAGGAGCTGCTGAAGCAGCGGGTGAGCTAGACGCTCGCCTTTTTCCCCCGCACCATGATCAACATGGCGGCGGCCACCTGCAACGCCATGCAGACGTAGAACGGCACGGCGTAATTGCCCGAAAAATCGCGCAGCCAGCCGACGATGCCCGGACCGAAGGCGTAGGTGACTTGCGTCGCCGCCGTGATCAGGCTGACCAGCACCCCGAACGACCGTGCAGCAAATTCGCGCTGCACGATCAGCGCCGGCAGCGTGATCAGATTTCCGACCGAGAATCCGAACAGTGCGCAGGCAAAGAACAACAGCGCCTCGTTACGCGAATTGATGACAATGGCGAGCGCAACGCCCTGACTGAGAAACGACAGCGCCGAGGCCAGTCGCTGATTGAGCCGGTCGATCACCGTGGAGAACAGCACGCGTCCGACCACCGCCATCAATGTCAGCAGCGATACTGCGGCCGCTGCACGTTCGCGGCCGATCACCGGATCGAGAAACGAGATCAGGTGAACGATGAAGCCGACCTGCGCAAACAATCCGAATGCGAAGGCAGTGGTGAGCGTCAGGAACGCCACGTTGCGCATCGCCTCCGCGCGAATCCGCGTCGACGATGGCGCATTGGCCGTGGCGGCAGCACCGCCCTGCGCAGCGGATAGTGCGCGATGCGGCGGATGGCCGACAAAGATGATGATCACCGGGACGAGCAGCACGAGCATCGCGACGGCTGCGGCGATGGTTGCGCCGCCGAAGCCGAAAGCATTGCTCGCCGCGACCATCAAGGGCACGCCGACGATGCCGCCGAAGCTGGCACCATTCAGCGCAAGGCTGATGGCCATGCCGCGCTTCTTGTCGAACCACAGACCAAGCGTGTTGGTGATGGCACCGAGACTGGTGCCGGCCCAACCGCATGCGAGCAGCACATTCACCGCGTAGAGTTGCCACGGCGACGTGATCTGTCCGAGCAGAATGGTAGCAAAGGCCATCACACCGACGCCGGCCAGCAAACAGTTGCGTGGCCCGAGCGCACGCATCGCCTCGCTCACAAATGCGACAAGAAATGCGCCGACGAGATAGAAGAACGTGGTGGCCGTTGCGATGGTCGAAGCCGGCCAGCCATGCACGCGCTGAAGTTCCGCGAGATAGACGCTCTGGCCATAGAAGCCGAGCGCCCAGCCAAATGTTGCGAGCAGGAAACAAACACCGACGATACGCCAGCCGTCGTAACGAGCCGATGTCTCGTCATTTATCTCAGGTGAAGTCGCGTCCATTCCGGATCTGCTTTCATTACGTTTCCTCCATGATGCCGCTGTGCGACAACACGCCGCGCTGATGTACCATCCTGATCGGAATTAACCACCCGTTTTACCGGTGAAAATCGCGATTGGATTAACTTCACAATCAAGCCATTCAAATCTTCACACCCTTGGCAGCTGCATTCAGCGCCGCCATATGATAGAGTATTGGATATGGAGGATTTTGAACCGTGAATGCGCTCGCCGAAGTGACTGAACAGACCGACCGCTCGCTCCTGATCGTGGAGGACGACAAGCCGTTTCTGGAGCGTCTTTCGCGTGCGATGGAAACGCGCGGCTTCACGGTCACCTCCTGCGACTCCGTTTCCGAAGGTCTTGCCCAGATCAGCAAATCGGCGCCCGCTTTTGCCGTGGTTGATCTTCGCCTCGGTGACGGCAACGGCCTCGATGTCGTATCGGCACTGAAGCAGCAACGCCCTGATGCGCGCGCTATCGTGCTCACGGGCTATGGCAACATTGCCACCGCCGTGACCGCGGTGAAGATGGGCGCCGTCGACTATCTGTCAAAGCCGGCCGACGCCGACGACGTCGTTGCGGCCCTGCTCGCGATCGACAACGACAAGTCCGAATTGCCGAACAATCCGATGTCGGCCGACCGCGTGCGCTGGGAACACATCCAGCGGATCTATGAGATGTGCAATCGCAATGTCTCGGAGACCGCACGTCGTCTGAACATGCATCGCCGTACGCTGCAGCGCATTCTCGCCAAGCGCGCGCCGCGCTGAGCCTTCCTTAAAAGCTAGATCTCGTTCGGATAGGCTGCATGACCCTGAGGGTCGTGAAGCCTATTGAGTCTGTGCGCTGCGGTCATCGCGAAGCGCAGCATCATGCCCTTGCGTGTCGGCGCCGGCAGGCGATGCTCCGGCGCATCGCAATGCACATGCGCGCCATAGGCATCCGCCACGATCAGGCCGGTGTCGCCGGGAAAAATATCGCAAGACAGATCCTGCGTGAAGGCGAAGAACAGCCGGTCGCAATGGGCGCGATAGTCGGGCCATTTCTGATCCGCCCGCAGATCCTCGATCGAGGATTTGATCTCGACGATCCAGATGTCGCCGCGCTCGTTCAGCGCCACCAGATCGGCGCGCCGTCCGGACGGCAATGACAGTTCACTGACGCATGAAAATCCCAGCGACCGCAGCAATCGGGTGGTTCCGCGCGCGATCGCCAACGCCGTCTCCGACTGACGGCGGTCGAAAATCAGCGCGGGGGTGTGAACGGCATTCGATTCCATAGCGACAAACTTAGCCGATTTCGGCGGGACCGCCCATCACGTCTCCCGCAAGTCAGCCGCACGGATGTCGCAAGCCGGCCGCAAGCGACGGCGTGTGCCAAAATCATCGCAGCAGCCCGGATTACGGAGAAATCCCATGAGCTTAGCCCATATCAGTCGCGTCATCCTGATCGCCGCTGCCGCAACTTTGCCGCAAGCGATTTTCGCCGGTTCCGCGCATGCAAAGCCGACCGTCGAAGTCGCCTTCGTGCTCGACACCACCGGTTCGATGAGCGGGCTCATCGAGGGTGCCAAGCGCAAGATCTGGTCGATCGCGACCACGATCCTCGACAGCAATCCCGATGCCGACATCCGCATGGGCCTCGTCGCCTATCGCGACATCGGCGACGATTACGTCACCAAGACCTTCGAGCTCACCACCGATATCCAGGATCTGTATGCCAACCTGCTGCAGGTGCGTGCCCAGGGCGGCGGCGACTGGCCGGAAAGCGTCAACGAGGCGCTCGATGTCGCCGTCAACAAGCTGCAATGGACCAAGAGCAGCGCCGCCCGCCGTATCGTCTTCCTGGTCGGCGATGCGCCGCCGCATATGGATTACGCGCAGGACACCAAATACATGACCACGCTTGAGGTCGCGAAGCAGAAGGACATCATCGTCAATGCCGTGCTGGCGGGTGGCGCCCGCGATACAGAAAAGGCCTGGCGCGATATCGCACAGCGCGGCGACGGCCGTTTCATCGCGATCCCGCAGGATGGCGGGCAAGTGGTGATCATCGAAACGCCCTATGACGAAGAGATCATCATCCTGCAGAACGACATCAACAAGACGGTGATCCCCTATGGTCCCCGCGCGCTACAGAAGCGCACCGAAACCCAGACACGGCAGCTGTCGGAAGTCGCAGCAGCGGCACCGGCTTCTGCCTCCGATATGGCGAGCTATATCAACAAGCGCGCGAAAGTGTCGTCGGAAGCCGTGACTGGCGGCGGCGATCTTGTCAGCGACGTCTCCGCCGGCAAGCAGAAGCTCGACAGCGTGAAGGAAGATGAATTGCCCGAGGCCATTCGCAAACTGTCGCCGCAGCAGCGTGCCGATGAACTCGACAAGCAAATGAACGATCGCAAGGCGCTGAACGACAGGCTGACCGTGCTGGTGGCCAAGCGCGATGCATATCTCATGACCCAGCGCGACAAGGCGCCGGCCAAGGCATCCTCGTTCGACCGCGAGGTGGAAGCGACGTTGAAGGTGCAGTTGAAGAAGTAGTCGAGAAGCAAAGGCAGCCATATGCGGGCTCAGCCGGCGTATTCATCTGCCTTCGAACGACGGATTGCCGGGTCAAGCCCGGCAATGACGGCAGGGCAGAAACGCCCAGATTCCCCTTTTCTCGCCCGCAAAAATCAGCATTGTGGCGCGATGACAGATGAAACCGAACATAAAGCCCAGGCCGGCGGCACCATCATTCCGGTGACGCTGTTTCAGCAGAACTGCATGCTGCTGTGGGATGAAGCCACGCGACAGGCCGTGGTGATCGATCCCGGCGGCGACGTGCCGCTGATCCTGGACGCCATTGCCAAGGCCAATGTGAAGGTCGAGCAGATCTGGCTGACCCACGGCCATATCGACCATGTCGGCGGGGCCGACGAACTGCGCGAGGCACTGAAGGTCGAGATCATCGGCCCGCATCGCGCCGATGAGTTCCTGCTCGATCTCGTCGAGGACAGCGGCGCCAAATATGGTATGACCGGCGTCAGGAACTTCAAGCCGGACCGCTGGCTCGAGGAAGGCGACACCGTCAGCGTCGGCGGCCTCTCATTCGACATCCTGCACTGCCCCGGCCATTCACCCGGCAGCGTTGTGTATTACAGCAAGGCGATGAAATTCGCCCATGTCGGCGACGTCCTGTTCGCCGGATCGGTCGGCCGCACCGATTTCCCGGGCTGCAGCCACGAGGCGCTGATCAATTCCATCACCACCAAGCTGCTGCCGCTCGGCGACGATGTCGGGTTCATCTGCGGTCACGGCCCCGGCTCCAGCATTGGCCAGGAGCGCATGACCAACCCGTTCCTCACCGGCCAGGCGTAATCCTGCCATGAGCGGCGACTGGGCCTTTGGGGAGCAAGGAATGCTTCCCAGGGCTTTCAAGGATTTGCCCAATCCTCGACCTGCGATGCCGCAATGGTGCGCTTGGGCTGGTAGGGATTGAGTGTGCCGGCTGTCGCGGTCCAGCCCTTGGCGAGGATTTCCCGGGCGAACAGCTTCGCATCGATTTCGGATTTGAAAGTCCTGGTCGTCCGCACACCGTTTGCCACGCGGGTATCGGATTTCACGGACTTGTCGGGGCCAAATGCCACGTACCAGATATCGGGCTTCGTCATCATGGGGAACTAACGTCGATTGTGACGAAAAGTTGCACCTCGTGTGGCATAGCCGGACCTGACCGCGCTTAGCTCTTCGTCGTATGCCGCGGCTGGACGATGTCCGATACCAGCCCGAGCTTCTCCAACAGGCGAATGGTCAGATAGGTGGTATCAAACTCCCACCAGCGATGACCGTGGCGCGCCGAGCGCTGATCGGCATGATGGTTGTTATGCCAGCCCTCACCATGGGCGAGGTAGCCGATAAACAGATTGTTGCGGCTGTCCTCATCGGTCGCGTAGTTGCGATAACCCCAGATATGGGTGACCGAATTGACCGCCCAGGTCTGGTGCCAGACGAAGACGGTTCGCACGAAGACCGCCCAGATGACGATGCTGAGAGCGAACTGCACTGCCTCGGGCCATGAGCCGCCCCACAGCAATTTGCCAACCAGGCCCGCAAAGAAGAACACGTTGATCTGGATCAGCAGGATCTTCAGCTGCCAGAGATTGCGCTCCAGCGCGACATAGAACGGGTCGCGCAGGACGTCCTTCGCATAACGGTCATAAATACCGAGACGGGACAGATCCGGATTCTTCACCAGCAGCCAGCCCATGTGGCCCCAGAAGAAGCCGGCGAGCGGGCTGTGCGGATCCGGCTGTTCATCAGACTTCTCGTGATGACGGCGATGGATCGCAACCCAGCGCGCCGGCGTATCCTCGGCGCAGCAGATCGCCACCACAACGAAGGCATGCTCCAGCCATTTCGGGCATTTGAAACCGCGATGGGTCAGCAGCCGGTGATAGCCGATATTGATGCCGATGAGGCCGAACAACCGCGCTGCGATGATCGCGACAATCACCGCAGTCCAGTTGAAGAACATTGGCATCAGAGCGAGCAGTGCGAGCGCGTGAAAAACACCAATGGTGAGCGTATTGAGCCAATCGATGCGATAGGGCTGCACGCCATCCGGTAATGCAAGACCCGTCTCGGCGCGATCGGCTAGTGGAACATCGAGTGCGATGGCAGGGGTGATCTGGTCGCGATTGCTGACGGCCATTTAACTCCGCATCCGGGCGATTGATCGCCGCGTGGTGCTCGTGTGATTCCCCGACACTTCTCTACGCGAGAACATCGGTACTGACCATAGACACGCTGTCAGCAAGGGGCGGAACAAAACAGGCCGCCGGACGGCGGCCTGTTCGAAAAGTCGTTTATTGATCGGCTTAATCGATCACTTCGACAATACGATGGGTGCGCGGCTCGACGAGAACCGTGCGACCATTGACCACGGTGTAGCGGTATTCACGGGCGGAACTATATTCGGCGGGAACCTCGTAATAGGTCACACCGCTCTCCGGCAGCACGGCGCCGACACGGACTTCGTCGCGATAGGTGTAGGATGGGCGACGCTGTTCCACGACATAGTTGCGAAAACGGGGTCGGTCGTCGACACCGAGCACACCGGCCACACCGCCGACGACACCACCGATGGTGCCACCCACGATAGCGCCAACAGGGCCGGCGGCGCGCTCGCCATCGCGTGCACCACGCTCAATGCCTCCGGGGACACCCTGAGCCTGAGCAACAGCGGGAAGAGCCATCGTGGCGACGATGGCAGCGGTTCCAAGAAGACGGCGGATCATGATGATCTCCAGTTTTGATTGATCGGTATTACGCCGATACAAGTTCGCGACCGCGCAATGGTTCCGGAGATTGAACTGTCCGAACACACGCGTAGAGACTGAAATACTGGGAGATATATGGAACCGAACGATCAGTCCGTGACCATCGCGCGGATGCGCTGGGAGAGATTGTCGAGGTCGAACGGCTTGGTGATCATTTCCATGCCGGGCAGCAGAAAGCCCTTCGCCATGGCAACGCTTTCGGCATAGCCGGTAATGAACAGGATTTTCAGATTCGGTCGCGTCTCGCGCGCCTGATCTGCGAGTTGACGGCCGTTCATGCCCGGCAGTCCGACATCGGTGACCAGAAGATCGATCTGCGGTGTCTCGCGCAGAACCCGCAGGCCGGATGGCCCGTCGACGGCTTCGAGCACGCGGTAGCCCTCGTCCTGCAACATCTCGATAATGACCGAGCGCACCACCGGCTCATCCTCGACCACCAGCACGGTTTCTCCTGTGGCCGCGTGCTGATCGCCCTTCAAGGGATTGGCATCATGAGCGGCAGCGTCGCCTTCATGACGCGGCAGGTACAGTTTCACGGTCGTCCCGACGCCGAGCCTGCTGTCGATGCAGACATGTCCATTGGACTGGCGCGCGAAGCCGTAGATCATCGACAGGCCAAGGCCGGTGCCCTGCCCGATCGGCTTGGTCGTGAAGAACGGATCGAAGGCGCGCGCCGCCACTTCCGGACTCATGCCCATGCCACTGTCACTCACACTGATGCAGATATAATCGCCAGGCATCAGTGCCGGGGCATCGGCATTGACGGCATCGACGCGCATATTCCGTGTCGCGATCTGCAACCGCCCACCATCGGGCATCGCATCGCGCGCATTGATCGCAAGATTGAGCAGTGCACTCTCCAGCTGGTTCGGATCGCACAATGTGCACCACAGATCCGGTGCTGCGGCGATATCGAGGTCAAGCGTCTCACCGATGGTCCGGCGCAGCAGATCTTCCAGCGACACGATCAGCGCGTTGACGTCGACGGATTTTGGAATCAACGGTTGCCGCCGTGCGAAGGCCAGCAACCGATGCGTCAGCGCCGCTGCACGATTGGCCGAGGTCATCGCAGCGTTGATATAGCGCGTGATATTGTCGGTGCGGCCCTGATCGAGCCGTGTCTGCATCAGGTCGAGCGAGCCGACGATGCCGGTGAGCAGATTGTTGAAGTCATGCGCGATTCCGCCGGTGAGCTGACCGACGGCTTCCATCTTCTGCGACTGCCGCAGCGCTTCTTCAGTCACTTTCAGCCGCTCGGTGGCGGCCTTCTCGGCGGTGACGTCGCGCGCCACGCAATAGATCTGGTTCTCATCCGGCACCGCCGTCCAGGACAGCCAGCGATAGGAGCCATCCTTGTGGCGGAAGCGATTCTCGAAGCGGATCGTCGGTTGCCCCCTGGCAAGCTTGTCGATCTCGGCCACCGTCCTGGCCTGATCGTCGGGATGTTCGAGCCAGCGCGAGGTCTTGTTGAGCAGCTCCGCCTCGCTCCAGCCGAGCGTACGCGTCCACGCAGGATTCACCGTGCGCCAGACGCCGTCATAGTCGGAGACCATCAACAAATCCTGCGACACGCTCCAGATCCGGTCGCGCTCGCGCGTCTTGTCGCGCACGCGCTGCTCCAGCGTCGCATTGAGGTCTGCGAGTTTTGCAGCGAGCTGACGCGCTTCTTCCTCACTCTTGCGAAGAGCCTTCTCGGCGAGCACCTGATCGGTGACGTCCGTATGTGCACCGACCAGACGCAGCGGTTTTCCCGCCTCGTCGCGCTCGATATACGACCGCACGGAAATCCAGCGGGTCTCACCATCGCTCGGACGAATGATGCGATACTGCGCCGTGTAATCACGCACGCCGCTGTTCACGGCCTCGCGAAATTTCTGCTCGGTCGCCTCACGATCCTCGGGATGGATACGGCTAACCCAATCCTCGTGGGACTCGTTTGCTGCGTCCGGTGGCAGGCCGTGAACGATCAGATATTCAGGCGAACGGCGATTGCGGAATCCGGTGCGCAGATCGACTTCGAGACCGCCGATCTGGCCGATCTCCTGCACGCGCGCGAGCTCCGCCTCGCGTTCACGCAAAGCTACCGTGACTCTGTGGTCCTGCGTGACGTCCCTGCAAATGACAAGCACGCCGCCGATGCCGTCATCGAGATCTAGCGGGCTATAGCCATAGGTCCAGTAGCTGTTTTCGACTTTCCCGTGCCGGGTCATCGGCACCAGCTGGTGCTCATGCCAGGTGGCGCCCTGCCCGGACATCACCTGCTCGATCTGCGGGCCGATGATGGGCCAGATTTCCTGCCAGAATTCCCGGCCCCGGCTGCCCAGCGCGCGCGGATGCTGTTGTGCATCCATCGTCTCGCTATAGGCATCGTTGTAGAACTGGATGAGCTCCGGGCCCCACCAGATGAACATCGGATGGCGCGTATTGAGAATGATGCGGATCGCCGTCCGCAAACCTTGCGGCCAGGTATCCGGTGCGCCGAGCGGGCTGCTCCTCCAGTCGTAAGCACGCATGAGCGCGCCCATCTCGCCGCCACCGGCGAGGAAATCGACTGAGTTCGATGGATGGACGTCCAACATCTGCGAGCAATCGGTACGCAAGACCAGTCTGGCGTATCTCGGGAACTTAGCGCCCTGTCAGACCCCGCGCAAATCGTCGTCGATCGCGCCCTGTTACTTGTCAGGGTGACTTGATGAGGCCGGCAGCCGTGAGTGCCCGGGTAATGGCAGTGTTGATATCGATAGACCGCCGGCCAGCACGATCGCCTCGCGCGTCGCGTCGATCACCTGCAGAGCGCGGCTTCTGCGTCACCGATGAGACAATGGCACCCGCCGGAGCCGCGGGTTCCACGGCTGCAGTTTCGACATTGCGTGGTGCGAGTTGCCGGGTCAGGCCGAAGAACTGCGCAATATGATAGGACGATGAGATGCCGACTTCGAGCAGGAAGGCACCCGCGGCACCATAGGGTTCGTCCTGTCCGGCAATCGCCAGCGGCGTGCCATGCGCCATATCGGTGATGGTGTAGGATTCGACAACGGTCTCGCCGTCCTTGTTCCACCACACCTCGCGCGGATAGCCGTCGACGTCGATGGCGGACATCGGTGCGGACGCTAGGCCGTGAAGATCGAGCCATTGCTTGACGATTTCGCCCGCATTGGCAGGATTGACGGTGCGATCGGCACTGCCATGCCAGACCGACACTTTCGGCCACTCACCGGTATGCGACGATGCCTTGCGCACGAGATTGCCGAGATCGTTCGCGGCACGCGGCGCCGCGCGATACATGCCGCTCAGCGCCTCCTGCATGGTGGTAGCGATCCCGTAGGGCAAACCGGCAATGATTGCGCCGGCAGCAAAGACTTCAGGATAGGTCGCCAGCATCACCGAGGTCATCGCGCCGCCGGCCGAGAGCCCCGTCACGAAAATGCGCTTGCGATCCACATCATGGTCCACGGCCATCTGCTCGATCATTTCCCGGATCGAGAGCGCCTCGCCGCTGTCGCGCGCGATGTCATCGGCATTGAACCAGTTGAAGCAGGTATTGCCGTTATTGGATGATTTCTGCTCGGGCATCAGCAGCGCAAAGCCATAGCGATCGGCCAGCATCGACCAGCCGGTGCCGACATCATAGCCAGCAGCGTTCTGTGTGCAGCCGTGCAGCACGACGACCAGTGCCGGCTTCGCCGTCAGCGTGGCGGGCACGTAACTGAACATCCGGAGGTCGCCGGGATTGCTGCCGAAACCCGTTGATTCGCTGATCGGGCTCGTGCCTGCAGGCGCACGGCCCCGCGCCAACCCGTCCAAGGTGTTGATTCCGGGCAGTTTTGGGAGGTTGCGGAGGAAATCGATATTATCGGCGAGAGACACGGCAGCTCCTGGGTCGTCAGGCTTATACAACAGCACTGCTGACATATGGTTGCTGCACTGCAAAATAAAACAAATACGGTTTCAATATACCTATCACTGAAGCGCGAGGCTTTCGAAAATTACCTTTAATGCAAAGGAAACCCCATATGGCCGGCCATAACAGGCCGGGCCATATGGGGCGAGTCGGGGAGAAAATGACGAGTTATTTCTTCATCTCGTCTTTCATCATGTGGTCTTTCTTCATGCCGTCCTTGTGCATGGAATCCTTCTTCATCCTGTCTTTCGACATGCCTTGCGTACCGGTGGTTTTGGACTCACCGTCCTTCGACATGGTGCCGGTGCCCATCTTGGTCGAATCCTGACCGGACGGGCCGGTGGCCTGGGCGAAAGCGGCGAACGGGGCAGCGCCAATGGCCGTGGCGCAGATCGCAACAAGAATGGTTTTCCGCATGATCAGCTCCTGTTGAGTCAACGGCATAACGCGAAGTGGTTCGAAACGTTCCTGTTCCGTCGGCCGTTAATTACCAGTTCCGCACACGGTTTCGCGAGGTCATACCAGACCGGCGATGTGCAAAAGCACGCCCATGCCGGCACAAGCCAACAGTATCTGCAGCAGACCAATCCTCAGATAGAATACCCCAATCAGGGCCGCGACCGACAGCGCGACAGCCCATCCATTGACGCTGTGCAGAACCGGCATGTCGAAGCTGAGTCGGAGCGCACGAACTGGTTTCACCTCGCGAAACATCGTGTGGATGGCGAACCATATCGCCAGGTTCAGGATGACGCCGACCACTGCGGCGGTGATCGCCGCCAGCGCAGCACTCAGCGCGCGGTTGCCACGAATGGTTTCGATGAACGGCGCCCCGAGGAAGATCCAGAGAAAGCACGGCACAAAGGTCACCCAGGTCGCGAGCAATCCACCAAGCGTGCCCGCCAGCAGCGGCGGCAACATACCCGGTGCGCGGAAGGCGGCCATGAACCCCACGAATTGCAGCACCATGATCAATGGACCTGGCGTGGTTTCGGCCATGCCGAGACCATCGAGCATCTCGCCCGGCTTCAGCCATGCGTAGTGATCGACGGCCTGCTGCGCGACATAAGCGAGAACCGCGTAAGCGCCGCCAAAAGTGACCATCGCCATCTTGGAGAAGAAAACGGCAATCTGGCTGAACACGTCATTGCTGCCGAACGCCACGAGCAGCACTGCGACGGGCGTGAGCCACAGCACCAGCCAGACGGCCGCAACGCCGAGCGACTGCCGGACGCTCGACCGGGCATGGAGGGGAAGCTCATCTCCGAGCAAACTATCAGCATCGCCGCCGCCCGATGACCCGTGGCCCGTATTCACCGTGAAGGCCGACAGACCGGCCCGGCCGCCGAAGAAACCAATTGCTGCCGCACCAAAAACGATCACCGGGAACGGCACATCGAAAAAGAACAGCGCGACGAAGGCAATCGCCGCCAAAGTCCGCATCATGTTGTTCTTCAATGCGCGACCACCGATCCGCACCACGGCTTGCAGAACGATCGCCAGGACCGCCGCCTTGAGGCCGAAGAACACAGCCACGACAAACCCGACCTGCCCGAAGGCGGCATAGATCCAGCTCAGCACCATGATGCAGATCGCACCGGGAAGGACGAACAGCCCGCCAGCCATCAGCCCGCCAGCGGTCCGGTGCATCAGCCAGCCGATATAGGTCGCAAGCTGCTGCGCTTCGGGACCGGGGAGCAGCATGCAGTAGTTCAGTGCATGCAGAAAACGGCTTTCCGACACCCAGCGCTTCTCGTCGACGAGGATGCGATGCATCACAGCGATCTGCCCGGCCGGACCTCCGAAGGAAAGCAACGCGATCCGCAGCCACACAGAAAATGCCTCCGAGAAGGAAACGCCGTGGGTCTGCGGCTCGGGAATGGCCGGTGGTGTGACCGAAGTTGCTTCTGCCATCTCAAGCTTTCGTCTTTGCTGTCGGCCAGTTGTGGGTTTCGGTGCTGGCATCTCGGCACCAGCGATAGAACGCATCGTACAGACCCAGTCCAGCCTCAAGCTGCTCGAGATCGTCGGCATACATTCGCGACAGGCCGAGTGATGCCGCCAGCAGGCCCGGCGCTTCCGGGGCGAGATCGAGCCGCGCTGTATCCGCCGCGCGGACGATGGTAGCCAGCCGCAGCAACGGCGGTGTGGCGAGGCCAAATTCCTCGATCATCACATCGAAGGTACAGAGCTCGCCGCGATGGCTCCAGAACACGCCTTCGATATCGAAAGGCGCAGCATCAAATTTCTCGCCGACGGCCGAGACTTCCGACGGCGCAACGAACATGAACAGTGCCGCCGGATCGATGAAACGCCGGATCAGCCAGGGACAGGCAATGCGGTCGATCTTTGGGCGCTCCCGCGTCACCCACAACGTGCGGCCCTGCGGGTTTTGCGGCGGCAACTTGCCGCCGGGAATGCGCGGCAGGCCTGCACTCTCCCATCCGAGGTATCCGCCTTCCAGAACCTCTGCCGGGATACCGGCATCGCGCAGCAGCGCGGCAACGCCGTGACTGAGCTTGAAACCATTCTGGCAGATCACCACGGCGGACCGACCGCGCAGCGCCGCCGCCCAACCATTCACGTCGCCGAATGGCCGCCGGACCGAGCCTGGCAGGAGAAACGGCGACAGAGCGAAATCCTCGTCGGTGCGGACATCGACGAGCGCGGGACATTTCGGGGTGCCAATCAGGCGAACGAGTTTTTCAACGGAAATGCTGTTAATCGATGACATGGGCGCGTCCTTGCAAGAGTGCGGGACGCGATACTTGGGCATGTCGCCTCGTGGGGAGATCGCTTTGTCCCCATGCCCCTAATATCAAGCCATCGCGATTGACCTGTCAAGGCGCGTGCTGGACGGTCAAACGCCGTCTTTGGATTGCCGTACTTGGATTTATGCGTTGCCGGCACGGCGCATCCACAGCAGAAAACCCACACAGGCGGCGACCGACAACACGCACAATGCTAAGCTTGCGAGCAGCGCGATGCCTGCCGATGCTGCGGATTGCACCGCGAAATAGACCGCGCCGATCGCAGCAACGCCGGCGGCGTTGGCGATTTGCGTCGTGGTGCCGTACATGCCCGAGCCGGCTCCCGCGCTCGATGTCTGCACGGTCGACAGCACGGCGCTGGACAGCGGCGCCATGACCAGACCCTGGCCGTAACCGAACACGGCCAGCGGCACCGCCAGCAGCAATGCAGACGATGCATTCACCGCCAGTACCGTTGCAGCCAGCGCGGCAAGACCGATGACCTGCACCACGCAACCCTCGATCAGCACCAGCGTGCCACGCTGGCGCGACCGCATACCGCTGTGACGCGATGCGACAACGAACGCCAGCGCCAGCGGTATGAAAATGAGACCGGCCCGCAGCGGCGGCATGTGCAGCGCGTTCTGCATGAACAACGTCATCACCAGATAAAATGACAGATTGGCGAAGAAGAAAAAGAACACCGCGCACAGCCCGCGCATGAAAGCAGCATCCGCGAGCAACGCCAGATCGATCAGCGGCATGCCACCGCGCAACGCGACGCGGCGTTCCAGCCTGACGAAGCCGGCGATCACTGCCGCACCCGCAGCCATCGCCAGCCACACCGACGGCGCCCAGTGCAATTCGTGCCCGAACAGCAATGGGCCGATCAGACCGAGCAATCCGGCGAACAGCACCAGCGCGCCCGGTATATCCAGCCGCGTGCCTGGACGGCGGGGAATGGATGGCATCAGCCGCCATGCCGCCGCGATGATGACAAGTCCCACCGGTACATTGACGAAGAACACCGCACGCCAGCCGAGGCCTGCAAGATCCATCGTCACCAGCAGGCCACCGAGCAGAAAGCCCGCAGCGCCGGCAAGGCCAAGCACGATGCCGTAAACGGCGAAGGCCCGGGCGCGGGCTTCATCGACAAACAGCACATGGATGGTGGCCAGCACCTGCGGCACCATCAGCGCCGCGGTGGCGCCCTGTGCCAGCCGCGCCAGAATCAGCTCCGGTCCGGATTGCGCGAGCCCGCACCACAGCGACGTCAGAGTGAAGCCGAGCACGCCGGCGAGAAAGGTGTTCCTGGTGCCGTAGATGTCACCGAGCCGGCCACCGGTGATCACCAGCGTCGCATATCCGATCAGATAGACCGCAATCACCGCCTCGATCTGCGCCGCGCTGGCACGAAGCTCGACCGCGATGGTCGGGATCGCGACATTGACGATGAAGGCATCGACGCCAAACATGAACTGCGCCGCAACGACGATCGCCAGCACCCACCAGCGGCGCGCGGAGTCGACGGGATTGGCAACGATCTGGTGCATGGAAGCGCCTCGCTCAACGGTTCGGCCTGAAGCAGCCGTCCACTTTGATCCCAGCTTCCAGTCATCGCGTCGATTACCTCGGAGGTAGCTTTATTGAACTCTCCCCGTCGTACCTGGTGGCGCGCAGACCGCGGGCCCGGTTTCGCGGGTTGATCTCCCCATCCAAGTCACACCGAATTTGCATTCCTCATGCAGGAAGATACCGCCAGTGGCCCGATTGCTGCATGGCGAAACGATTGCATATGCCGGCCCTTCCGGTTTCGAGGCCTCTTCGATGTATGACTACGACATGATCGTGATCGGCTCCGGCCCCTCGGGCCGGCGCGCAGCCGTCCAATTCGCCAAGCTCGGTAAATCGGTGCTGGTGGTGGAGAAGGGCCGGCGGGTCGGCGGCGCCTCCGTCCATACCGGCACCATTCCATCGAAGACCCTGCGCGAGACCGTGCTCAACCTGTCCGGCTGGCGCGAGCGTGGCTTCTACGGCCGTTCCTATCGGGTGAAACAGGACATCGACGCCCGCGACCTGATCATGCGGCTGCAGAAGACACTCGACCACGAGGTCGAGGTGCTGGAGCATCAGTTCAGCCGCAATGCCGTAAAGACGGCGCTCGGCGAGGCGCGTTTCACCGGACCGCACCAGATCGAGATCGCCAATGAGAAGAACGAGATCAAGAATGTCACCGCCGGTCATATCCTGATCGCCTGCGGCACGCGGCCGTTCCGGCCCGATTACGTGCCGTTCGACAACAAGACAGTGTTCGACAGCGACGAGATCATCGACCTGCCGAAACTGCCACGTAGCCTGGCGGTGATCGGCGCGGGCGTGATCGGCGTCGAATATGCCACCATATTCAGCGCGCTCGATGTCGCCGTGACGTTGATCGAGCCGCGGCCGACCTTTCTCGATTTCATCGACAAGGAGCTGATCGACGAATTCATGCATGAGTTGCGCGACCGCAATGTCGCATTGCGGCTCGGCTCCAAGGTCAATGCGATCGAGCACGCACCGAGCGGGCACATCGTGACCAAACTCGCAGACGGCCGCAACGTCACCTCGGAAATGCTGCTATTCGCCGCCGGCCGCGTCGGCGCCACCGACCGGCTCAATCTCGAAGCCGCCGGTATCGCGGTCGATCACCGTGGCCGTATCAATGTCGATCCCGTCACGCTGCAGACCAGCGTGCCGCACATCTATGCGGCCGGCGACGTGATCGGCTTCCCGTCGCTGGCCTCCACCAGCATGGAGCAGGGCCGCGTGGCCGCCTGCCACGCGCTCGGAATGGATCCGTTGGCGCCGCCGGAGTTCTTTCCCTACGGCATCTATTCGGTGCCGGAGATCTCAACCACCGGTCTCACCGAAGAGGAAGTCCGCCAGAAGGGCATTCCCTACGAGGTGGGCGTCGCGCGCTTTCGTGAAACCTCGCGCGGCCACATCATGGGCTTGGATAGCGGCATGATGAAAATGATTTTCTCCACCAGGACCCGCCGCCTGCTCGGCGTGCATATCCTTGGCGAGGGCGCCACCGAGCTGATCCATATCGGCCAGGCCGTGCTCAATCTCAAAGGCACGATCGACTACTTCATCCAGAACACGTTCAACTATCCGACGCTGGCCGAGGCCTACAAGATCGCCGGGCTGGATGCGTGGAATCGAATGACGGCACGGTAGCGCAGAAGCACCAATCGTTAAGTCGAACCGTTCGCTAGCCCCACGGACCCCGGCGCGACGGACCGCCGCTCCACGGGCCGGCCGCGGGCGGTGCTGGACGCACAGACGTGCGCGACTGAACACCCATCTGTCCCGCAAGCTGCTGCAGCGCCGCTATCCGGTTCTGTGTCGCCGGATGCGTGGTGAACAGGTTGTCCATGGCGCGGCCCGACAGCGGATTGATGATGAACATATGCGCGGTCGCCGGTGCGCGCTCGGCATCCTCGTTCGGTATCTGATGCGCGGCGTTGTCGATCTTGGCCAGTGCAGAGGCGAGCCACATGGGCTGGCCGCAGATTCGCGCGCCCATGTCGTCGGCGGCATATTCGCGCGTGCGGCTGATCGCCATCTGCACCAGCATGGCAGCGAGCGGCGCCAGGATCATCAGCGCGATCTGGCCGATCATGCCCGGACCATTATTGTTGCGGTTGCCGCCGAAGAACATGCCGAACTGGGCGATCATCGAGATCGCACCGGCGATTGTCGCGGTGATGGTCATCAGCAAAGTGTCGTGATGCTTGATATGCGCAAGCTCATGCGCCACCACGCCGGCGAGTTCCTCGCGCGACAGCTGCTGCATCAGGCCGGTGGTGACGGCGACGGCGGCATTCTCCGGATTACGACCGGTCGCGAACGCGTTCGGCTGCGGATTGTCCATGATGTAGATCTTGGGCATCGGCAGGCCGGCATTGTGGGCGAGCTCACCGACCATGCGATACAGGTCCGGTGCATTGCGTGCGTCGACCGGTTGCGCGCCGTGCATCGACAACACCGCGCGATCGGAATTCCAGTAGGCGAACATGTTCATGCCGGCCGCAACCACCAGCGCGATCATCGCACCCGACGCGCCGCCCATGAGATAGCCGACGCCCATGAACAGGGCGGTCATACCGGCCAGCAATATCGCCGTCTTGAAGTAGCTCATTTGTCCTCCTGACCGCGCGATGCGCTGCGGTACAGGCATCAAATGGTGATCCGCCCAATCGTTCCGCAAGGCAGCATTGTGCGGCAGCGCGTCGCGGCCATGCAGCGGACTGCATTGAATGCTGCGACCTGCGGCCATAGGCTGCGCGCCACGAAAAACATTAAAAAACATTACAAAGAGGAAATACTTATGGCTCGCGTGAAGTTCGGCGCCTTTCTCGCACCACATCACCCCATTGGCGAACACCCGATGCTGCAGTTCCGTCGGGATCTCGATCTCGTCGAGCAGCTCGATGCCCTCGGCTATGACGAATTCTGGTGCGGTGAACATCATTCGTCGGGCTGGGAGACGATCGCCTCGCCGGAGATGTTCCTCGCCGCCGCCGGCGAACGCACCAAGCGGATCCGGCTCGGCACCGGCGTGATCTCGCTGCCCTACCACCATCCCTACAATGTCGCGCAGCGCATGGTGCAGCTCGATCACATGACCGGCGGCCGGGCGATCTTCGGCTCCGGGCCGGGCGCCCTCGCCTCCGACGCGCATACGCTCGGCATCGACCCGATGACCCAGCGCGACCGCCAGGACGAAGCCATCGCCATCATCCGCCGTCTGTTCAACGGCGAGCGCGTTACCGCGAAGAGCGACTGGTTCACCATGAACGACGCCGCGCTGCAGATCCTGCCGCTGCAGGAGGAGATGCCGTTCGTGGTGGCGTCGCAGATTTCGCCCTCGGGCATGACGCTGGCCGGGAAATACGGCATCGGCATCATCTCGCTTGGCTCGATGTCGACGCAGGGGCTGATGGCGCTGCCGACGCAATGGGGCTTTGCCGAGGATGCCGCGAAGAAGCACGGCACCACTGTGGATCGCGCCAACTGGCGCGTGCTGCTGTCCTGGCATATCGCCGAGACCCGCGAACAGGCCGCGCGCGAAGCCGGCCCCGGCCTGATGCGCTGGCACAACGAATATAATGTCGGCACGCTGCAGCGGCCGGGCCTGCAGCCCTTCACCTCGCCGGAAGACGCTGTCGAGAAGACCGCGGGCGGAGAAGCCGCCGCTTCCACCATCGGCACGCCCGATGATCTCGTGAAGACCATCAAGAACCTGATGCAGGTCTCGGGTGGCGTCGGCACCATCATCGGCTTCGTGCATGACTGGGCCAATCCGGAGAACACACGGCGTAGCTGGGACATGGTGGCACGCTATGTAGTGCCGGAGATCAACGGCTACATCGCGAGCCTGCGGAAGTCGCAGCAATTCGTCATCGAGAATCGCGAGGTGTTCGAGCGCGCCGGACAAGCCGTGATGGCCAAGATCATGGCCAATGACAGGGCTGCCGCGGCATTGCCACTGACGGGGCCGGGACGCGTGGCGATCCCGCTGGTGAATGCGCCGGATCTGCAGAAGAAAGGGTAGCTGGAATTCCGTCATGCGCGGGCAGCGCGAAGCGAGCTTCGCTAGATGTCCCGCGTATCCACGTCTTAAATTGCCGGGCAAAGACGTAGATGGCCGGGGCAGGCCCGGCCATGACTGAGAATGTGGCGCTTACTTTCCGTAATAGTCCTGCACCGTTTCCCACGCCGCCGTCTGCAGTATCTTCGCAGTCGCTTCATCGAGACCCGCGAGATAGGGATTGCCCACCGGCGAGCGGCCCGTCAGCGCACTGAAGACCACGCAGGACGCAAGGTATGTGCCTGCCATGCTCGGATGACGCCTGTCGGGCTGGTACAGAGTGAGCTCGGGCTGCTTCGCGCGCATCCTGGCAAATGCCAGACCTGCCGGAATCACCAGGGCATTATTTTCATTGCCGGCAACAGTATAGGCCTCAGCCAGTTGCTGCGTCATCTCCGGCTTGTCTTCATAGGCCCAGGACATGAAGAAGACCGGTTTCGCGCCATGCGCCCTGACGATGTCCGCATCCTTTTTCGCATACTCAGTAAAGACCGACTTCAGCTTGGGATGGATCGGGCACTGGCTGCAATCCATCATGATCGCAGCATCGAACAACGGCTCGCGCTTGTTGAAGATGATGTTGTTATTATCGTCGAAGGAATAGGACGCGATGGCGTTGGGTCGGAAATAGCTCTCGACATCGTGCCATTCGAAGCCGGAGCCGCCGATGGTCACCGAGGTCGCCTGATAGCTCGTCCTGTTAGCGGGATCGGCGGCACGCACCATTCCCAACACGTGGCTGTGCATGCTGTTGTTGAAATAGAAGAAGCTGTTGCCGATGAAGATCTCGGTCTTCGGAAAATCCGGACCAAGCGTCGTGACCTTGGGTTTGGTTTGGGCCTGCGCCGCAACAAGCATACCGGCCGTAGCAACAAGGGTCGCCACAGCGACAAGTATGGCTCGCAAAGTTCTGGACATGGAATGCCTCGCGGTTCTAATTATAGGCGTATCGATAGCACAGGGCGGTGTAGCCATGCCCAAAGACTTCGATTCTCATGACCTCGATCCCCTGATCCTCGATCTCCTGGAATGGATCGCGCGCGAACCCAGATCCTATGCTGACGTGCTCGATGCATGGCGGACGTCGTGCCCACGACTGACGGTGTGGGAAGACTGCACCGACCGTGGATTTGCCACGCGCAGGTACATCGCCGGACGTGGCTCCGTCGTTCAGGTGACCGGTGCAGGTTTGTCCTTTCTGCAACAGCATGGCCGCATCGCGCCAAAGACGCCAGCCTCAACCACCGCAACTAGTTCAGCGGCATCGTAAGCTGCGCGCCTTCATCGGCCACAGACACAAACCGTGTTTCAGGCAGCCTCGGTACGATCGCATCGCATGGGATGGACATTCTTGGCTCCCCTGCCCGTCAGCCATTGTCCTGGCCGAACGCCTTGCGCATCGCGACATAGCCCTGCTGCTGCTGGCTCCAGTTGCGGCCGCCGGTGACACCGCCATCGACCACCAGGTCGTTGCCGTTGACGAAAGACGACTCGTCGCTGGCGAGAAAGACGGCGGCATGGGCGATATCGTCGGGCAGACCCGCGCGCGGAATCGGCTGTGCAGCCTTGAACACCTCGCGCATCTGCGTCGGCGTCTGCTCGGCTGCTTCCACCGATAGTCCCAGCGCCTTGCCGAAGATTCCGGTCGCAATGGCGCCCGGCGAGATGCTGTTGACGCGCACGCCGCTCTCGCCGAGCTCCATCGCCACGCATTTGGTCAAATGGATGACCGCGGCCTTGGCGGCGCCATAGACCACCGAGGACGAATAGCCGGCGAGCCGGCCGGCAATGCTGCCATTGTTGATGATGCTGCCCGAGCCCTGCTTCTTCATATGCGGGGCGGCGTGTTTCATGCCGAGCATGACGCTGCGCACGAGTGTCGCCATAGCTGCATCGAAACGATCGACTTCGAGGCCTTCGATACCGCCGGTCTGCGCCGGACCACCCGCATTGTTGAACAGACAATCGATGCGGCCGAATTTCTCGACCGCGTGACCGATCAGTGCACTCATCTGCGCTTCATCGGTGACATCGGTCTGACGGAAACTGCAATTTGCACCGAGCCTCAAAGCAAGTGCCTCGCCTTCCGGAGCACGACGCCCGGCAATCACAACTTTCGCACCCTGCTCGATGAAGATTTCCGCCGTACGGAACCCGATACCGCTCGTCGCACCGGTGATGACAGCGACCTTGTTGTCGAGACGCCCCATGATCGTTTCCCCGTTGTTTTTATAAACTGTATTTGACGCCTCTGAAGCGTGACAGCGCAAGGCGTATTTGGAGTCAGCGCCACCCGCAGCCCACTGAATTTGCAGGCGTCGTGGCGAACTTTCAAAGCCGCAACCATCGTTGACGCACGAAGATTACGATTAAGGAAGTTCTAAGACGCATCTGCGTATCGTGCAGCATTGTACCGCCATCCAAGCATGGCTCGCGATTGCTGGAGAACCTTTCCGTGAAGTTGCTCAATAATCTTCCGATTTCTGCCAAGCTTGGACTTCTCCTCACCGTCACTCTGCTCGGCCTCTGCGTGGCCGGCCTGCAAGCGACGCGCCTTGTCAGCGCCGAGATGCGCACTGCCCGCATGGAGCAGGTTCACGCCATTGTCGAAACGGCGCGCAATATGGCACTCGGCCTGCAGAAGCAGGTGGCGGCCGGCGAGTTGACAAAGGACGCTGCGATCCAGGAATTCCTCAAGCGCGCCCGCACGATGACTTATGACAAGGGCAACGGCTACATCTTCTCCTATGACATGAACGGCATCGCGCTGGTGACGCCGGATCCGAAACAGTACGGCACCAACAGACTGGACATCCCGACCAACGGCCGTGCCCTGACCCGCGAGTTGCGCGATGGCGTCGCCGCCAAGGGCGATGTCACGCTGTACTATGAATACATGAAGCCCGGTACGACCGAGCCGATCCGCAAGTTCTCCTATGCGGTTGCCGTGCCCGACTGGAATCTGTTCGTCGGCACCGGCGCCTATCTCGACGATCTCGATGCGAAGCTGACGCCGATCATCTGGTCACTGGCAACAGCGATCCTCGGTATCGCTGTTATTGCCGGACTGATCGCCTGGTTCATCGCCCGCAGCATCACGAAACCGCTGAGCCAGCTCGGCACCCGCATGCGAGACCTCGCTGACGGCAAGCTGGAAGCCGAGATTCCCGGCGCCGGCCGCCGCGACGAGATCGGTGCGATGGCCACGACGGTGCAGGTGTTCAAGGACAACGCTATCCGCATGCATGGCCTTGAGCAGGAAGAGGTCGCCGTCCAGCAGCGCGCTGCTGCAGAACGCAAGTCGGCAATGAACAGCCTTGCCGATGGCTTCGAGCAAAGCGTCAACGGCGTCGTGAAATCGGTTGCGACGTCCGCGGCCGGAATGCAGGCCACCGCATCGTCCATGACCAGCACGGCAACCGAAACCACCGATCGCGTCGCCAGCGTCAGCATGGCATCCGAGAAGGCGCTGAGCAACGTACAGACCGTTGCCGCTGCAGCGGAAGAACTGACCGCGTCGGTCGAGGAAATCTCGCGGCAGGTCGCACAATCGACCGAGATCGCGCGGCAGGCCGTCGGCGAAGCCGACCGAACCAACGCAACGGTTCAGCTCCTGTCCGGCGCGGCTGAGAAGATCGGCGTTGTGGTTCAGTTGATCGACACGATTGCCGCACAGACCAACCTCCTGGCGCTCAATGCCACCATTGAGGCCGCCCGTGCCGGCGAAGCCGGGCGTGGCTTCGCCGTCGTCGCCTCGGAAGTGAAGGCCCTGGCAACGCAGACGGCCAAGGCGACGGAGGAAATCTCGGCGCAGGTCGCCAGCATGCAATCGACAACCGGCGATGCCGTCTCGGCGATCGGCAATATCAGTGCGACCATCGAGAAGATGAGCGAAATTTCGATGGCAATCTCGTCGGCCGTCGAGGAGCAAGGCGCTGCGACCCGTGAAATCGCCCGCAATATTCAGGCAGCGGCCACTGGCTCCAGCGAAATCGCCACCAATATCGGCAGCGTCAACGCGGCAGCCTCCGCCACAGGACAAGCGGCCGGCCAGGTTCTTAACGACGCGCGTGAACTCGACGGGCAGGCCGGCATGCTGCAATCGGCGGTGACGGAGTTCCTCACCAAGGTCCGCGCGGCCTGAATCAGGCGACCGATCGAAGCTTCGATCGATACGGGCCGTTCCGCTTACAGCGCGGGGCGGCCCGATGCTCTTTTGGCGCTGTATGCCAGCGTGGTCAGAGCCGCTTCATCCGCAACGGGACCCTGCGTAGCTGCGAGTAGCGGCGCATCGACATATTGCCGGATACCGTTGTGATCCATCACGAAGAGCGGCCTTGAGTTCTTCATGTTGACGTCCTCGACCATCGCCATGCGACGGTTGTCGAGCATGAACCAGCGGCCATCGAGACGGGCTGCCGCAACGGCGTGGTCTTCCTGGCGCAGCGTGTCGCGCAGGATCACGACCCGCAGGTCATCGGCCGCGACACCGGCGGCGCGCAGCGCGGTGAACTTGGCGATGGCATAGTCCTCGCAATCGCCTGCGCCAGTGGCGAGCAGTGCCAGGGGCGAGCGCCACACATCCATTGCGCCATAGAGCGCAAGATCATCACCCGGTCGAACGGCCAGATTGATCGAGCGATTGACCTCGCCCATGCGGGCGCGCCCGTCACGTGCGCTGGCGTCGCCGATGATGGCCAGGAACTGCGCCGCCTCCGGCGAGCAGCGGGCAGGCGTCTCGGCACAAAGCTCGAGGGCGAGCTGTTCGTCGTCCTGCTCGCGCTCCACCCCACGCCACTTGGTTTTGAGTTCGCCGTCCGGCAGCGTCGATGTGGCCAGGCCAAACGGCTCCGAAGGCCGTTCGACAGCGCCGATTGCCTGGTCAGGAAAGGCCGTTCCGGCCATGAGATCAGCGGGCGCCGCGAAAATCGCCAGCCCCAGAGCCAGCACAGACGCGCAGCGCGCGCGCATAACAGCAGAAGTCCACATGATAGACGCCCCGTCTGTCCGAGCATCGGCGAGCGGGACTGCTCACACGTGACCGGATCGTTTGTGGGGCGATCATGAGGCGGCTGATTTTCGGCCTGATTAAAAGGGGTTAGCCGGGTCGACGAAGTTCGTGGACAGGCTGAAAAGGGCCTCGCCGGTTTGGCGACAATTTTATCGAAATCGTCGACAAGCTGCTATCTGGAGGATTATATTACCTCAGGCATTCGTTCCGCAGGTATCGAGTTCCCCAACAGGGAACACCGACTGAACTCGATTTATCGTTAACGGAAATTCACTATATGGATCAGTGATATCCGGATGATTTCACAAATCAGTCGATAGACAGAAAAAAGATGCGCGGGCGTCCACTATCGCATTGCACCCTGCGGTGGTATGCATGGCTCGCAAATTAGCCAATTAATAACCATAACCATGCGCGGTCGGAATTGAGCTACGCGGGTACATTCGATTTTTTGCAATCTAGCGCTGCGCCGACTGAACCGGCAGCTGGCGGCGGTGGTATTGGCCATACGTTTTCCGCCCATACAGCCGGCCCCACGATTGTCGTGCAGGATGCCAACCTGCTGTTCTCCGGCGACTACAAGCGCTCCGGCCTCGATCTCGTGTTGTCCAAGGACGGGCACGAACACGTCGTCTCCGACTATTTCAAGGGTTCGCTGCGCGCAGCTCTGTCGTCGCCCGATGGTGCGCAGCTGTCCGGCGATCTCGTCACCGCCCTTGTTGGCGAAGTGCAGCTCGCCCAGCTCGGCGGCGGCGCCAATGCTGCAGCCCAGGTCATCGGCACCGTCAGCAAGCTGAGCGGCAGCGCTACCGCTATCCGCAACGGCGTGTCGGTGATGCTGAATGTCGGCGATCAGGTGCAGAAGGGCGACGTGGTCCAGGCTGGCGGGGACTCATCGCTGACCCTGACTTTCGTCGATGGCACCGTGTTTGGCCTCTCGGCCAACGCACGCATGGTACTGAACGAGATGGTCTACGATCCCAACGGATCGTCAAACTCATCTCTGCTCAGCCTCGTTCAGGGCACGATCACCTTCGTTGCCGGCGAAACTGCCAAGCATGGCAACATGCGCGTCGATACGCCGGTTGCCACCATGGGCATTCGCGGCACCGCCGTGCTGGTCGAAATCGGTTTCGAGGTTCCGGGACAAGGCAGTGCGCCGCCGGTGAAATTCCAGGTTCTGGTCGAGCCCAACGGCGTGACCGGTTCCTACGTGCTGTATAGCAAGACGAGCGGCCAGATCATCGGCACCGTGAATGCAGCCGGTCAGGTGACCAGCGTGCTCGGCAATGGTGATACGTCCACCGGCATCGCCGACCCGCTGACGCCGATCGCGCGGGCGATCATTGAGCAAACGCTACAGACCTATTTTCCAAACTACGTTCCGAACGCCAATCCGCGCAGCAATGGCTCGGGCGGCGGATCTTCGCCGGCCGATCCCAATTCCGGCACCAGCCCGGACCCGCTGAAATTCATTCCGCTGCCAGATGTGTTGCCGGGCCAGCCCTTCCAGGTGCCAATCAACCTGCCGGGCGACTCCCCGATTACGCCACCGACCATCGTTACAGTTACGCGCTTCAACACGGCGCCGACCATCACCGTTGCGCCGGTTGTCGTGATGCTGCCGATCGACAAGACCAGCTTCGAGATCAAGGATCAGGTCCAGATCACCGATCCGGACGTTGGCGACGTTCCGACTCCCTACGTCCCCGGTACTGCACATATCATTTCTGCGACGGGCCCGAGCGGCACGCCCAGTTCGCTCGACCTCAAGACACTGATCACAGTCGATCCGGTGAGCGGCCATGTCAGCTACGATCCTGCAGCGTTCAAATTCCTCGCCGCAGGACAGAAGGCCGTCTACACCATCGGCTTCGACAGTCAGTCAGGGCCGGATACGACGCATCAGACGCTGACCTTCACCGTCGATGGCACCAATGACGCGCCGGTCGTTGCGTCTGCGCTGACGGCTGCGGCCAACCAGGATGACGGCGCGCAGAGCTTCAACCTGCTGGCCGGCGCTTCCGACGCGGATCTCGGCGAAACGGCGACGCTGACCGTTGGTAACGTCAAGTTTGCGCTGAATGGCGGCGCCGCACAGCCGGCAGCACCGACCGGCGTGACGCTGACCGGCACCACCCTCCATGTCGATCCACACGCCTTTGCCTATCTTGGCGAAGGCCAGACGGTGACGATCACTGTCACCTACAATATCATCGACGCCCACAGCGCGAGCGTGGCGCAGACCGAGACGATCACGATCACGGGCGTCAACGACGCACCGGTGATCACCGGCACGTCGATCGAAGTCGTCCTCGGCGGCGTGACGGTGCTGAGCGATACAAGCTTCACGGTCAGCGATCCCGACGGAACGACCGACTTCACTTTCACGGTGAGCAACGTCAGTGGCGGCGCGTTTGAAATATGGGACGGCACCGAATGGGTGCCGGCAACGAATTCCGTGTTTCAGCGCCTGAGTGTAGCCAACGAGACGGGCACCTCCGAGACCTCTTACACCTTCACGAGCGAACAGCTCGCCCAACATCATGTCCGCTTTGTCAGTGACGGCTACACCAGTCAGCCCACCTTTACGGTGCAGGTGGACGATGGCGGCAGCCACAACAATCACAGCGCCCCCTATGAGGGCACGGTCGCGCCCGGCCAGAACCACGCCCCGGTTGCCGGGAGCGACGTGGCGCTCGCGCCCATCGCGGAAGACCACTGTCTGATCATCACAGAAGCGCAACTGCTGGCCAATGCCACGGATGCCGACGGCCAGACGCTGCATGTGACCGGCCTTGAAATTGCGAACGGCTGCGGAACACTCACCGCAAACGAAGACGGCACCTGGACCTTCACGCCTTCGGCCAATTACAACGGACCCGTGTCATTTACGTATCGGATCTCCGACGGCGTGACGTCGGTTGATGGCCATGCGGCGCTCGACGTCACGCCGGTCAATGATTTGCCCACCGGAGAGGTCACGATCGCCGGAACATTTCAGGAGGGCGCGACGATCACCGCCCAGACTGGCAGCGTGGCCGATGTCGATGGGCTGGAGACGTTTCACTACCAATGGTATCGCTTGAGCCCCGGCTCCAGTGCACCCGTCGCGATTTCGCAGGCCACGGGCAGCAGCTACGTCCTCACTGCCGCAGATGTCGGCGTGACCGTCTATGTTATCGTCAGCTACATCGACGGCGGCGGAACCCCCGAGATGGTCACCAGTGGCCCAACCGATGTGATCATCCCTGCGCCGCCGCCCTACGGAGCGTCCAACTATTGGACTGGCACCGTCAACAACAACTGGAACACGCCCGGCAACTGGTCGCTCGGAATCGTCCCGACGGCAGACGAGATCGTCTATATCTGTACGGGGACAGTCACCTTCAATCTCAACGGCCTGCTGGAAATCGCCGGGCTGCACATCGGCCCCCAGGCCGAGCTCGATTTGACCGGCACCGGAACGCTGAATGTCACCGGCACACTGGTGAATGACGGCGATATCCAACTCGCACCGGGCACGACGCTCGAAGTCCATGGCGTCGTGCAAAATACCGGTACGCTGCTGATCGATGATCACACGGCGGGCGCGACCCTGCTGATCCACGGCACGGTCACGCTCGATGGCGAAGGCACCGTGACGCTCGACGGAAGCGCCGACCGGATCACCGGCGATTCGCTCAGCTCGAAGCTCATCAATGCAGACAATACGATCAACGGCTACGGCAAGCTCGGCGACGGCAAGCTCAGCATCGTCAATGAATGCGACGGCAAGATCATCGCATCGGACCATTCGCATGCGCTGATCATCGACACCGGCAAGGGCAGCCTGATCAATTTCGGTGTCATCGCGTCGATGGCCACCGGCGGTCTCGAAATCAAGGGCGATCTGGTCAATTACGGGACCATCGAAGCCTATGCCGGCCTGTTCGAGATCGGCGGCAATGTCACCGGTCACGGCACTGCGAAAATCAACGGCGGCACGCTGGAATTCGGCGGCTGGTCGGATGCCAATGTGACATTCTCCGGCATCAGCAGCGACGAATTGATCCTGGATCGCGGATCCCACTTCGTCGGGACTGTCTCCGGTCTGTCCTATGGCGACTCGATCGAATTGCAGGGCATTTCACCCTGGCAGCTCTGGTTCGACCAGCACAACGGTGTCGTCGACGTCCATTACGGCTGGGGCAAGAACGACTACTTCACCCTGACCGATCCAGGCGTACTGAAACATCTCGATATCGACTCCGACCACCACGGCGGCACCGAGATGACCTGGAAGAACGACGCGCCGGACATCGACACGTCATCGACTGAACTTTCCAAACTCCGCGACGGCTCTTTCAAGATTTCCGATATCTCGGTGTCGGACAAGGATTGGTCCGGCGGCGAGAACTATCAGCTGGACATCAACGGCACGGTGGTGAAGTCAGGATCGCTGTCGTCCATCGATCATTATCTCGAAGATGGCTTCATTTTTAAGCCGACCAACTCGGACACGCCTCAGGCAACGGTTTCCGTCACGGTCACCGACGGGTTCGGCGCCAGCGATCATGTCAATTTCATCTTCAATACAGCGCCTCTTCAGTCCAATACACAGGTGTCACTGAACGGCACGGCCGGAAATGACGTCATCTTCGCGACGGGCAATAGCGACACGTTGACGGGTGGCAAAGGCGCCGATCAATTTGTCTTCGGGCCACATAGCGGCTCGGCTGACAAGGATGTCATCAAGGACTTCGAAGTCGGCATCGACAAGATCGTGCTCGACCACATTCGTGGTGTGCCCAATCTTTCAGGCCCCTTCGGCGATTTGAAGCTAACCCTTTGGGAGCTGTCCGGCGGAATCGAGCAAAAGGGAAATAATACCCTGATCCACCTCGATGGCGGTGACACGCTGCAACTCACTAACGTGCACATGTCCCAACTGCACGCCAGCGACTTCATCGTGCACCCCTATTCCAGCGTGGCTTAGCGCACGCCGCGCGTTAACTGTTCCGCGTTCGGCCACCTGCACAAATCGCCTGACTGATGGCATAATGTCCGCCTGATCGAGGCTTGGGGTGGTGCTTGGCGCCTGACGACTTCTCTCCGCATGATCCGCAAAGGTTTGACGATGCAGCGTAGCCTGTCACGAACCTCCAGCCTGCCGGCGCGGACCGAGCTCGGCGATGCCTTGCGCGCCTGCCGCGGCGCCTTTCTGGGCGTCGGGCTGATGAGCTGCATGATCAATATCCTGTATCTGACCGGCTCATTTTTCATGCTCGAGGTCTATGACCGCGTGCTGCCGAGCCGCAGCGTGCCGACCCTCGTCGGTCTCATCATCCTTGCCGGCGGACTCTACGTGGCCCAGGGTATTCTCGACCTGCTGCGCGGCCGCATTCTGGTGCGGATCGGCAGTTCGCTGGATGAGGCGCTGAGCCCCCGCGTGTTCCAGACTGTCGTGAGGCTTCCGCTCCTTGCCGGCGGACACAACGAAGGTCTGCAGCCGCTGCGCGATCTCGACAACGTTCGCTCATTCCTCTCCGGCATGGGGCCGAGCGCGCTGTTCGACCTGCCCTGGCTGCCGCTCTATCTGGCGATCTGCTTTGCCTTTCATCCGATGATCGGCGTCACTGCATTGGTCGGCGCGCTGCTGCTGGTGGGCCTGACGATCCTCACCGAAATCATGACCCGCGAACCGGCGCGCGAGGCCAACGGTCTTGCGGCTCGCCGCAGCGGGATTGCCTCGGCCAGCCGGCGCAATGCCGAAGTCGTCGTCGCGATGGGCATGGCCGGACGGCTGACAGAGCGCTGGCGCGAAGCCAACGAGACCTATCTGGCCGGCAACCAGCGCACCAGCGATGTGGCCGGCGGCCTCGGCGCCATCGCCAAGGTGATGCGCATGATCCTGCAATCGGCAGTGCTCGGCGTCGGCGCCTATCTCGTGATCAATCAGGAAGCCACCGCCGGCATCATCATCGCCGGCTCGATTCTCAGCGCCCGCGCGCTGGCGCCGGTCGATCTGGCGATTGCGCACTGGAAGGGCTTTGTCACCGCAAGGCAGAGCTGGCGTCGGCTCAACGGGCTGTTGCACGCCTTGCCGGCACAGGCGGCCGTGACGCAGTTGCAGAACCCGTCGCAGAAACTGACGATCGAAGGCGTCAGCATCGCCCCGCCGGGTGAGCAGAAGATCACGGTCAGCGACATCACTTTTGCACTCACGGCCGGCAACGGCCTCGGCATCATCGGACCGTCGGGCTCCGGCAAGTCGTCGCTACTGCGCGCGCTGGTTGGCGTCTGGAAGCCGGTGCGTGGCCATGTTCGGCTCGACGCCGCGGCGCTCGAGCAATGGGCGCCGGACGATCTCGGCCGCCATATCGGCTACCTGCCGCAGGACGTCGAACTGTTCGCAGGCTCCATTGCCGACAATATCTGCCGTTTCGATCCCGACGCGAAGGACGACGATATCATCGCTGCCGCACGGCAGGCCGGCGTACATGACCTCATCGTCGGCATGCGCGAAGGCTATGACACACAGGTCGGCGATCACGGCGGCGTTCTCTCGGCCGGCCAGGCGCAACGCATCGCGCTGGCGCGCGCGCTTTACGGCGATCCGTTCCTGATCGTTCTGGACGAACCCAATTCCAATCTCGATACCGAAGGCGACGAAGCGCTGACCAAGGCCGTCCGCGCGGCCCGCACGCGCGGCGCCATCGTCATCGTCGTTGCACACCGGCCGATCGGCATCGAAGGCGTCGACATGCTGCTGGTGCTGAAGGACGGCCGCATGCAGGCCTTCGGACCGAAGGAAACCGTGCTCGGCCAGGTGCTGCAACGCCCGGCGCCGCAGCCGATCAAGATCGTTGCCGACGGCGGAGTAGCCAAGCCATGACCGCCCCGCTCACGGGATCGCGCCGTTCCATTCGCCTCCATCTCATGATCGGCCTTGCCGTCGTGCTCATTCTGGCCGGAGGTTTGGGCGGCTGGGCTTCGACTGCGCAGATCTCCGGCGCCCTGATTGCGCCGGGCTCCGTGGTGGTCGATTCCAACGTCAAGAAAGTCCAGCACCCGACCGGCGGCGTCGTCGGCGAAGTGCGCGCGCGCGACGGCGACGTGGTGAAAGCCGGGGATGTCGTGGTGCGCCTCGACGATACCGTGACCAAAGCCGGCCTCGCCATCGTCACCAAGAACCTCAACGGATTGTGGGCCCGCGCGGCACGGCTGGAAGCGGAGCAGCGCGGTGCTGAATTCATCACCTTTCCGACGCTGCTGCTCGAGCAGATCGCCGACGACGACGTGAAGAATGTCATCGCCAGCGAAACAAAGCTGTTCAATGTCCGCTCGACCGGCCGCGTCGGCCAGAAGCAGCAGCTGCGTGAACGCATCGCCCAGCTCAACGAGGAGATTGCCGGCCTGACGGCGCAGGAAACCGCCAAGACCCGCGAGATCGCCTTGGTCGAGAAGGAGCTGGTCGGCGTCCGTGGCCTGTTCGATCAGCAACTCGTGCAAATCTCGCGCCTGACCGTGCTGGAGCGCGACGCCGCGCGCCTCGCCGGCGAACGCGCGCAGTTCATCGCTGCCCGCGCGCAAGCTAAGGGCAAGATCACCGAAATCGAGCTGCAGATTTTCCAGATCGACAAGGATCTCGTCAGCGAGGTCTCCAAGGATCTGCGCGAGACCAATGACAAGATCGGTGAATTCGTCGAACGCAAGGTCACCGCCGAGGACCAGCTGCGCCGCATCGACATCCGCGCACCGCAGGACGGCATGGTGCTGCAATCCACGGTGCACACCATCGGCGGCGTGATCACCGCCGGCGACGCCATCATGCTGATCGTGCCGCAGACGGACAATCTGTCGGTGGAAGCCCGGGTCAATCCGCAGGATATCGACAAGCTGCAGATCGGCCAGAAGACGCTGCTGCGGCTCTCCGCCTTCAACCAGCGCACCACGCCGGAGCTCAACGGCGCCGTCAGCCGCGTCTCGCCGGATACGACGACCGACCAGCGCACCGGACAGAGCTATTACACGATCCGGATTTCGATGCCGGCGTCGGAAGTCGCCAAGCTCGGCGATGTGCGCCTGATCCCGGGCATGCCCGTCGAAGCCTTCGTGCAGACCGGCGACCGTACCATGCTGTCCTATCTCGCCAAGCCGCTGAGCGATCAGTTGATGCGCGCCTTCCGCGAGAAATGATCCAGCAACCATGAAGCGCATGCAGCAAGTGAGACGGCTGGCGTCGCAGTTCGGTCGCGCACGTGCATTCTGTCTTGTCTTGCTGCTTGGCCTCGCAGTGCTGCGCATCGCCGACCCGCCCGCGATCGAGGAATTGCGGCTGCGCGTCTTCGATACCTATCAGGTGATTCAGCCGCGCGTGAAGACGGCGAAACCCGTCACCATCGTCGATATCGACGAGAAGAGCATTGCCAAATACGGCCAGTTTCCATGGCCACGGACGCTGCTCGCGCAACTGGTCATGCGGCTGACTCAACTCGGCGCCGTCGTCATCGCCTTCGACGTCGTGTTCCCCGAGCCCGACCGGCTGAATCCGGCGCTGGCTGCCGACAGCTTTGCCGGCCTCGACGACGAGCTGCGAGCCCGGCTGAAGACGCTGCCAAGTAACGATCAGGTATTCGCCGACGCCATCCGGCGATCCCGCGTGGTGCTCGGCGAGTCCGGCCTGCCTTATGAGGTTCCGGGGCTCGACAAGGCGTTGCCGACCACCGGCCTCGCAACGCTTGGCGGCGAGCCGCAGCGGTTTATGGTGGATTTCCCGGGGCTGCTACGCAATGTCGACGTGCTGGAGAAAGCCGCCGCAGGCCGCGGCCTGTTCTCCATCCGCAACGAACGCGACGGGATCGTGCGCCGCGTGCCAATGCTGATGCTGACCCAGGGCGTGACGATGCCCTCTCTGAGCTTCGAGATGCTGCGCGTCGCCTCGGGTGCCGACACGGTCCTCGTCAAGTCCGATAGCGCCGGCATCAAGAGCATCCGCGCCGGGGGCTTCGAAATTCCGACCGACAGCAACGGCCAGCTCTGGGTGCATTTCGCCAAGCACGATCCCGGCATCTATGTCTCCGCCGCCGACGTGCTCGACGGCACTGTACAGCCCGGCATGATCGCACGGCATCTGGTGCTGATCGGCACCTCGGCGGTCGGCCTGCTCGATACCAAGACGACACCGCTCGATGCGGTGATTCCCGGCGTCGAGGTTCATGCCCAGGTGCTGGAGAGCGCGCTGACAAAAGCCGTTCTGTCGCAGCCGGCCTATACGCGGGGCGCCGAACTGTGCATTGCGATTATTCTCGGCATTATCGTGATCTGGCTGGCCCCGATGTTCGGGCCTGTTATTCTGGTTATCATGGGCGCAGTGTTCGCGGCGTCGCTCGCCGGCACGTCCTGGTACTTCTACACGCAACATCGCCTGCTGATCGACTTCACCTACCCCCTGCTATCGACCACGCTGATCTATCTCACGCTCATCTTCAGCAATTTCGTACGTGAGCAGGCGCAGCGCCGCCGCATCCGCTCGGCTTTCAGCCAGTATCTGTCGCCGGCGCTGGTCGCGCAGCTTGCGCAGTCACCGGAGAAGCTGGTGCTCGGCGGCGAGGAGCGCGAGATGACCATCATGTTCTCGGACGTGCGCGGCTTCACGACCATATCGGAATCCTACAAGCACGATCCGCACGGCCTGACCACGCTGATGAATCGTTTTCTCACGCCGCTGACCAATGCGATCCTCGATCGCAAGGGCACCATCGACAAATATATGGGCGATGCCATCATGGCGTTCTGGAATGCACCGCTCGATGACGACCAGCACCAGATCAATGCCTGCCACGCCGCCCTCGACATGCTTGATCGCATCGACGCGCTGAACAAGTTGCGTGAAGACGAAGCCGCGCAGGGCGGCCACGTCTATATCCCGATCAATGTCGGCATCGGCCTCAATACCGGCATCTGCGTGGTCGGCAATATGGGATCGGACCTGCGCTTCGACTATTCGGTGCTGGGCGACAGCGTCAACCTGGCGTCGCGCCTTGAAGGGCAATCGAAAGAATACGGTTTCCCGATCATCGTCGGCTCCAAGACCGCGCTCGCCGTCAAGGACAGGTTCGCCATTCTCGAACTCGACTTCATCATGGTGAAGGGCAAGAAAGAACCGGAAGTGATCTACGCCATCGCCGGACGCGAGGACGTGACGCATTCGGAACGCTTCCAGACGCTGCGCAACCTGACTATAGAAATGCTCGCTTGCTATCGTCGTCGCGACTGGGACGGCGTATTGTTCGCCATCGATCGCGGCCGCAAGTCCGATGTCGCGAATGCGCTCGAGACGCTCTACGATCTCTACGAGAAGCGCGTCCGCACCTATCAGGAGACCCCGCCGCCAGCGGACTGGAACGGCTCGTTTGCATTGTTGACGAAGTGAAGCTCGTTTTCTTATCCATCCGCGCTGCCAGGATGGATTTCACTGACGTCAGCCCGTCCTTGCCGATGTGAATTTCAAACAGCCACGCTGTCGCATTCTCGCGGCGCCAATGGCGCCCGAGGTGTGAGCGGTTGTCCCCTCGAAACATGAGGGGTGGCAGCGCGCCGTGAGGCGCAAGGGGTGGTTTCTGTCGCGATCCGCTCCGCCGGAACGCCGGCAAGCTGCAACCGCGCAACGCCTCACGGCGCGCCACACCGCAGACAAGTTTACGCAGTCTGCGACTGCTATGGGCGATTTCTGTCCCCGGGACCGTTCTTCCGGGCAAAGGGCAGAGGGCAGAGGGCAGAGCTCCGCTCATCCCGGCGGTTTCCCGCCGTTCACCAATGCCACGTCCAGCCAGCTTGAGTGGCAGTCCCCCGTAGTGGGGCCGGACGGTGACCCAGGACCTCCCGAGTGCGCAGGATACGTCGCCCTACGCCCGCAGGCGCCGCATCCTGTCCAACTTCAAGACGCCTCTAGAAGCGCCCCTCGTGAGCCAGACGCGCGGAGGATAATCCTTCTAGGGATATTGTCAATAGATATAGGAAAAAATGTTTGCGAACGAGCCAACGCCGTTATTCCGGGGCGCCGGCCGCGCGCCCGGATGACGGCGGAGAAGTCTTGCAAACACACTGAGGGGTAACGACCGGGCCTCAGATCTCCCGGAGCGCCCGCATACTGGGCACGCTGACTTCGGCGAGCTTCAGATTGTCTTCGTTCTGGTCGATCGCAACATATTGTCCGTCCCAATAGGTCAGCGCGGTGTGCGGGACGGAGGTGATGACATCACGGACGCGGCCGATGACGATGGCGTGGGAGTGGCGCTCGATGACTTCCTCGACGTCACAATCGATTGCCGCAAGGCTGCCCGCCAGCAGCGGCACGCCGGTTACCCGGGTCACCCACTGCGCTCCGACGAAACGGTCTGCGCCCTTCAATCCGCCCTTGCCCGAAAACCGCTCGGCCACGTCGAGCTGATCAGCCGACAGAATGTTGACGCCGAAGACGCCGTAGCGCTGCAGCAGCGGCCAGGACGACGACTCCCGGTTGACGCTGACAATCAGCGTCGGCGGATCGACCGACAGCGACGAGACCGACGTCACCGTCATGCCGGTGATGTCCTTGCCACGCCCGACGGTGATGACGCTGACGCCGCCAGCCAGCACCCGCATGGCGCCGCGGAATTCCTGCGAAGAGACCTCACGACCGGAGGAAACCTCACGATCGACAACGATATTACGAACGACGGAATTCATGGCAGCCTCGCAGGTCACAATAGTCTCACAAACCAGTGGCGTCGGCTCCCGGGCCGAGCAGATTGCGCAGGATCGAACCTTCAAGCGCCGCAAGATCTGCCGAGCCGCGCTGCCGCGGCCGGGCGATATCGACATTGATATCGTGTGCGATGCGCCCATCTTCAATCACCAGCACGCGATCCGCCAGCGCCACGGCCTCGGACACGTCATGCGTCACCAGGATCGAGGTGAAGGTCTGGTCGTGCCACACGCGGCCGAGCAGTTGCTGCATCGAAATACGCGTCAGCGCATCGAGCGCACCGAGCGGCTCGTCCAGCGCCAACACGCGCGGATGGCTGACCAGTGCGCGGGCCAATGCAACACGCTGCTTCTGGCCACCTGACAGGACGGACGGCCATTGATCGCGCTTCTCGGCGAGGCCGACTTCCGTCAATGCGCTTTCAGCGCGCGCCTTGGCATCGGCCGATGTTCGGTCGGTCCCCAGGCCAACTTCCACATTCGAGAGTACGCTCGCCCATGGCAACAGGCGCGGCTCCTGGAACATGACGCGGATGTCTTCCGCACGGGTTTCCTCACCGAAGCTGATCGTGCCGGCGGTCGGGGCGTCGAGGCCTGCGATCAGGCGGAGCAGCGTGCTCTTGCCGCAACCGCTCTGGCCGACAATGGCGACGAACTGGCCAGCAGGAATATGCAGATCGACGCCGCGCAGCACTTCATTGCTGCCGAAAGACTTGCGGAGGCCGCGGATGGTCAATGACAGCCCGCGGGACTTCGACTCGGACGGGCGCCGCGCCTGCGTGGCGAGGGCCTGTTCGAAATCGGCGGGCGCATCGATGACCTGAGCATCGGCATGGCTGAGGCGAAGAGACTGTTGCACGGTCATTTCAAATTCTCGCTTCCGAATTTCGCTCAATGTTTCTGAAAGGCCGGGTGCCAGGACAATGTCAGCCGTTCCAGCGCGCGCGAGGCGCTGTCGGCGACCTTGCCCAGCAGCGCGTAGATCAGGATGCTGAGGACGACGACATCGATCTGCATGAACTCGCGTGCCTGCATCGCCATGTAGCCAAGGCCCGACGACGCCGCGATGGTTTCGGCCACGATCAGCGTCAACCACATGATGCCGAGCGCGAAGCGGACACCGACGAAGATCGACGGCAACGCACCCGGGAAGATCACGCGGCGGAACAGCTCGCTGTTGCTCATGCCGTAGATACGGCCCATCTCGATGAGCTGCGGATCGACGGTACGGATGCCGTGCAGCGTATTCAGATAGATCGGGAAGAATACGCCAAGCGCGACCAGGAACAGCTTGGCTGACTCGTCGATGCCGAACCACAGGATGACCAGCGGGATCAGCGCCAGATGCGGCACGTTGCGCACCATCTGCAGCGTCGTGTCAGTAAGCTTGCTGCTGAGCTGCGAGAGACCGTTGGCGAGGCCGAAGGCGAACCCGATGCTGCCGCCGATCAGAAAGCCGACGGACGCACGCCAGAACGACACCCAGATATTCTGGGCGAGTTCACCCGAGAGCAGCAGCTTCCACCCGGCCAGGGCGACATCGGTCGGCGCCGGCATTACCCGCGCCGGCACGTAGCCCGTCACGCAAGCGGCCTGCCAGACGAGCAGGATGACCAGTGGCACGATCCACTGGGTCAGGCCATCGATACCAGGCAAGCGGAAGCTGCGAACGCGGGGAAGGATTTCAACGATGCTCATGATGGCGTGCCTGTCGGAATTACGAGGCGCTCTGCGCGCGATGTTCATTGGCCACGATTTCACCGACCGGGCCGGTGCGGGTCCGTAGCGATGTGACGTTGTCGTGCTGTTGCAGCGACAGCAGCGGGAAGACGAGCTCGGCGAAGCGATAGGCTTCCTCGAGATGCGGATAGCCGGACATGATGAAGGTATCGACGCCGACGTCCTGATATTCCTTGATGCGCGCCGCCACCGTCTGCGCATCGCCGACCAGCGCCGTACCCGCGCCGCCGCGCACGAGGCCAACGCCGGCCCAGAGATTCGGGCTGATCTCGAGCTTGTCGCGACGTCCGCCATGCAGCTGCATCATGCGCTGCTGGCCGACCGAGTCCTGCCGCGCCAATGTCTTCTGCGCGTTGGCGATGACATCGTCGGTGACATATTGAATGAGCTCGTCAGCAGCCTTCCACGCCGCCTCATTGGTCTCGCGCACGACCACATGAAGACGGATGCCGAAAGACAGCTTGCGGCCGCGCTTTTCAGCAGCAGCCTTGACGCGCGCAACCTTCTCGGCAACCAATGCCGGCGGTTCACCCCAGGTGAGATATTTGTCGACGGTGTCCACCGCGACATCGATGCCGGCATCCGACGAACCGCCGAAATAGAGCGGCGGGCGCGGCGACTGGACCGGCGGGAAGATCAGGCGACCATCCTCGATCTGGATATGCTTGCCCTGCACATTGACGGTCTTGCCGGCGAGCAGGTCGTTATAGACATTGAGGAATTCGCGGGTGACGGCATAGCGCTCGTCATGGGCCAAGAAGATGCCGTCGCCCTTGTTCTCGACAGGATCGCCGCCTGTCACGACATTGATCAGGAGACGACCGTTGGTGACACGGTCCAGCGTTGCGGTCATCCGCGCGGCGACGCTCGGCGATTGCAGGCCCGGCCGGACGGCGACGAGATAGCGGAGCTGTTCGGTCCACGGGGCCACGGCGGATGCAACCACCCATGAATCCTCGCAGCTGCGCCCCGTGGGCAGCAGCACGCCGAAATAGCCCAGCTGATCGGCGGCCTGCGCGATCTGGCGAAGATATTTAAAGTCGATGTCGCGCGCACCATGGGTCGATGCCAAGTAACGTCCATCGCCGTGGGTCGGCAGGAACCAGAGAATATTGGCTTTGGATGGATTGCTCATCGGCGACGTCTCTCTCGCATCGGGCGATCATTGCGGCACCGCGAGAGGATGGTGTCATGCCATGGGTCTGTCGAGTGGCCCGGGAAAATAGCGACGCGCGCACTGTGACTTAGGTCAATGACGAGGCATTCCTTTCAAACTTCCGGGCATATGCAACGCATTTTTCTCCGCCAATCCCGGATCCCGCAGCGATCACAACCGCGTGGGTCGGAATGCAAGAGCTTGACGGGCGATCAGTGCGACTGAGCGGAGAATTTCATGCTGAGATCGCGGCGCCTGACACTCAGATTGCTTTGCTCAAAGGCTCATCATGAGAATGATCGTACAGGCCGTCATTGAGCAATCTGGCACTTTCGCCGCCGTCATTGACGCTTTGTTAATGACGTCAGCACCGCTACCGCTCCAGATCGTGCGGCATTTACGCAACTACCCGCGTTTTGCGAACCGATTTAACCAAATCGACAAGGCGTTTTGCGAGGCTCGGCCACCATGCAGAACGCATCCGCCCCAGGCTCGTCGGCCCCTCCAATGGACAGCGACCGCCCGACCGCAACCTCGTCGACCGAGGTCGCCACCGGATTCGTGGATAGCGATGCCACACGCGAACTGGAGATGCTGCGCGAGATCGTGCGCATGCTGCCGGCATCCGTCACGGTGCAGGACGAACAGGGCGACTTTTTGCTGGTGAACGATGCCGCGGCAATCCAGTTCAATGCATCGGCAGATCAATTCAATCGGCCCGACCCGCAATCAGATTTTCTGGCGCAGGCACTGACGCATCGGCGCGCCATCGCGCTCGACCTGCTGCAGTCCGGCCGATCCGCTGTCTTCGAGGAACGCGTCAATTCCGAACGCGACAGGCGGGTGTTTCTGACAACGCATCGCCCCGTTCAGATCGGCGACCGCAGCGTGCTGCTGTCCAGCGCCACCGACGTCAGTCGCCAGAAAGCGATGGAAGAAGAGCTGTTTCGCCGCGCCTATTACGATGAGCTGACCGATCTGCCGTCACGGCGTGTGATCGAGAAGCACGTCGGCGATGTCATTGGCCATTCCGGCAAGGCATCACATTTCGCGCTGGCCTTCCTCGACATCGACAATTTCAAGCACATCAACGACTATTACGGTCACAGCGTCGGCGACGCGCTGCTGGTGCAGTTTGCCAAGCGGCTGGCACTCGACCTGCGTGGCACCGACATGCTGTCACGCATCTCCGGCGACGAATTCCTGCTGCTGCTGAACCCGATCCAGAGCCAGCAGGAAGTCGCCGAATATCTCGACCTTCTGGTGCAGCGGCTGCGCGCACCATTTTTCATCGACGGCTCCGAAGTGTTCGCCTCGGCCTCGATCGGCGTCAGCCTCTATCCGGAACACGGCCGCGATTACGACGCGCTGCATCAGAATGCCGATATCGCGATGTATCGCGTGAAGAACGAGACCAAGGGCGCCGCGGTGTTCTTCGACTCCAGCATGGAGCGCGAGGCGCTGGCCCGCATGGCCACCGAACAGGCGCTGCGGCTGGCGATCCTCGACAAGCAGTTCTGCTGCGCGTTTCAGCCGAAGGTCGATATCCGGACCCGGGAGATCAAAGGCATCGAAGCCCTGGTGCGATTGCGCAACGACGATGGCGTAATCCAGGCGCCCGGTACTTTCATCAATCTGGCGGTCGAACTCGGCCTGATCGACGAGCTCACCCATCTGGTGCTCGCCGAGATCATGAAATCGATCGAGCTTATCGACGAGACCTTCGGTGCCGGCGCCAGCATCAGCATCAATGTCGCGGCCAAACAGGCCGGCAATGCGGAATTCATGCTCTCCTTTGCTCGGGCGCTCGAGGAGACCGGTTGCCCGACGCGTTTCATGGTCGAAGTGACCGAAGACGCATTCGTGGCCAAGACGCATTTTCAGGATGACATCCTGCCGATGTTCCGTGCGCTCGGCGTCGGCATCTCCATCGACGACTTCGGCGTCGGCTATTCGTCGCTCTCGGCGCTGGCGGACATCACCGCCGACGAGATCAAGATTGACCGCTCCTTCATCACGGACATCCACAAGCGTCCGCGCAGCCAGGGCATCCTCCGCGCCATCGAGTCGCTCAGCGAGGCGCTGGGCATGACCGTGATCGCGGAAGGCGTCGAGACCTTCGAGGAACTCGCCTATCTGCAGGCCGCGACCAAGATCCGTTATGCGCAGGGCTACTATTTCTCCAAGCCGATCTTCCTGGAAGAACTCGCGCCGCAGGCCCGCAGCGGCGGCGACGCGATGCGCGGCACATCGGCGCGGCCGACGGACAATGCCCGTCCCGCCTATTCCCGCGCCGGCGGACGGGGATATTGAGGCACTGCCCTCTCCCCGTCATTGTCATCCTGCAACCAGATCCCATCTGTTAAGAGGTTGGAAACAACGCCATCTACCGCGCATCACCAGAGAGCCCCCATGCCCGTCGTCCCGCTGTTTCTGAATATCCTCTGGATCGTGTTCGGCGGATTGGGGATGGCGGTCGGCTGGCTGATTGCGGCGGTCGTCATGGCCGTCACCATCATCGGCCTGCCCTGGGCCCGCGCCGCCTTCAACATTGCCGCCTATACGCTGCTGCCCTTCGGCCAGCGGGCCGTCGACCGTGAGGCCGTCACCGGCCGCGGCGACATCGGCACAGGTGTGCTCGGCCTGCTCGGCAACATTATCTGGCTTGTGCTGGCCGGCTGGTGGCTGGCGATTGGCCATCTCCTCGCGGCACTGGCCCTGGCCATCACCATCGTCGGCATTCCCTTTGCCTGGGCACATCTGAAGCTCGCCGGCATCGCACTATGGCCGATCGGCAAGGTCATCGTACCGGCGTAACGCGCATTGCGTTGAACAAACACGAATTTTCTCGTTGAGAGTGCGCCGCGCATACGCCTGATTAACTATTTCGCTCAATGGTGAAACGAGGTGGGCCTCGGGCGCCGGAGTGATTATGCGTAAACTTCCTTTTTTGATCGTTGCAGGTTCTTTCACGGCGGTTGTCGCTGCGGGCGCAGGCGCCTGGCATTTCTTCGGGCCCGCCGGCGCTCAGACCGGCGCGAAAGCCGATAAAGGCGAGATCACCACCGCCTCGATCGACACGCGCGCGCCGAAGTCGAATTCGACCGCCCCGGCCGAACCGCCGCCGCGCGTGCAGGCTGTCGCAGCCGCACCGGCTGCCGCGCCGATGCCCGCCGCTCCGGCCGTGGAGAAGCGCCCGGCCATCGCCAAGCCCGTCTGCAACAATCCCAATGCGCTTGGCGTGTCGCGCACCGTCCAGATCGACACCACCGGCGGCCCCGGCCTCGGCCTGTCGCAATATCGCGATTATGATTTTCTGCAGCCCGGCGAAGTGGTGCTGACATTCGACGACGGCCCATGGCCGGTGACGACGCCCGCCGTGCTCGCCGCACTCAGCGCGCAATGCGTCCAGGCGGTGTTCTTTCCGATCGGCAAACACGCCACCTGGCATCCTGCCGTGCTGAAGCAGGTGATCGCAGCCGGCCATACCGTGGGCTCGCATACCTGGTCGCACAAGAACCTGGCATCTCGCCCCGCTCAGGAAGCCACCGACGAAATCGAGAAAGGCATCAGCGCCGTCTCCATGATGGCCGGCACGCCGATCGCGCCGTTCTTCCGCTTCCCGCAACTGCGTCAGACGCCGGAGCTCAAGGCTCATCTCGCCGAACGCAACATCGCGACCTTCTCGATCGATATCGATTCGCAGGATTTCAAGATTCACAAGCCCGACGCACTCGTCACTTCGGTGATGACGCAGCTCAAGAAGAAGGGCAAAGGCATCATCCTGCTGCATGACCTGCACAAGTGGTCCGCTGCCGCCGTGCCGGAGATTCTCAACCAGCTCAAGGCCGGCGGCTACAAGGTCGTGTTCATCCGCGCCAAGGACACGCTGGCGACACTGCCGGATTACGATGCGATGGTTGCCGCCGAGGTGCAGCCGGTAAAAACCAGCAATGCCCGCCCGATCTCCAACGTGATCCAGACGGTCGACTAGCACTGATTCACGCGAGTTGAACCCGATCGAGGCCGGGGCGGCACCGCTGCCTCGGCCTTTTTGTGTTTCGTGGCAAGCCATGCGGCGAAACAAAACGATCTCCCGACGAAACCATTATCCATCTCGGCGCAGACCGCCTGAAACCGGGCATGCTTATCCCTCTGTCCAATGACGCGGCACACAGCGCCGCCCAACAGGGACAGTCACATGCGCATCATCGGTTTCATCCTCGCCTTCTCGGTCGCCTTTGCCGGCCCGTCATTCTCCGGCACCGCGATGAACGACATGCCGGGCATCGGCACCTTTTCCTACAACGGCGCACAGGTCGCCTCTGATACGGCGGCGGCGAAATTCGCCCATCTGACACTCACGCGTCGTGCCTGATCGCATCCCTCCCCTCCGCCACCCCCAGACACAGAAAGCCATCACCATGACCTCATTCGGCGCAAATCTGATCGGACACACGCTCAAGGCCGCCACTGTCGGCGCGATCCTGATGCTGTCGGCGACGGCGAGCCAGGCCCAATCGACAGGCCCTTTTGCCGGCTTTGACGGATCGTGGAGGGGCAGCGGCACAGTGTCGCTGTCGGATGGCTCAACGGAGCAGATCCGTTGCCGCGCCACCTACAACGTTGTCGGCGGTACTGCGTTGAAACAGTCCCTGCGCTGCGCCAGCGACAGCTACAAGTTCGAACTCAGCAGCGATGTGAAGAGCCAGGGCGGTCAGGTCACCGGCACATGGGGCGAAGCCAGCCGCAACATCTTCGGCAATCTGCAGGGCAGCGCCGGCGGTGGCCAGATCGATGTCTTCGTCGAGGCCGCCGGCTTCGCCGCCAACCTGACCCTGACCACCAAGGGCAACAAGCAGCTGGTCTCGATCAGTTCCAAGGGCCAGATCCGCGACGTCTCGATCAACATGATCCGGAGCTGACGCAGAACCTATGCGGCTTGATGCTGTCGACCCACGGCATCAAGCTTACTGCCTGAGGCGAGCGCTTTGATGCCCGACTGCCGCCTGCGCCTGATCATGCGAAGCAGCGGATTTTCAATGGTGAGATGCACGATGATGCCCGCGCCGCCGGCTATAGCGACATAACACAGCATCATCATCGCCGATGCTTCGGGCGTCGGCAGCTGAAGCCATCGCTCATGACCCGTTTTCATGACGTCGAAAACGATCGGATGGGTGAGATAGATGGCGTAGGACGCATTGCCGATCAGAATCAGCGGCTGCCAGGTTATGGGACCGCCGGCATATTCGACGAACAGCGCGCTGGCAACGATCACGACCGGCGCAGCTGCGGCGAGCGCCATATAAACCGACGGCGTGACGCTGTTTGCCCATAGCGGCCCGACGAATTGCGACCCATAGCAGACTGCGATGAGTGCAGCGCCGATCCAGACAATGGAGCGTCGTGGTGCAGCGGGAGCAAAAACCTGCAGCGCATAGAAGATCGCGATCCCGGCGATGAAGAACTTCGTATAGTCGAAGGACAGATAGTGGCAGGCAGCCGCCGTGCAGACGGCGGCCGCGGCATAGTTCAACGCCACCAGGCATCCGACAACGATCAGCGGCGCCAGACGGCGGCTGATCGCAAGCGCTGCTGCGAAGATCAGATAAAAATACACCTCGTAATTCAGCGACCACCCGACATTCAGGATCGGATATTTGTCGCCGATCGGTGCGAATATCAGGCTACGGCCGACATAGGCCCAGAGCGGCTCGGACGAGCGGCCATCCAGCGGCTTTGCCCATGTCACCGCCTCAAGCAGCGCAGATCCGAACATCGCGACAAGAAGCACGGCCGTGCACAGCCAATAGAGCGGTGCGATCCGCTCCAGGCGCTTGGCGAGAAAATCGTCATCACCCTTCCGGGTGATGAAACACATGATGAAGCCGGAGATGACGAAGAAGGTGGAAACCCCGAAGAATTCGGTGTGCCAATCGCCCGCAAGTTTGTAGCCGGTGTGGAAGAACACCACGCCAAGGGCAGCTATGCCGCGCAACACCTGCAGATTTGACAGCATGGGACTCCCTCGACCGCCCGTCGCGGTCGGGGGCAAACCTCTGGCAGAGACGAGAGTTCCGCCGACCTGGAACTCTTGCGGGACAAAGAAGGCGACGCGGTGACGCCGTGGTCAGAATCCGTGGAGCCGCGCAGGCGCGCGATATGCGAGACCGGTGCGGCCCGCGCTGTGCTCGCCAATCAGGAATACCATGCGACCGGCCGGGCCGCCGCAAACGCGGCGTTTTCATCGCGCGAAAGGATGCGGGCTGACCTGCGATCGCACTGACTAAATTCCGTTTAGTTGCGGGCCGTATCCCCCGTGGGCAACCGGAAGAGCAGACTTGCGCCCTCACCCCTTGAAGAGCCGCCACAGCCGCGGCCAAACGACACCGCTGTCCGGACGCACCCGACACGAGTCGAACCTATGACCTTTGCCTGTCAGGCCTTGCTCCTACCCGTCCCATCCCCCAAAGGCCGTTGCCGACGCCCGGCCAATCGGCTAAATGGACCCGCAAGCACCCGTAGCTCAGCTGGATAGAGCGTTGCCCTCCGAAGGCAAATGCAAGCTCTTTCTGATGGTCGAGGGTGTCGTAAAAAACGAGTGAAACCAAGCGATTGGCGAAACTCGAAGGAAGCACGAAAATCGCATTCGAGGTCGCGGAAGCACCACGGAAGCAAACCGAAAGGAGGTTGTGGAGTACGAATGGCGATGATCGGCGAGGCTTTAGCCCGCGTCGTTTGAGCCATGTCGATTCTAGAATTCGCGATTGACCGTGGTCGATCTCGGACACTATCTGAATATCGATGCGCCCGTAGCTCAGCTGGATAGAGCGCCACCCTCCGAAGGTGGAGGCCACACGTTCGAATCGTGTCGGGCGCGCCAACTTAATATTAGGTTGATATCTTGCATATTTGCGGAGCGCCGTTGCAGAGCAATTCGCCGTATTGACCTCCAGATATTTCAGAGGTCATTCAAGTTGGCAGCGCCGCAGAGCGCGATGTTCAATTCTTGCAGGACGATTTCTTCCGGATAGCGGCTCCTCGTTGCCCTCCCGTGACCGAGTCCGGATCCATCCCGTCCCGTCGATTGCCGCTGCTAGTACATCAAACACCGCTGATGTCTTCATGCTACCAGACTGAGGCTTAGTCCGGGAGTCTTGGATCTGTCCCTGTCGGATGGCACGCACGGCGCTCGCTTGGTAATCTCTATAGCACTCGACGGGTGTACTCTCGTTCGGGAAGCGACCAGATCGGATGTCTCAAACGTCGATTGTCAGGGAAAATTCAGACAGGATTGTTAGAGAACAAACTGGGAATAATATAATGCACGTACTTGAGGCTACTCTTTGCTCATTTGCATTACGCCGCTGTATACGAGAACACGAACTGCATCGATCCTAGCGCGAACCACCCGCTGGAAGCGTTGTGCTCTTACGTTATTGAGCACAACGATATTTATTGCGTACTTTGCAATTAACTCGTCGCCCACATCAGCTTTGAGCGACGAGGATTGGGACTCGTGCGTGCATGCGGCCGAAATCGTACCCGATCGCTCGATCCGGGGATGCACAGCGGTTATCCAGGCAGGCGAGCGGATGATCACCCAGTTGGCGGCGGCTTATAACAATCGCGGTGTCGCGCTGCGGTCGAGTGGAGATATCGACCGTGCCATGGAGGATTACGATCGAGCACTTCGTTTGTCCCCCGACTACTATGTCGCGCTCAACAACCGAGGCGTTGCTTTAATGAGCAAGGGAGAGCTTGATCGCGCGATTTCTGATTTCGATCGCGCCGTACAACTGAGGACTGACTACCTCGGTGCCTATTATAATCGCGGGAAGGCACTCGGGCGTAAAGGACTCTTTGATCGTGCCATCGCGGATTATGATCTGGTCATCAAGGCTGATCCGAAGAATCCGACCTTCTTGTTCGAACGCGGAACGATGAAAGCGAACGCTGGAGATCAGAGCGGCGCGGATGCTGATTTCGAGCGCGCCGAATCGCTCAGGTCGAATGGTGCGCGGACGACGCGGCCACGATGAAACTCGCCCAACCTAGACGCCGTTGAACTTGTCAGGCTGATGGGAGCCGCAACTCCGCGTGAAGGCCTCCATTTCTGCCATTGGATAGTTCGACAGAGCCGCCGTGCAGTGTGGCGAGATCGCGGACGATTGCGAGTCCGAGCCCGCTTCCCGGTTTGGCCTCGTCGAGCCGCTCGCCTGGGGCGAACGCGCGGTTTAGTGCATCAGCCGGGATGCCTGGCCCGTCATCAACGATCGTAATAAGGAGCTGCCCCGTCGGGGTATCGCGCGTAGCCTTGATCGAGACAACACCACGAGCCCACTTGCAGGCATTATCGACCAGGTTGGCGACCATCTCGTCAAGGTCGTTGGGATCGACGGCGGCAAGCAATTCCGTCTCGGCTGTATGGACGATCGTCAGCTCACGATGAGCATAGAGCCGCCGCATCGCCGCGGCTATTGATGCGAAGGCAGGTTCGACCTGCGTGATGACGCCAGGCAGGCCGGCGTTGGCTGCGGCACGGGCTCGGGCAAGCTGGAAATCAATCTGGCGCTGCATCCGCCCTGTTTGCTGAGTCAGGACCGCGGCGCCCTCGGTATCACCTCTCGCGAGCAGCCGGCGCGCTTCGTCCGTCAGCACGGCCAATGGTGTCTTCAGGCCATGCGCGAGATTGCCCGCCTGCGTGCGGGCGCGGCGAACCATCTGGGTATTGGCGTCGATCAGAGCGTTGAGATCATCGACCAGCGGCCGAACTTCGGACGGGAAGTCACCAGGCAGGGTTTCTGCTTTGCCCGCGCGAATGTCGCCCAGCGCGTCGCGCAGACGGCGCATGGGACGCAGACCAAACCAGGCCTGCAACGTGCCGGCCCCAATTAGGGCTATTGCCAGTGTGCCGAGTGACAGGGCCAGCGCCTGATTAAAATGTCTCAGTACATCATCGACGATCCGCTGGTCGGCGCCAATTTGAAGCACGTAACCGTTTTCAGCGGTCTGCCACGGTCGCTCATATGCGATCATCGGCTCACCAGCCGGGCCAGCTTCGACTGAGCGAGTAAGCTGCCGATCCGCCCCCCGCGCGGGTGGCGGAAAACGCCGTTGCGGTTCGAGGGAGGCTGATTGTAGGACGATGCCGTTGCGATCGCTCACCTGCCAGTAATAGCCAGTCCCGGGCTGCGCGAAGCGCGGATCACTGAGCCTTTGTGCCAGAGCGACATGTCCGTCGGCCGTGCGGGCCAACAGACCTTCGAGCTCGTCGAGATGACCGATCAGCTCGGCATTGACAAGCTCCGTGACGTGCGCCCGGAACAGCGCGGAAATCGAAACGCCAGCGACAGCGATACCTGTCACGGTCGTGAGAATAACGCCAACCAGCAGCCGGGCGCGCAGACTTCTGACCATCAGCCGAACCTGTAGCCCAGACCGCGCAGGGTCCTGATGGTATCGCGGCCGATTTTGCGTCGCAGCCGACCGACATAGACCTCGATCGTATTCGAGCTGCGTTCCTCATTCAGGCCGTAGAGATGGTCGAGCAACTCGGCTTGCGTCACGACGCGGCCGACGCGATGCAGGAAGAGGTGGAGCAGGCGAAATTCCTGTGCCGTCAATTCGATCGGCTGGCCCGCAACATTGGCGGTGCCGGCAACGGGGTCAAGCACGATATCTCCGTGGCGCAATTCGGAGGTGGCTTGGCCCGCGACGCGCCGCATCAGCGCGCGCAGGCGAGCTGCGACTTCGTCGACGTGAAACGGCTTCGCCACATAGTCATCAGCCCCTGCATTGAGACCTTCCACCTTCTCAGTCCAGCTGCTGCGCGCCGTCAGGATCAGGACCGGTGTGGCGGCCCCGGTACGTCGCAACCTCCGTAAGACCTCGATGCCTGACAGGCCGGGTAAACCGAGATCGAGAACGATCGCGTCGAATTCTTCTTGCAGCGCGAAGGAAAGGGCGTGCTCACCATCTTCCACATGCTCAACGACAAAGCCAAAGCTGGCCAACCCTTCCTTCAGGCGGGCGCCAATGTCCTGATCGTCTTCGACAAGAAGAATGCGAATGGTCATGTCTCCTGATTGCTGCAGTCCGATACTGGATCAACCTGCATTTACGCTGACAGCTTGTGTTCAGACTAGCGTGGCAATCAGGCGTCTAGAAGTCAGTGTTGAGACTCGTGCCAATGTTAAAATTGCTCCTGATAATCGTTCGCATATCAACAATTATCTTGGTGACCCCAGCCTTCGCTCAGCAGGCCGCCGTGCTGTCGATTGATGCACTTGCCAATTCCGTCGTGGCAAGTAACCCCGAACGACGCTTTTATTTCCAGCAGATCGGGCTTGCAGGTGTTGAGCGCGACGCGGCTGATCGCCTGCCGGACCCTGAAGCTGCATTCGAGTTAGGCGAACGCCGGATGGCCGACGGCCTGACAGGTGCACCGAAAGGCGCCGGGCCGACATATGGCTTGTCGATTATGCAGCCGCTCGACTTTGCCGGACGCGGGGCGCTCCGTCGCGCCATCGCCGAGCATCAGATCGCGCTGGCGCGGCTCGGTCTTGCGCAATTCGACGCAACGCTCGCAAGCCGGGCACGCTCTTTGGGATATGCCTTGTTCGCGGCCGAGCGGAAAGCCGCCGCGGCACGCGACGTTGCCGCGCGGATGCGCGAGCTTGCACGCGTTGTGGAGCAGCGGGATCCGGCGGGCATCGCCACCACGCTGGACACGGCCATTCTGGATGCGGGTGCCATCACGGCGGAGCGAAATGCCGCGATGGCTGATTCCGAGACCAGCACGATCGTCTACGAACTGAATCAACTTCGCGGCGCGCCGCTCAAAGCGCGGCTCCGCATTGCTCCGCCCGATATCACGCTGCCCGGCCTTCCGTCGGTCGAGCGCATGGCGCAACAAGCTGGCATCAACAATTTCGAGATTCAGTCGCTGCGCGCGCAATTGCAGCAGCAAGGGTTGCGCGTTGACCTCGCACAAGCAGCGCGTGTGCCGAACGTCTCAGTCGGTCCCTACTTCAATCGCGCGAAGTCAGACAGCCGCGAGACCAATTTCGGCATACGGCTGACGACGACGTTGCCGCTTTGGAATAGCCAGGCTGCTGGCCTCGCACAGGAGTTGAGCCGTCAATCCCAGGGCGATGCGGCCCTGCTCGCCGCCAACCGACGGATCGCGAGGCAGGTTTACGAACAGGCAGCCTACTACGAGGCGAAGCGTCGAGCCCTTGCGGGCTGGCCAGCCGGGGCCACCGAGAAATTTGCGGCCGCAGCTACCGCCGCCGCCGATAGTTATCGCCAGGGAGCGATCCCGATCGCAACTTACGTCGAGATGCAGCGCCAGTATCTGGACGCGCTGTCGGCTCTGCTCGACACGCGACGTGAGGCTATGGAAGCGATGCTTCAACTTCGGGCGCTCAATGGCGGCCGCAGCTTCGACGGCGTGCCCCGATGACGCGGCGGATTCTGGAATGGACAACCGGTCGACCAGCCACGGTGATGATCATCGCTTTGCTGATCGCTGGTCTTGGAATCTGGTCTTTCGTGAATCTGCAAATCGATGTCATTCCCGACATCACAGGCGTGCAGGTGCAGATCAACACGACTGTTCCTGCCCTGGCGCCAGAGGAAATCGAGCGTCTTGTGACGCTGCCCATCGAGCGCAGCATGGGTGGTCAGCCGGGCCTGCGGGAAATGCGATCGCTCACCAAGACCGGACTGTCACAGGTCACGCTCATCTATCAGGACGGCACGGACCAGCTTCGCGCACGCCAATTCGTCAACGAGCGGCTTTCCGCAGTGCGCGACATGCTGCCAGCCGGATCATCGCCGCGCCTCGCTCCGATCACCACCGGGCTTGGCGAAATCTGGTACTACACACTCGAATGGGCGCAACCGCCGTCCGATTTGGACGAGCGGCAACAACTGATGGAGTTGTTCGAGGCTCAGGAATATATCGTGCGCCCGATGCTGCGCGCGATCGAGGGGGTCGCCGACGTCAATTCCAACGGCGGCCTCGAACGTCAGTTTGTCATCGAGCCTGATCTGAAGAAGCTCACGACAGCGGGCATCACGCCGAGCGAGCTTGCCCAGGCTGTTGGCGCCAACGTCGCCAATGCCGGCGGCGGGACCATCACCAAGAACGGCCAACGCTTCACCGTCCGAACCGAAGCGCGTGTCACGACGGCGGAGATGATCCGCGCATTACCCGTGAAATTCGCAGGTGGCGTGCGGCCGCTGACTGTAGCGGATCTGGCGACCGTGACCATCGGCCATGCTCCACGCGATGGCGCCGCGACCACCAACGGCAAGGAAACCGTGCTCGGCACAGTGATGATGCTGGTCGGGCAGAACAGCCGGGACGTTGCCCGGCGCGTCGATGCGCAATTGCCGAACCTGCGCGCCGCGCTGCCCAAAGGCATGATCCTTCAGGTTCAGTACGATCGTTCAGAATTGGTGGATCGCACCATCGCGACGGTCGAGCGCAACCTTGGCGAGGGAGCGTTGCTGGTCGCCGTCGTATTGCTGATCGTGGTCGGCAACTGGCGCGCGGCATTTATCGTCGCGTCGGTCATCCCGCTGGCCTTTCTCATGATGATCTCGGGCATGCATGCGCTCGGTATATCGGGCAATCTGATGAGCCTCGGCGCGCTCGACTTCGGCCTGGTCGTAGATGGCGCGATCGTCGTCGTGGAAAACACATTGCGTCTGATGGGCGAGGCACAGCGCCTCAAGGGGCGCGAGCTGACGGCCGATGAACGCCGTCGCATCGTCATCAACGCTGCGGGGGGCGTGGCGCGGCCCGTGTTCTTCGGCATGGCCATCATCGCGCTGGTTTATGTGCCGGTACTCAGCCTGGGCGGCGTCGAGGGGAAGCTGTTTCAGCCGATGGCGCAAGCCGTGATGCTGGCGCTGGCAGCGGCGCTGATCGTTACCTTTACGCTAGTGCCGGCGCTGTGCGCCCGGCTGCTACGAGGCGAGAAGGTGCGTCAGCCGAGCGTCAGTGAAAAGGAAGATTCTCTCCCGGAGATAACCGCCGACAACCACATCACGCATAACGGTGGCTTCGCCGGCCTCGTGATCCGGGGCTACCGTCCCGTCCTGGACTTCGCCCTCCGTCATCCCGCTGCCCTTCTCGTTCCATCGGCAGTCCTGTTGGCCGTGGCATTGAGGATATTCCTGACCCTTGGCTCGCAGTTTACGCCACGCCTCGATGAGGGCTCCATCACGGCGATGGTCTACAAGCCCGTGGGGATGTCGCTCGACCGTAGCCTTGAGATCGAGCAGCAAACCGAGCGTGAAATTTTGCGTCGCTTTCCGCAAGTGACCCGAACCTTCTCCCGCATCGGCACCAGCGCGGTTGCGACCGACCCGATGCCGCCGAATGAGAACGACCTCTACATCTTCTACAAGCCGCTCGACCAATGGCCGCAAGGTCCGGACATGCCGCGCAACAAGAGCGAGCTGGTTGCGGCGATCGAAAAGGCTGCCACTGCGCTGGCGCCGGAGCAGTCATTCCTTTTCGCGCAGCCTATCGAGATGCGCTTCAACGAAATGTTGGAGGGCACGCGGGCGGATCTGTCGGTCAAGATATTCGGAGACGACTACGACGTGCTTGAGCGGCTCGCCGCGCAGGCGCGAGAGGAATTGCAAGGCGTGCCCGGCACCGCCAATGCCGCATTCGAAGCGGCCAGCCGCACCCACAGTGTGGTGGTCGAGATCAATCACGACGCGATGGTGCGGTTGGGGCTGGGAACCGCCGAGGTCAACCGTGCCATTGCGTCAGCGATCGGTGGGGACGAGGTCGGCTTCATCGCGGACGGAGAGCATCGACACGCGATCGTCGTTCGTATGCCCGAGTCCTTACGCGCGGACACAAAATCGATCCTCTCCCTTCCATTGCGCGTCGGCGCGTCCGGCCTTGTGCCGCTGGACCGCGTTGCAAGTCTGCGCGAGATGAGAACGGTCGAACCGATCCTGCACGACAATGGTAAGCGCCGCGCCGCCTTGATGGTCAATCTCAACACCAGCGACATCGAAGGTTATGTGACCGCAGCGCGTGCACGCCTCGACGGCAAGCTTGCGCTGCCTGAATCCTATCGCATCGAGTTCGGAGGCCAGTTCCGTCAGCTAGAAGCGGCCCGAGCCCGTCTGATGATCGTCGTGCCGGCGGCGCTGCTGATGATCTTCTTGCTCGTTTATTCGGCGTTGGGGAGCGTCCGTCATGCCGCCGTCGTCTATACCGGTATTCCGTTTGCGATCACCGGTGGCGTGCTGGCACTCTGGCTACGTGACATGCCATTCTCGATCACCGCCGCGATCGGCTTTATCGCGGTCTCCGGCATCGCGATGCTGAATGGTCTCGTTCTGATCGATCATATCAATGCGTTGCGGCGGAAGCTGCCTGTTATCGAGGCAGTCCGGCAAGCCGCCACGGATCGGCTCCGTCCGGTATTGTCGACCGCCATGGTCGCGGGAATCGGCTTCGTACCGATGGCGATTTCACAGGGCGCGGGAGCGGAGGTGCAACGACCGCTCGCCACTGTCGTCATCGGCGGCGTCCTGTCGTCCACCGTTCTGACGCTGCTGCTGTTGCCGGCGATCTACCGATGGATGGAGCGCCGCTCCGCAGCCGTCGTCGAACGAGAGAAACAGCCGTTGGAAGTGGAGGTTTCAGCATGAAAAGATCGAATCGGCTCCGTGACGTGGCAATCTTAGCCGCTATGACGTCACTTTTCTTTGTCTCGCCGGCCCTCTCGCTCGCAAGTTCTCCTGTCCATGACAATCAACCCAGTCCTTTCTACGTGCAAAACCTGCCGGCGGAAGTGCGGGCAGGCCTTCAAAAATACAGGAAGGTATGTGGCGATGAATTGACAACAACGCGTGGCTTCAGCCGCTTCATTGACGTTGGGAACGTTCGTCTCATCGCTCTTCATCTTCATGAACTCAGATGTGGCGACCGCCTTACGTTTTGTAGCAGCGGAAAATGCCTCCATCAGGTCTACATGTCGCACCACGGACGATATCATCTGGTGATGAGTGTCAGGGCAAATGAAGTCACGTTGAGAGGCCTGGACAACACTCCGGCGATTGAAGTTGAATGCGGCTTTGGACTACAGCGTATGTGGCGATGGAACGGTAGGCGTTTCATCGGAAGATAGCATCATTGATCAGCCTGACCGGCCAAGTTTCCAGATCGATCTCGAAGGCAAGGCGCCTTTTCCTATGTGCTCAGCGCCGCGTTACAAAGCCTTAGAAATGTAATTCAGGACCATGTTCCATGCGAGCCCTTCATAAAGAGAACCATCTGATCGAACGAATAGGTTGGCTTCGCGCAGCGGTGCTAGGCGCCAATGACGGGCTGATTTCAACATCGAGTCTGATCGTCGGTGTTGCCGCCGCGACCGCCGCTTCCCACGAAATTCTGGTTGCTGGCGTAGCGGGGCTCGTCGCCGGAGCAATGTCGATGGCTGCAGGCGAATATGTGTCGGTCAGTTCCCAGGCCGATACGGAAGAAGCCGACATGGCGCGTGAGCGCCGCGAACTTGCCACGCAACCTGAAGCGGAGCTGGCCGAACTCGCCGCGATCTACGAGCAGCGTGGTGTAACGCCCGAACTGGCGCGACAGGTCGCCGAGCAGATGATGGCAAAGGACGCCTTCGGGGCCCATGCGCGGGATGAACTCGGACTGACCAGTCATGTGATGGCGAAGCCAGTTCAAGCGGCTTTCACTTCGGCGGTCACCTTCGCATCTGGCGCGACTTTGCCGCTGGCCGTCGCTCTCCTGTCGCCGGCCTGGACCGCCACCTGGACCGTCTCCATTGCCTGCCTCATCGGACTTGGCGTTCTCGGAGCGATCGGCGCTCGCGCTGGCGGCGCCAGCATATGGAAACCCACTCTTCGGGTCGTGTTTTGGGGAGCAGTCGCCATGGCCTCAACTGCGACCATTGGTGCCCTCATCGGTCGAGCCGTCTAGTTCGCGGAGCTCTCTATTTTTTAATCGATTTTGCACTCGATATTTGCATCGCTGCAGAATGGGATTTTCTGCGATGTATTCCAGCGGTACCCAATCACACATGCCGCGGACTTCAGGACTAGGAGAGAGCCACTGCGTACGCGGCCCAGATTTGGAAAGAGCTAGTCATTTCCTCATAGACCCGGGAGAAGCAAAATACCGGATACCTTGTACTTGGTCCGATATCAGCTCCGCGTTCGGTTCGGCGCACCCGTTTGGGTGGGGCTATTGGCGGCAGCCGGCGAACGCTGAAAGATGAGAGGATCACGATGCCCCAAAATAAATTAATCGCAGATTCAATCACATATGCGTTCGCACTTTTATCCAGTACGGCGCGCCATTCTCCTTGTGAGATTGGCTCTTTCCCCCACACATTGTCCTTGTTATTTCTGTAGCCTGCCGTCCGGCCATATCAGCCGTCACGCCTGCAGCGCCGTGCGCGCGGCCAGTATCTCGGGCCAGCGCCTTTACACTCGCCCTTGAAAGTGAAGGCGCGTTCTAGCTTTGTGTCAATCGAACGCCACGCCGATGCGCGTAGCGCTCCGCCAGACTATTCGACACTGTGAGCAAGCGCCGCCAGGTTCTATTTTCAGCTCGAAGGCATCCGGAATGTTCAGGGCAGCAGGAACTTCGAGGCAGGCGCCTGTGTCCGACAAGTTTCGGACGACGCAACTTATCACGGACGATCGCTGATTGAGAATGATCTTCCCCGTCAACAGCGTGCGGCGACGGCGAGTGGTGCGACGCTCCGTCATAACCAATACCAAACGACGCCGCAGGCGGTTGTCGCTGCCCCGCGTCTCGCCTCGACGGCCACCTTCGCGATTCCCGTATCGCGTGGCAGGTTATTGGCGAGTATTTTGAAGACGAGAGCCCCCGGCATAGCGCACTCGCAATACTTCAACGTAGAAACACCATCCGCGCGGTTTGGCCGAGCAGGACAAAGGCCAAAGATTCGTCCCAGTAGCTCAAGACTCCCAATCTGAATCGTTGGTGGTTCATGAGGGCCAAGGCACAGCTGATAGCCGCGCTCATAAACAGCATCATCGTAAGCGCTTTCCCGAATCCCCAGGGCAGCGGGCTTTGAGCACCGGCAAAGATCAGCACGATCAAAAGTTTGAGAGAAAGGCGACGGAGCACAAAGCGCGAGTCCGACGTCATTTTCGGCTCGGCTGCATAACGACGTCGTATCCGCGAAGAGGCAGTACGAAAGAGACACTGCGATAAACGCAATGTCGGTCGGGCAAAGGCATCCAAGCCCGTGCGGCGAAACCGAAACGCCGCTTTCAGAAAGGTTAAGGACAACGAATAAAGCAATCGCCGAAGACGAGGGCTTCGCGCGACGATGCGCTCGACAAGAACCATATCGATACCCACACTAGACCTCGGATCGAAATAAATCAGAGCGATCACATCGCTAGTGAAGTCGACGCGCCCGTGTCCGGTGAGTCTAAGCGGCTTGATATTGCGCAGGTAGTTATCGCCGAAGACCTTACAATATACGATGGTATATCCCGGATATTGTTTTGTATATCGGATCAACCCCGCAAGACACTGTCACTCAAGGAGTGACGGTGATATCCAGCCAATGTCATCTAGCGGCTCCAACCCGCTGCCGACGCATGAGGATCAACGAGCAATGCCAAGCGACAGTAGTCGAGCAAGCGTGCCGCTCAGGTCGTTCTCGCGAGTCTGAATCATCAGTCTCGCCTGTGACGGCCGAGCGGCTCGTCACGGAGGTGAGACATGACTCTCCAATTTTTTACTCTGCCGGCTTCGCTCCGCGTTTCGCGGATCGCCTCGCCGAAACGCAATCCCGCATTCGCCGACCCGCGATGCGAGCGTGACCGTCCTTTCACGAAGTCTCCCCGCACGAACCGGACTCGACTGGTCGCGGCGTGGCGTGTCAATGGCGAGACCGGTCGGCTCGAATGCATCTGGATGCTTGACGCCGAACCAGACACGGGCGGCGGGTTGCGCCGATTGATCGAGCGCGCCGGACTCCTTCTTGCAGTTTACCAGCATGGTCGCTTTGCGGCGTGAGGCGTGTGATGCATTCCCTCACGCTGCATAAGGCCAGCACGGCGATGGTTCTGGTGTCCGCCGGCCTGGACGGGCTTCACCCCCGCCGGGGCGGCAATCCGTACTCGCGCAGAATCGCACGGTCGCGCGAAGGTGCGGACCCTCCCTGGTGAAGAGCGGCTGCGCTGCTCAAGCGCGGTCCGAATGCCGAGCGTCGTGAAGATGCATCGGTTTCATTATCCCCTCAGCCGACCAAGACCCCAAGCGCCGAAGACCGTGCCGAGAGGCGCATGGTCTCGGCGCTTGCGGCAGGAGATTCATCCAATGAATGCCCCCATCCTCAAGGCGGCTCTCAAGCCGCGCGGAAAAGACGAACGCAAGCTGTCGATGAAGGCGGTCCGTGAAGCCCAGAATGGGTTGGATGACACCTTCGAAAACGTCAAAGGCGACCGCAACGGCCTGATTGCCCGAGATGCGATCGAACGGCTGGCAAAAGACGGCCCCAATGAGGTTGCGCAAGAGCGACGCCTGCCAGCGGTTGTTCAGTTTTTTGGCGCTTTCAAGAATCCGTTCATTGCAGTGCTGCTGATCCTGGCTGGGATCAGCGCTGTAACGGACATCTGGCTTCGGCTTCAACATGGCGAGGATGCGGATCCGACAAAAGTCACCATCATCATCGTGATGGTGCTTGCCAGCGCCTTGATGCGCTTCGTTCAGGAGTACCGATCGAGCGCTGCGGCCGAAGCTCTGAAGGCGATGGTCCGCACGACGGCGACGGTTCTTCGTCGAGGATCGGCAACGTCAAATCCCGAAGCATTCGAAATCCCGATGCGAGAGATCGTCGCCGGCGACATCGTGCGTCTTTCAGCAGGGGATATGATCCCGGCAGACGTGAGGCTGATCGAATCCCGCGATCTGTTTGTGAGCCAGGCAGTGCTCACCGGTGAGGCCATCCCTGTTGAGAAGTATGACACGCTCGGGTCTGTCGCCGAGAAGTCCGCGGCGAGCGTAGCGTCCAGCGAAATGAACGCGCTCGACATGCCCAACGTCTGCTTCATGGGCACCAACGTCGTGAGCGGCACGGCGACCGCGCTTGTCGTTGCCACGGGTGCTCGCACCTATTTCGGATCGTTAGCCAAGGCGATCGTCGGATCGCGCGCTCAAACGGCGTTCGATCGCGGCATCAACAGTGTGAGCTGGCTGCTCATCCGCTTCATGCTCGTCATGGTTCCTGTCGTCTTTGTCATCAACGGCCTGACCAAAGGCGACTGGGTGGAAGCGCTGTTGTTCGGCCTTGCCGTCGCCGTCGGACTTACCCCCGAAATGCTGCCGATGATCGTTTCCTCGAACCTCGCGAAGGGCGCCGTAGCGATGGCGCGGCGCAAAGTCGTCGTGAAGCGACTCAACGCCATTCAGAACTTCGGCGCGATGGATGTTCTCTGCACGGACAAGACCGGCACGCTGACTCAGGACAAGATCATTCTGGAGCACCACGTCGACGTTACCGGGCAACCCAACGCTGACGTTCTCCGGTTGGGCTGGTTGAACAGCTACCACCAGAGCGGCGTGAAGAACCTGATGGATCAGGCCGTCGTGCGATTCGCCGGGGCGGAGCCAGCCATCACGAACACGGCCGCGAGCTACCGAAAAGTCGATGAACTTCCGTTCGACTTCGTGCGCCGCCGACTCTCAGTGGTCGTCGAGGGCGAGGACGGAGATCACTTGCTCATCTGCAAGGGCGCGGTTGAGGAGATGCTGTCGATCTCTACGCACGTCAGAAGAGGCAAAGATCTGATCCGCCTTGGTGACGTTGAGCGCAAGAATCTGGCTGCGATGGCTCGGGCGTACAACGAGGACGGATTCCGTGTGCTGGTCGTCGCCACCCGAGGGTTTGTGGCGTCCGAGGCCAAGACGCATTATGCCATCGCGGACGAAGCCGATCTCACGATTCAGGGGTTCCTTACTTTTCTCGACCCGCCAAAGGAGACGGCTGGACCAGCAATCGCTGCGCTCGCGGAGCATGGCGTCAAGGTCAAGGTTCTTACGGGCGACAATGCGGTCGTGAGTGCCAAGATCTGCCGTGAAGTAGGACTTGAACCGGGCCAAGCCGTACTCGGGCGCGACATAGAAAAATTGGACGACACCGCGCTTCGCGTTTTGGTCGAGGAGCGGACGATCTTCGCGAAGCTCACTCCGCTCCAGAAGTCGCGTGTATTGCAGGCGCTTCAGGCTAACGGTCATACCGTCGGATTTCTCGGTGACGGCATCAATGACGCCCCGGCGCTGCGCGATGCCGATGTCGGCATTTCCGTCGATAGCGGCGCCGATATTGCGAAGGAGTCGGCCGATATCATCCTGCTCGAGAAGAGCCTGATGGTTCTTGAGGAGGGTGTGCTGAAGGGGCGCGAAACCTTCGGCAACATCATGAAATACCTCAACATGACCGCCAGCTCGAACTTCGGAAACGTGTTTTCAGTGCTGGTGGCGAGCGCATTCATTCCGTTCCTGCCGATGCTGTCGATCCATTTGCTCGTGCAAAACCTGATGTACGACATTTCCCAATTGGCGCTGCCTTGGGATCACATGGACAAGGAGTTTCTCAGCAAACCGCGGAAGTGGGATGCCAAGAATATCGGTCGTTTCATGATCTGGATCGGGCCGACGTCCTCGATCTTCGACATCACGACGTTCGCTCTGATGTGGTTCGTCTTTGCCGCCAATAGCCCGGAGCATCAATCGCTCTTTCAGTCGGGCTGGTTCATCGAGGGCCTGCTTTCTCAAACGCTCGTGGTCCATATGCTGCGTACCCAGAAGATTCCCTTCGTCAACAGCACAGCGGCTTTGCCGGTCTTGCTGATGTCGAGCGTCATCTGCGTACTGGGGATCTATTTGCCGTTCTCTCCGCTGGGAGCAGCCATCGGATTGCAGCCCCTGCCTATCGCCTACTTCCCGTGGCTGGCCGGAACGCTGCTCTGCTACTGCCTCGTCGCTCAACTGATGAAGACCGTCTACATCCGCCGGTTCGGACAATGGTTCTGACGGCCAAGCGCATGAGAGGTCCTGATCATGTCCACATCACCGTTGATCCTGAGATTTGCGCCGCCGCAGGCTGGAGACTGCCCGCGACAAGGGCCGCCACCGCCGAGGCGACAAGCGCCGCGTCCGCCCCACAATCGCGAGCCGGGCGATGCCAGGTCGTCGCTTCGGAATCGGTTGGACAGACGTTTGTGTTGGGCTTTGGCGGTTTTGGCGATGTTCGTGACGCATGCGGCCGTTCACCTTGCTCGTCGCCGTCTGCTGGACGGTTTCAAGCTCAGATTCCTGCTGCGTTGCGGCGCACGGTTGAACAGAGCGGCGATATCGCGAATGCGGCGTTGCCGCTGGTGAGCCACACAAGCGCAAAACGATCGCTTGCATGGAACCAAAGCACGAGGCCCGGACCTGAACCGGACTTCGATCAGCAAGGAGCTTCAAATGGACGACCCATCTAGTCGCGGCGCGACCAACAACTCGCGCCGCTTGAATTCACGAGAAAACTAGGAGGGCAGCTCGCGGCTATTGGCGCCGGGCGCTCTCGCAACCCGACGCCAGGAGTAGCCCATGACTTATTTTACGACCCACGGACTTCCCAATTTCACTATCACCACCGGACTGAAGGTTTTCAGGCGTCGTCGGGTTCTTTTTTGCCGACTGATGGTGATCGCTTTCTACTTGCTGGCGCTCGGTCTTGTAGCGGTTCTTCAGGTAACCAAAGCGCACGCGCAAGAACTTCAAACGACTCCCGGCCATCCGGATGCGGCACGGCTCAACACTAGTGGACCGCAACCCATCCTGGCGATGCCAACGAAGGCACCGGGGGCCTCGCGTGACAATAAGGTGGAATCGGGCGGGCCCGACTGGTCGGGCGTCTATTTTGGCGGACACACCGGTTTCGGGGCTGGCAGCCTTGGCCCGGGAACGAACCCCGTCTTGAATCAGTCCGTTGGCCTGCCGCCTACGGTGACAGGAATGATCGGCGGCTTTCAGGGAGGCTACAACTTTCAGGCCAGCGATCGTTGGGTGCTCGGCGCGGAAGCCGATGTCACTTTTGTGAGCCCGCCCGATGAGACGCGACGGATACCGGCTCCCTTCAACACATCCCTGGATGTCGTGGGGACGGTGCGTGGCAGGATCGGCTATGCTTTTGGCCCATTCCTCCCCTATGCAACGGGAGGCCTCGCTTGGACACGAACGAACGTCGACATCAATGGCGATGACGGCAGCGTTTTGTCAAAACTGGGGCGCTGGCACGCTGGGTGGACGGCAGGCGCAGGTGTCGAAATGGCCTTGGGCGGACCATGGACGGCACGCGTCCAGTACGACTACCTCGATCTGGCTTCCTCGACCTATCGACTCGATGGTGCCGGACTGCGCGATGTGTCCGTCCGCCCCCGAACCCAGAGGTTCACGCTTGGCCTGAACTACCGACTGGGCGATGTGGCCTCGACACTCCCAAGACCACCGGCAACTGTCGAAATGTCGCCGGACTGGAATATTCATGGCCAGACCACATTCATCGCCCAAGGCTATCCCGCGATTCGTTCCCCCTACGCTTCCAGCGCCAGCCTGCCCGGTGGTGGGCAAGTTCGTGAGACGTGGACCGCGGACGCATTTCTTGGCGTGAGGCTTTGGGACGGTGGTGCGTTCTATTGCAATCCCGAGCTAGCCCAAGGCTTCGGGCTGAACGGGACGCTCGGACTCGCAGGCTTTCCAAATGGAGAAGCGCAAAAAGGCGGCGCTGAATTTCCGAAATTTCGGCCACAGCGCTACTATCTTCAGCAGACATTCGGTCTTGGTGGCGAGCAGGAGGATGTCGCAGACGGCCCCCTGCAACTGGCGGGGCGACGCGATATCGATCGCGTCACTGTCACGGTTGGTCGTTTCGCGGTTGGCGATTTCTTCGACGCGAATGCCTATGCCAAGGATCCGCGCGCGGATTTCATGAATTGGGCAATCTGGTCGTCGGGGGCCTATGACTTCCCCGCCGACCTTCCCGGCATGACGCGCGGTGCGGTCATCGAGCTGAATCGTAAGGATTGGGCTGTGCGAGCCGGGGCCTTCCAAGTGCCCAGGGAGCCGAACAGTGATGTTTTGGTCTTCAATGGGGGCGGCGGTGGCGCCGTCGAGTTCGAGGAACGGCACAGCCTGTTCGGGCAGCCGGGTAAGGTTCGGATCGGCGCTTTCATCAACCGTGGTTACACCGGCGCGTATCGCGACGCTATCAACCTCGCGCAAGCGAGCCCTCAAACAGATATCAACGATGCGATGACGGCCCTGCGCCGCAATCAGAATAAGTATGGCTTTTATGGAAATATCGAACAGGCTTTGACAGCTGACCTCGGGCTTTTCGCCCGTGCAAGCTGGAACGACGGCCGCACCGAAATCCTCTCCTTCACGGACATCGACCGCAGCATTTCCGGTGGTTTCTCCCTAAAGGGTTCTGCATGGGGACGGCCTGCGGACACGATCGGAGTCGGTGCTGCGGTCAACGGCCTCTCGAGTGCACATCGTAACTTCCTCGCCGCCGGAGGCACGGGGTTGCTGATCGGTGATGGGAGACTGCGCTACGGCCACGAGTCGATCGTCGAGGCGTATTACGCCTTGCGGGTCAACGGCTGGAGCACCGTCACCTTCGACTATCAGTTTGTTGCAAACCCCGCCTACAACGCCGACCGCGGACCAGCCTCGATTCTGTCGCTTCGCGCCCACGCCGAATTCTGACAGCGAGTGGAGTGGCAATTCCAGCAATAGCGCGGGCTTGCGCCTCGGGAGGGCGCGACCGACGCAACGAGATGGGAACACATTCAGATGGATTGGCAAAGCCTTGGCCACACCGCACTCACGCTCGGGGGCGCATTCCTTCTTGGCGGCTTGATCGGCTTCGAACGGCAATGGCGCCAGCGCCTGGCCGGGCTGCGAACCAATACCCTCGTCGCGCTCGGCGCGGCCATCTTCGTCCTCTTTGCCGGGCTGTTCCCCGGCGAGGCGAGCCCGACGCGCGTTGCGGCCCAGATTGTTTCCGGCATCGGCTTTATGGGCGCCGGCATCATCTTCAAGGAAGGGTTGAATGTGCGCGGGCTCAACACCGCCGCGACGCTGTGGTGCTCCGCCGCGATCGGCGCGCTGTGTGGGGCCGGATTTTTCTTTCATGCATTGATTGCGACGACGTTCGTCATCGCCGTCAACGCAGTTCTGCGCCCGCTCGTGCGCCTCGTTGAGCGCCAGTCATTCGCCGCAAGCCCGTTGGACAGCGCATATGCGATCAGCATCATCTGCCATGGAGAGGCTGAGGCGCATGTTCGGGCGCTTCTTCTTCGCGATCTCGCCGGTGCGCTGCACATCCGCGACCTCGAAAGCACGAATATCGAGGACACAAACCGAGTCCAGGTGAGCGCGACAGTGCGAGCCGACACTCGGCAGGATCGCCTTTTGGAACAGATTATCGGTCGTCTCAGTCTGGAGCCGCTGGTAACATCTGCTCGGTGGCGGTTCGAGCCAGGCGAGTGACCGAGAAGCAATAGTTATCTAGGTACACGGCGGAGTAGATTCTCCAGGGAAGAATATTGAAAGTAGGTAAGTTGATCGAGAAGGTGAACAATGCTCAAGATCGCCAATGATATACGTCCCGGATCGGCGCTGACGTTGATCGCGATGGGCGTTGCGATGGCCGGCATTTTTATCGCCGATACGGTCACGGACTACGCCATCGCAGCGGCCGTATTCTACACAGCGGTCATTCTCGTTGCGACACGCATCTTGTCTGGCACGGCTGTAGTGGCCCTCGCTTGCATTTGTGTCGCGCTGACCCTGATCAGTTTTTTCTTGACCCACTCCGGTGCGTATGAGGTCGGCATCGTCAATACCGGGATTAGTATCGTTGCGATCGGCGTTACAACCTATCTCAGTTTAAGGATGGTGGCTGCGAAGGCCGAGGCGCTGGAGGCGCGCGATCGGCTTTTGCGAATTGCGCGGGTCACGACGCTCGGTCAACTGTCGGCGTCGATCGCGCACGAAGTCAACCAGCCCCTGGCTGCCGTCGTCGCCAGCGGCGGCGCGTGCACCCGATGGCTTGCCCAGGAGCCGCCAAATCTCGACAAGGCCCGCCTCGCGCTCGACCGCATCGTCAGCGATGCCAACCGGGCAAGCCAGGTCATCGCGCGCATTCGCGCCCTTTCGAAGGGCGAGGCGCCGCGCCGACAACCATTCGACCTCAGGGAAGCTGTCATGGAAATCGCGACCTTGTCGCGCGGCGAGATCGAGCGTGGCGGCGTCGCCTTGCAACTGGACCTGCATGACGGCCTACCTCGCGTTTTTGCCGATCGGGTCCAGATCCAGCAGGTCATCAGCAATCTCGTCCTCAATGCGACCGAGGCGATGTCGGACCGCGCATTGCCCGAGCGTCGTCTGCGAATTGCCGCCTCGCAGGATGGACGGGATGCGATCGTTCTCGCGGTGGCCGATTCCGGCACCGGTCTGGCGCCGGGAGCTCGTGAGCACCTCTTTGACGCCTTCTGGACGACGAAAGAGGGAGGCATGGGTCTTGGCCTTACCATCAGTCAGACGATCGTTGAAGCGAATGGCGGACAGATTTCCGCGGCTCCAGTCCCTGGAGGCGGGACCGTATTTGAGGTGCGCCTGCCGCGCCACATGGAGGCAGCCTGATGAAAAATGAACCGACGGCGGATTCGCGGCCGCAGCCCATCGTCTATGTCATCGATGACGATCGGTCCGTTCGCGCCGCGCTCGAAGATTTGCTCGCATCCGTTGGGCTACAGGTGCGCTCGTATAGCTCGGTTGCCGAATTTCTGGAAAGCTCCATGCCGGACGCGCCCGGCTGCCTGCTGCTCGATGTGAGAATGCCCGGACAAAGCGGGATCGATTTTCATCGGCAAATGCCTGAATACGGCATTCATCTGCCGACGATATTCATCACGGGACATGGGGACATCACGATGGGCGTGAACGCCATCAAGAATGGCGCCTTCGAGTTCTTGACCAAGCCGTTTCGCGACCAAGACCTGCTGGATGCTATCCAACAAGCGATCGAAAAAGACCGGCGAAGGCGCGAGAGCGAAGCGCGTTCGCTGGATTTGAATGCGCGTTGGGAGACATTGACGCCCGGCGAACGAGACGTTTTCAAGCTCGTTGTAAAGGGCCTCCTCAATAAACAAATCGCCGCCGACCTGAATGTTAGCGAGATCACGGTGAAGGTTCGCCGTAGCCATCTCATGCAGAAGATGCAGGCCAAGACGATTATTGACCTTGTTAGAATGTCGGACAGTTTGAGCGTTTGAATCTCGACTGAGAGGAGAGCCCCTGCACCGCGAACTGGTGCGCGATCTGCGCGGGCGTGCCACCCCCCCCCTTTCAGAACACGGTATATTTCGAAGATACGTTGGTATATCGAATCTATATAAGATCATCGGCCAATGAGCGTCTGTAGCCGTCTATTCTAGGGTGAGAATCGGGAGGTCTTGCCTTAGCTGCGGTCGGGGCGCGATGGTCGTGGTAGATGGTGCTTACAGAGCGATGCTCGCAACGAGCGGACGATGGACCGTCGCGAGGCCAGGAATCATTTCGAATAGATCTCGGTCGCAATTGACCGATGCTTGAATTCCGCCAGATCCGGTATTTTCTTGCGGCGGCCGAATATGGCAGCTTCCGAAAGGCGGCCTTGGCCTTGGGAATACAGGAATCGGCGATCAGCCGTCGCGTTCGCGATCTCGAAGACGAACTCGGCGCTTCCCTATTTCAGAGGCACAACGGCGGCGTCTGCCTGACGTTGGCAGGACAGCAGTTTGTGCGTCGAGCACGCAAAGCACTTCAACAGATCGACTGCGGCGCGAAGGATGTGGCCGCCATAGGTCGCTCCGAGCGGGGGCATATCAAGGTCGGCATCTTTTCGTCGCTCGCGTCTGGATTCCTGTCCGATCTGCTGGGAGCCTACGGCAAGGAGCATGCAAGTGTACGGGTCGAATTTTTTGACGGCGATCCTGCGGATCACGTTGCCTCGATCCGGCGACTTCAACTCGATGTGGCTTTTATCACGGGAACCACACAGTGGTCGGACTGTGAAACAGAGCAACTTTGGTCCGAGCGAGTATTCGCCGTACTTCCCAGCGATCATCCTCTCTCTGAGAAATCGGAGCTTGGCTGGCGTGATCTTGTGGACGAGAGATTCATTGTAAGTGACGGTGCCCCTGGATCGGAAATTCACGACTATTTGGTTCAACGCCTCGCCGATCTTGGGCGTCACCCAGAAATCGATACCCAATACGTCGGGAGGGACAATCTCCTGTCGCTTGTGGCGATCGGCCAAGGCGTCACGGTCATGAGCGAGGCCGGGACGGCGGCTCAGTTTCCGGGAACTGCCTATCGGCAGCTTGCCGGCGAGGTTCTGCCGTTCTGCGCGGTGTGGTCGCCGCGGAATGATAACCCGGCCTGGCGCCGCCTCCTCAGTCTTGCGCGTTCAATGTCGCGCTCGGCTGCCGCCACAATCATTCAGACGGTTTCGGCAGTTCTTTTGACTTCCTCGCTTTCGCAAATCCCCGATCCGTGGCTATGAACCGCTCCAGCATCGGAGCGATGAGGCGAACGGGATCGGCCGGCGGTTGCCTCGCTTCGCGGCCGAGAATTTCTGCGTAGGCCGTTAGGTCGCGATGCAGGCTTGCCGGTAACTCCACCGTGACCTTCACCGGTTTGTCGTCGACGATCGCTCCCAATTTCAGCTTGGTCATGTCAGCCTCCGTAGGGTTCGAGAACGAGATCGCGGGTGACGATGACGCGGACGGGCAAGCCTGGCCGGATGGTGAGGGTCGGTGCGATGTTGAGCTGGCGCTGGACGATCTGCTGGCCGGTTTGACTGACGCTATTGGAGGCACCCTGTCGCAGCGCCCGCACAATATCGCTGTCCTGGCCAGACGAGCCCGCCTCCGCACCGATGCTCAGAATCGTGGAAAGTGCAGCGGCCTTGAACAGTTCGCCCCAGTGATAGTCGACGCCATCCTCAAGGCCCGCATAGCCCTCGGCGTCCGCACCAGGCTGACGCTCCAGAACGATGGAGCGGCCATTGGGGAAGATCAGCCGGTTCCAGACGAGAAGTATGCGCCTCTGACCGAAGCCGACGCCACTGTCATACTGGCCGATAACGCGCGTGCCCTGTGGCACAAGCAGGATCTTGCCGGTCGGGCTGTCATAGATGTTCTCCGTCACCTGTGCGGTGATCTGACCCGGCAGGTCGGAGCGGATGCCGGTGATGAGCGCGGCCGCGATGACGGCGCCGGCCTGCAGGACGTTCTTCGACGCTGGCGCGGCAACGCGATCCGGCGAGACAGTGCGCTTGTCGGGCGTCTGATTGAGGAATGCGAGCTGACGATCCTGCGCGGAGGGTGTCGCTGGCTGCGGCGCAAGGCCGAGGCTGGCGAGATCGGCCGACGGCGTGGCGGTCGCAGTCGGCTGTGTCGAAGCTCCAGCCGTAGCGGGCCGAGTCTCGGTGGATGCGAACAGCCGTGCGGTCCGAGCCGCCTCCAGTTCCTGCGCCCGGCGCTGTTCCTCGGGGCTCGGTCCCGTCGGACCTGATGCCGGTGCGCCGATCGGCGGCACTGTGCCACCGTTCTGCGCGTTGAGGATCGGGCGACCGAGGTCGCCGGGCAGCGGCGGGCCGAGCTTCGGGACGCCGGAATAATCCTTCGGCAATCCAGCCAGACCGTCCGGTGTCGAGCGGTTGTCCGTAGAGTAAAGCTCCTGACCCTGGCCGCTGTGACGAGTCTGGAGCGCATAGATCAGCGCCCCACCGACACCGAGGCTTGCCGCAAGACCCAGACCGGCCAGCACCTTGCGGGACAGGCGGGTCACACGCGGCGGCTCGGCGCGCAGCCGCATGGTCGCGGCCGGCTCGCCGGTCAGCGGCCGAGCGTCGTCGTCGGTCGGCTGAGGCTGGGGCGCCGAACCGGGCGTCCGGCCTTCCTCCTTTTCGGGATCGCGTTCGTCGCTCACGATGCCGGCCTCCCGTCGGTGCGGGAGATGCGGACACGCTTCTGGTTCTTGCCCGCGCCGAACCGCAGTTCGGCGGCGGCGAACAGTCGATCGACGATCATGTAGTTGCCGCGCACGCGATAGTTCACCAGCTCGGAGGTGTCGCCCTCCGGTCCGACCACGAACAAGGGCGGCATCTCGCCCTGTCCGATGCCGCGGGGGAATTCGATGAACACCTGCTTGCCGTCATCGAAGGCGCGCAGCGGCCGCCACGGTGCGCGGTCGCCGGTCACCTCGTAGCGGAAATTGACACGGGCGAGATCGATGCCGCCCGACACCGGCTGCGCGGCCTCGGCTTGGCTGTTCTGGCGGCGCAGCGCGATGAGCTGGTCCTGCGGATATTGCCAAGACACCGATGCCATATAGGTCGATGGCGTCGCGCGCAGCTCCATGTGATAGGTGCGCCGGTCGGTGTTGATGACGAGATTGGTCATCAGCTCGGCCCGCGTTGGCTTCACGAGGATATGGACCTGCTTGGCCGCGCCAACGCCGCTCTCGGTATCGCCGATGATCCAGCGCACTGTGTCGCCAGCGGCGACAGGACCGGAGCCGACGAGCTGCTCGCCGGGCTGAAGCGCGATGTCGGTGATCTGCCCCGGCGAGGCGTAGACCTGATAGAGCGCGCCATCGACGAAGGGATAGACCTGCATCGAGTTGATGAAGCCGTTGCGGACGGGCTGGACGCGCGCTGCGGCATTGGCCTGGTTGACGCGCGCGGCGGGATCGGACGGTTCCGGCTCGGGCTTGCCGTCCTTGCCGATGGGCTTCAACTGACCAGGCAGCGGGAGCGGTTTGGGAAGCTCCACCACCCGGACGGGCGCTGGCGGATCGGAGGTCTGCACAGCCGGCACCGCATTGTCGTAGGAAATCTCCGGCGGCGGGGTGTGAGTGGCGCACCCTGCCAGCGCCGAACCGGCGAGCAAGATTCCCGGCAAAGCGGATTTGCGGAAAACCGGAACTACGTGGATGAGCAAAGCCGGGAGCCCTGCACTCCAAGGGGCGGCTTTGCGGAGTGCGGGCGTCATTGTCCAAGCTCCTTCGACCAGTTGATGGCGTTGATGTAGATTCCGAGTGGGTTCTTCCGCAGCGTGTCGGCGTCGCGTGGGGGCTGCACGACGACGGTGAGGATCGCGGACCAGCGTTCGGTGGAGGCCAGTGAGCCGTCCTGATAGCGTCGCTCGATCCAGGCGATGCGGAAGCTCGACGGCGAGGCGCGGATCACCGACGACACTTCGATCGCGATCTGCTGCTTGCCGACCTTGGTGAAGGGGTCGTTGGCGCGCGCATAATCGTTCAGCGCGAGCGCGCCACCCTGTGTCGTGAAGTCGTAGGCGCGCAGCCAGTTCTGCCGCACGATGATGGCGTCGGACGGGATCGAGCGGACCTGCTCGATGAAGCGCGCGAGGTAGAAGGCGATTTGCGGATCGTTTGGCTGATAGTCGGCGGTCGCCGGCGCGATCGCCTGCGCCTGGCCGAGCCGGTCGACCTGCACTACCCAAGGCACGATCGAGCCGTTGGCGGACTGCCAGACCAGCGCGGCCGAAAGGCCGCCCGCGAGGGCCAATGATCCGAAGGCCATGTAGCGCCAGTTACGGGCCTGCACGCGGGCGGAGCCGATGCGATCGTCCCAGACCTGAGCGGCGCGCTGATAGGGAGTCTCGGGCTGAGGGGCTTTGCCGTAGTGGGTGGATGGTCGCTTGAACATGGTCAGTCGCTTTCGGAGAGGTTGACGGAGGAGCCGCCGCCATGGCTGTCGCCGCTACGCACGGCGTGGGCGGCGGCCTGAACGCCATGGGACATCTGCTGCGAGCGCTTCATGCGTTTCGCCCAGGCCGGCGGCCCGTCGCTGGTGGAAGACGCAGCTCCGGGAGATGCGGCCTCCGCGGTGGCGGTCGTCGCAGCACCGGATGCGCCGGTGGCGATCTCCGTCGCGGCCTGGCCACCGGCCTGATAGCTCTGCTTCAGGCTGTCGGCGGCACGACCGGCTGCGCGCTTCAGCGGTGAGACGGCCGCCTTCGCGCCGGTGCTGGCAACACTGCCAAGACCCGACGCGACGCCGGATGCGCCGGCCTGGCCGGCCGCGCCGAGGCTGTAGGCGGTGGAGGCGCCACCGGCGAGGGCTGCACCGCCACGCGCGGCGGCGGCAGCGCCGCCAGCAAGTGCAGCGCCGCCTGTCACGACGGCGCCGGCAGCGGCCGCGCCTGCTGCGACAACGCCGCCGGCGGCAAGACCAGTGCCAATGGCCGCGCCGGCGCCGAGCTGCGGGCCACCGGAGATGAGGCCGTTAGCGATGCCGGGACCGAAGATGCCGAGACCAAGCAGCGACAGCGCGGCAAGCACGATCGCCATGGCATCGTCGATCGATGGCGTTGCGCCGTTGAAGCCCGAGGTGAACTCGGAGAACAGCGTCGAGCCGATGCCGATGATGACGGCGAGCACCAGCACCTTGATGCCGGAGGAGATGACGTTGCCGAGCACGCGCTCGGCCATGAACGCCGATTTGCCGAACAGGCCGAAGGGAATGAGGACGAAGCCGGCGAGCGTGGTCAGCTTGAACTCGATCAGGGTGACGAAGAGCTGGATCGCCAGGATGAAGAACGCCAGCAGCACCAGCGCCCAGGCGAAAAACATGCAGGCGATCTGGATGAAGTTCTCGAAGAACGACCAGTAGCCCATCAGGCTGGAGATGGAGTCGAGCAGCGGCCGGCCGGCATCGAGACCAGTCTGCGCCACCTTGCCGGGGCGCATGAGATCGCTCACGGCAAAGCCCGTTCCCGAAGCCTTCAGGCCGAGGCCCGCGAAGCTCTCGAAGACGATGCGGGCGAGATTGTTCCAGTTGGAGATCAGGTAGGCGAAGACACCGACGAAGAGCGTCTTCTTGACCAGCCTCGCCATGATGTCGTCGTCGGCGCCCCATGACCAGAAAAGCGCGGCGAGCGTGACGTCGATGACGATCAAGGTGGTGGCGATGAAACCGACTTCGCCGCCGAGCAGCCCGAATCCTCCGTCGATGTAGCGAGTGAAGACCTCGAGGAAATGGTCGATGACACCGGTGCCGCCCATGTCAGCGAACCTCTGGCTGAGCGGGCTCGGCCTGCATCGCAGGCCCGGTCACGTCCGCTGGCGCACTGTCTTTGTGGATGGGAGCGGCCGACGCGGGCGCGCTTGGAAACAGCGTGGTCGGCGCAACCGGCGATGGTGATGAAACGGGGGCCGGCTGGCCGAGGAAGCGGCGCCGGTTCTCTGCCCATGCCTTCAGGCAATTGGGATCGCGCGTGCCGGCCTCGCCGATCTCGGAACAACGAAGCAATTCGGCGGCGAGAGGATCCGATGTTGTGACCGGACGGCCCTGCGTCGCGAGGACGTCCGTCGAAACGTCCTTGCGGTTCATCTCGATCGCGGTCGCCGTGATGGCGACCGCGACGAAGACGATGGCGCCGACGCGAGCGAGGGTCTTGCCGTCCATCGTGCCAGCCTCAGTTGCCGCTGTTCGGGAACATGCGGGCATTGCCGGGCTGGTAGCCCGAGCCCGGCGTCAGGAAACGCCGGCGCTGCTCGCGGCCCTGTTCGGCGGCGGCGGCCTGCTCGGCCGACTGCAAGGCCTGCGCCCGGCCGTTGGCCGCCACGACGGCGGTGAGATCCGCGAGTTGCTGCGCCTGGAGCGCAAGGAGTTGGTTGCCGGCCTGCGTCGCCTGCAGCGCGCCGGTCGCGCCCTGGCTCTGGCCGATCAGCGCCGACATCTGCGTGCGATTGGTGTCGATGTTGCCGACGACGCCCGCCTGCACCCGCATTGCGTCCTGCAGGCCGCCGACCGTGTTCTGCCAGCGCGAGCGGGCATCGGTGACGAGTTGCTGATCCGAAGCGGACAGCGAGACGTTCCCGTACTTCTGCTGGAACATCCGGTCGATCTGCTGGACGTCGTAGGCGATATTCTGCGCCTGGTTGAGAAGCTGCTGCGTGCGCTGGACGGACTGCTGAAGCTGTTGCAGCGACGAGAACGGCAGGCTCGCAAGGTTGCGTGCCTGGTTGATCAGCATTTGCGCTTCGTTCTGAAGCGAGGTGATCTGGTTGGTGATCTGCTGAAGCGATCGCGCCGCCGTGAGCACGTTCTGCGCATAGTTCGAGGGATCGAATACGATGATGGCGTGAGCGGGCGTCGCCAGCATGGGCGCGAGCGCGACGGGAGCGGTCAGCAGCGCGGCAGCAAAACGCGCTGCGCGGGAATTGCGCAGTTTCATTGGGACGTCTCCTTGTTGGTGAGCGTGGGGATGAGATCGGCGGCCCAACCGACCTCACGGTGATCGAGCCATGCGGCGAGGAAGCCGTCGCGGCCGTGTTCGGCGACGATGCGGGCAATGGCCGCCTGGTCGGTCTTCGATGACGCGGCGCACAGAGCGAGCGCGACATCGGACAGACCGAGCTCGAAGAGGCGGTTGCCGCGCCGCGACTGGCAGTAATAGTCGCGCTTGGGCATTGCCCGCGCGATGATCTCGATCTGGCGGTCGTTGAGGCCGAAGCGCCGATAGATCGCCGTGATCTGCGGCTCGATCGCGCGCTCGTTCGGCAGCAGAAGCCGGGTCTGGCAGCTTTCGATGATGGCAGGCGCGATGGCCGAGCCGTCGATGTCGCTGAGCGATTGCGTGGCGAAGATGACGCTGGCGTTCTTCTTGCGCAGCGTCTTCAGCCATTCGCGGAGCTGGCCGGCGAAACCGTCATCGTCCAGCGCCAGCCAGCCTTCGTCGATAATGAGAAGAGTCGGCGAACCGTCGAGCCGATCTTCGATCCGATGGAAGAGATAGGAGAGAACCGCCGGCGCCGCGCCGGTGCCGATCAGCCCCTCAGTCTCGAACGCTTGAACGAACGCCGAGCCAAGATACTCGCGTTCAGCGTCGAGCAGCCGGCCGTAGGGACCGCCGACGCAATAGGGCCTGAGCGCCTGTTTGAGATCGTTCGACTGGAGCAGCACGACCAGGCCGGTGATCGTGCGCTCCTCGACGGGCGCCGATGCCAGCGAGGTCAGCGCCGTCCAGATATGCTCCTTCACCTCGGGCGTGATCGCCACGCCCTCGCGGGTCAGGATCGATACGATCCAGTCGCCCGCCCAGGCGCGCTCGGGCACGTCGTGAACGCGGGCGAGCGGTTGAAGGCTGACGTTATCGGTCGCGCCGTCACTGAGATCGCCGCCGAGGTCATGCCAATCGCCGCCCATGCCGAGCGCCGCCGCGCGGATCGAGCCGCCGAAGTCGAAGGCGAAGACTTGGGCGCGAGCATAGCGTCGGAACTGCAGCGCCATCAGCGCCAGCAGGACCGACTTGCCCGCGCCGGTCGGGCCAACGATCAGCGTGTGGCCGACGTCGCCGACGTGAAGCGAAAGCCGGAACGGGGTGGAGCCTTCGGTCTTGCCGAAGAGCAGTGGGGGCGCTGCAAAATGCTCGTCCCGTTCCGGCCCCGCCCACACCGCCGACAGCGGGATCATGTGGGCGAGATTGAGCGTGGAGATCGGCGGCTGGCGGACGTTCGCATAGACGTGGCCGGGCAATGATCCGAGCCAGGCGTCCACCGCGTTGATCGTCTCGGCCATGGCAGTGAAGTCGCGGCCCTGAATGACCTTCTCGACGAGGCGCAGCTTCTCGTCGGCAGCGCGCGGATCCTCGTCCCACACCGTCACCGTCGCGGTGACGTAGGCCATCCCGGCATAGTCGGCGCCGAGTTCCTGGAGCGCCATGTCGGCATCGGCGGCCTTGTTCGCGGCGTCGGTGTCCACGAGGACGGACGCCTCGTTGGTCATTACCTCCTTGAGGATCGCGGCGATCGACTTGCGCTTGGCGAACCATTGCCGGCGGATCTTGGTCAGCAGCTTGGTCGCGTCGGTCTTGTCGAGCAGGATCGCCCGCGTCGACCAACGATACGGAAATGCGAGACGGTTCAGCTCGTCGAGCAGGCCAGGTGTCGTCGCCGTTGGAAAGCCTGTGACGGTGAGGATGCGCAGATGCGACGCGCCAAGGCGCGGCTCGAGCCCGCCGGTGAGCGGCTGGTCGGCGAGCAGCGCGTCGAGATAGATCGGCGTTTCGGGGACGCGGACACGGTGCCGTTTGGTCGAGACGCAGCCGTGGAGATAGGTGAGCGTCTCCGCGTCATCAAGCCAGCGGCATTCGGGCATGAAGGCTTCGACCAGGCGCAGGATGCGATCGGTGCGATCGGCGAACCCGGTCATCACCTCGTTGGGGTCGAGGCCCGACTTTTCCCGGCCTTCATAGAGCCAGGATTCCGCGCGCGCGGCGTCCTCGGCCGGCGGCAGATAGGTGAAGGTCAGGAAATAGCTCGACTCGAAATGTGCGCCAGCTTCCTCGAAATCCGCTTTGCGCTCGGCGTCGACCAGCGCCGAGGCGGGATCGGGAAAGCGGCTGTCGGGATAGAGGTTCGAAGCTTGCCGCTGCGCCTCGACGAAGATTGCCCAGCCTGATCCAAGGCGACGGAACGCATTGTTGAGGCGGCCGGCGATGGCGACTAGCTCAGCCTGTACGGCGCTGTCGAGATCGGGGCCGCGAAACCGCGCGGTGCGCTGAAAGCTGCCGTCCTTGTTGAGGACGATGCCGGAGCCCACCAGCGCGACCCAGGGGAGGAAGTCGGCCAGGCGGCTGTTGCGATTGCGATATTCGGCAAGGTTCATCATGGCCGCGCTCCCCTCAGACCGAAAGGTGTGCGGGGACGCGCAGATGGCGGCGCACAACGTCGACGAAGAGCGGATCGCGCTTGGCAGCCCACACCGCGGTGACGTGGCCGATCGCCCAGATCGCGATCCCCACCAGCCAGAGGCGAAGCCCTAGGCCGACCGCGCCAGCGAGCGTCCCGTTCATGATGGCGATAGCCCGTGGGGCGCCGCCGAGCAGGATCGGCTCGGTCAGTGCCCGGTGAACGGGGACGGTATAGCCTGGGACGTCGCCGCCCTGATCGACAGCGCCCGTCATCAGACCAGCGCCCCGCCGCCGAACGAGAAGAACGACAGGAAGAAGCTCGACGCGGCGAAGGCAATCGAGAGACCAAACACGATCTGGATCAACCTGCGGAAGCCGCCGGAGGTATCGCCGAAGGCCAGCGTCAGGCCGGTAACGATGATGATGATCACCGCCATGATTTTCGCCACGGGACCTTCAATCGACTGCAGGATCTGTTGGAGAGGCTGTTCCCACGGCATCGACGAACCGGAAGCGTGAGCGGGGGCTGCCATCACCGCCGACAGAGTGGCGATGGAAACGGTCAAGACGAGATGATGGCGCGCGCGCCGCAGGCGTTGGATCACAGGCTTTCTCCTTCAGGTGCTGGGACGAACAAGCTCGAGCTGCCGTCGCCATCCGTGGTGGCCGGCGCGATGCGGTAGTCGCCGTCGAGACCGAGGCCTTCGACGCGCGAGAGTTCGGAGAGTCGCCGCGCGGACCCGCGACCGGAGAGGACGGCAACGAGGTCGATCGTTTCCGCGATCAATGCGCGCGGGACCGTGACGACTGCCTCCTGAATGAGCTGCTCCATGCGGCGCAGTGCGCCGATCGCGCTGCCGGCGTGGATGGTGCCGACCCCGCCAGGATGGCCGGTGCCCCAGGCCTTGAGCAGTTCGAGCGCTTCGGCGCCGCGCACTTCGCCAACGGGTATGCGATCGGGCCGCAGACGCAGCGAAGAGCGAACGAGATCGGAAAGTGAGGCAACGCCATCTTTTGTTCGCATCGCCACGAGGTTCGGCGCGGCGCATTGCAGTTCGCGGGTGTCTTCGATGAGGACGACGCGATCGGCGGTCTTCGCAACTTCGGCGAGCAACGCGTTTGTCAGCGTCGTCTTGCCGGTGGATGTCCCGCCGGCGACGAGGATGTTGGCGCGTGAGGAGACACTCCGGCGGAGTATCTCGGCCTGCGTCGCTGACATGATGCCGGCCGCGACGTAGTCGTCGAGCGTGAACACCGCGACAGCGGGCTTACGGATCGCGAATGCGGGGGCAGCGACGACGGGTGGCAGCAGGCCTTCGAACCGCTCGCCGGTTTCAGGCAACTCTGCGGATACCCGAGGAGCACCAGCATGAACCTCGGCTCCGACATGGTGCGCAACCAAGCGAACGATACGTTCGCCGTCCGCTGGTGACAGCCGCTCACCGGTATCGGAAAGTCCTTCGGAGAGTCGGTCGATCCAGAGGCGCCCATCGGGATTGAGCATCACCTCGACGATGCTGGCGTCATCAAGATAGCGCGCGATTGCAGGACCGAGCGCAGTGCGCAGCATCCTTGCGCCGCGCGCGAGGCCTTCCGAATTGTGGTGTGATGCTGTCATAGTGCCCCGTTTCTATCGGGGCCGATACAGTCCTTCCCCAGACGGGGATGATTAAAGGGGCCAGATTTCGGGGCGATTCAACAAAGATTCATCGACGTAGTAGTGTAGCGTGCAAATACAGGAGAACGGCGGTGTCGGACGCACGATACGCCAATACGCTCGCGGAGCTTGACCGGCTCTGCGCAAGCGTCTGATCCTCGCACAATGACCGCTCAATGCATTTGTTGTGGAGGTGATGGACATCCTCGATCGCGGAGATCATCCGGGGGGTGAGATCCTTCTTAATCGGGATCATGCACGGCGTTAGGCTGAACGGGACGGTACGTACGATAGCATCTTTGCAGCCATGAACCCCAGCCGAGTAGAGTAGCCTATGTTTCTTAGATCGGTTTTGGCCGCCGCCGCATTTGCTGCGGCGGTACTCCCCGCGGAATCGGTGTTCGCCGAGGGCGCCCGAAAAGCCAATCAAGGGCAACAGCGCGAGATCGGCAGCAAGGTAATTGAGAAGGCCAACGCCCTCCTTGACAGTTTAACACCGGCGCGGCGCAATGAAGCCCTCGTCGATTATAGATCACGGTGACGGACCGATCGGCGCGGAAAGAGATTTGTAGGCTTCCTCACCATTCAGCGCTGATTCAAGGCTATTTGACGCGCGATCGAACGCGGAAGAAACATCAACGCGTTTCGGGTAGCTCTGCACGGCTGAGCTTTTTGCGCACGCGCGCATGAATCTGGTCGACCCAAGCCAATCCCAATCGCCTGATGCGACCTTTCGGACACCTTAAGAGGAGAAAGTGTTCGATGCGAGACACCACAAAAAGCAGAAGGCGGATCCGAAGTGGCGGAGGCCAATGCGATAGTTGATTACTCATTGTTTTGCGTCTCCTTTGAGAAAATCTGCCACGGCTTTTTTTTGTTCGATGAATCTCAGGCGCTGGCACGCTATCCTGGCGTGCGCTTCGGCGGCCAGATCAACATGTTTGGAAGTGTCGGATAAAGGCGCAGACGCTCAAACGCCGCGGCTAAAGCCATCTCTCGGCGTCGAGCCGTCCAGCGGATATAATTTGCGATGAGCGCATAGGCGACAACGGGCAGCCTTTCGCCGCGTTGGACAAGGATAGCGATGCAACGTTCTAGTCCGTCATGGAGAGCACGCGTTGCAAAATAATGAAACGTGAACGGATCGCTGCGCGCTTTGGCAAAAGCGATCAGCATAGCGGCGATCAATCCGCAAGCATCGATCTCGCATTGAGAATCGCCGAAACAGCTGTCGACAAAAGCGATAATCTGAAAGCCCTTGGTCTGCTCGACTGAGGTCAGCGAAAAAGAACTACAAGAAGTTGCATCGGAAAGCGCCTGGATGCGTTCGGGAAGAGTCTTGAATTGTTCAGACATGAGGCGCCCCCATCAGCTAGTTAGAACAAAAGAGTTTTGTCTATTCAGATTGTTTCCTTTTCGTTTTGGTTGGCAGGCGACGACGCGGGGTATAGCAACGTCCGCGAGGCTATTGCGGACATGTCGGTGCTCGCGCCCGTGCGTCAACGTCGTCACCCGCCTTCTTGCGTGCTACTTCGAGCCGGTATTGCTTGTAGCAGCGTCGTTGCTGGTTGGCGTTCCGCCGATCTGGGGGATGCTGACCTCGACGCCGGTCGCGGCGACGAAGACCTTGAAGCCGATCAGCGCGACAGCAATCAGAAGATAGCCGCGTAGCACGCCCATCCAGACCTTCGTCATCAACGTCATATGCAGGGCAGGCAGCCGATTAAGCGGCGGCATGCGCCAGTTCCGGCGCTCGAGCATCGTCATCTTGGCGAAGCGGTGATCTTGATCGTTGCCATATGCGGCAGCGGGCACGTCATAACTACGCTTGCGTGCTGCGAACGAAAAGACGAACCCGCAAAGCCCCAGCAAAGAGCCGCCAATCAGTATTTTCAGAATTGTGCTGTCAGCCACATCTGGGAAGACGGTCGCCACGGTGAGGATGATCGAGAGCAACACAAGGGACCAGATTATTGCTCCGGTGAATACATTGAGCTTAGGACCGTTGGACCAGGGGCCGACAACCGCCTTGTCGTTGCAAAGGAGGAGCAGGAAGACCGTGGCACTTGGTAGCAGCACGCCAGCGAGAGCCTGCACGGCACTGACAAAGAGGCCCAGCAGCGCATCACTTGCGAAGGCAACAAGGCCTGCGGCAATGAATATGAGAATCCCGTAAGCAACGTAGAATCCGATGGCATCCGTGACTTTGCGATGCAATGAGTGCCTCACCCTGAGGACGTCGGCGATCGCATAAGACGTCGAGAGCGAGACGGCTGCTGCGCCGATGAGGCAAGCATCCAAAAGAGCGATTGCAAAAATCGTCGCCGAATATGGACCCACATATTTGTCCAGCGCCGTAAGCACCGCACCTGTATCCGTGAAATTGCCGAATTCCGGCCGTCCGGCAAACAATGCGGCACAGAACGCCATCATGGCAACGGCGCCGATTACTACCAGGAGGATCCCGAGGCAAAGATCGACTTTCTCGTAGCCGTTGAAGGCGGGCGTGATCCGCTTATCGACAACATAGCTTTGTTGGAAAAAGAGCTGCCAAGGTGCGACGGTCGTGCCAACGATGCCAATGACAAGCAGCATGACTGCCGCCATGTCGGAGTGAGCGGGCCATTGCGGCACGAGCAGTCCATGGGCGATCTCACCGATTGGTGGATGGATGGCGAGGAGCACAGGTATTAGCAACAGACTGCCAAAGACCAAAACCATCGCGAAGCGTTCAAACCGCTTGAAACTTCCGGTGCTGACGGCGGCCACTATGAGCACCGCCGCGACAATCAGTCCCGGAACTCTTGGCAAACCAAAATATTGGAGTGCGAATACGATGCCGATGAACTCGGTTACAATGGTTAGTCCGTTGAGAAGAACTAGGTCTATAAGGCTGAAGGCACCCCAGAACTTTCCGAAACGTTCGAATATCAGTCGTGCATGGCCAACGCCCGTCACAGCACCTAGCCGTGACACCATCTCCTGATTCACGTAAATCACCGGGATCAAGAGCATCAACGTCCACAGCAGAGAGGTGCCGTAGTTCTGACCTGCCTGCGTATAGGTTCCAAAAGCGCCGGCATCATTGTCGCCGACCATGACAATCAGTCCCGGGCCGACGATTGCCATCAAGGTCGCCAGCCTAGCCCGCCAAGTCTTTCGTACACCGGTGTCGTGCTGCCGGATGGTGCCGAACGCGCCGTGGATGTCGCCAATATGCGCGCTATCCAGGACAGCGGGCGCGCTTGAGGCCAATTCGATTTGTTCAAGCGATGTCGCAGAGGTATCGGACATTTCAAACTCCGTTGAGTTTTGCTCGTTTTTGGGTGAATTCACTGGATCAGAGCGAAGCGGTTGTTGGCTGGCCCCGCTGCGGCGGATGCTTTGCGACTGGGCAAGCTCCAGCCGTGTTGGGCGGAATGGCGAGCACGGCGAGCCCGACGTTGATTGCCCGTTGGACGAGATCGGCGGTGTGGCGCCCCCCTGGGAAAGCCACGACAAAGTCGGGTCGGCTGTCTGTCAGCATGAAATCGCTGCGCAGCCCTTCGGCCTTCTTGCCGTAAAACTCCCAATTTGGCGGGTAACGCACCACAGCGATCCCATGGCGACGCGCCCACGCCTCAGCGATGATGCCGACGCCTGCAATGCTGCCGTGGACCACAACGCTGATTGGCTTTCGCCAATGCAGTGCAGTTAGTTCGTGATGCACCATCTCGGCGTCCTCGAAGTGACGTCCTCCACAGACTAGGAGGCGCATGGCCGTGTCCTTTCGGGCTGCTCTTCGGGACACGGTGCTGGTGCGCGCGAGTTGGCGGTGATGCAGGGCGCAGGTACGCGATTTCCTTCCGAGCTGTCGTTGACCGGGGCGGGATCAGTCGTTCCCCGACGCGGCTTAGGAAGCTTTTCGGCAATGCCCATGCTTTCCACGCGGCGCCGCATCTCGGCCCAGACTTCGCTGGGTTCAATATTGAGTGCGTGCCACAGAACGACCAAGTGATAGAGAAGATCGGCACTTTCGCTGACCGTCTTTTGGGTCCGCTTCCTCACCGCCTCGAGAGCGACCTCGGCAGCCTCCTCGACAACCTTCTGCGAGATCTTCCGCAATCCGGCATTCATCAGCTCTGCCGTGCGAGCATGCTCCGTCAATGTCACATCATTCAGCGCGTTGTAGAGCTGCTCTAAATCGTTGGCGAAGATAGTATTCGCGCAAGTCGTATTAGTGCCTGCGGGGCGCGCAGGCAGCAAAGCCACCACTGCATTCATTAGTTAATCCCTTCGTTTGAACTTTGCTGCCAACAGCAGCGCTACGCTGCGCACGGCATTGCCGTGTGTCGCTATGATCAATCGTCAGGATTCTTCAGAGTGGCGGATGTCTCCAATTGCCAGCCCCCAATCAGCCGGCCATCGGATTCCTGATGCCAATGGGCAAGAAGCTTTGGTCTCGCCAAGTTGCGAGCGCCCAATTTCAAGCCGGGAAACACCCCGGCGAATTGAATATCATCATGGGCGACCACCGGTGGCGCCCGACGTGTGTCGATGTTGAGATGAGCGGCCATGGCCACCTCCGTCTGTTCAAGCAGTTGCTCGAACCCGGGTGGCCTGGACGGACGGTGCTCAGCGTCGAAGTGCTGGCGCAGTTACGTCGGCAGAACCGACCCGAGCGATGATGCAACCCAGCGGAGCGTCGATAGCAGGTGACTGACGCCTACTATCTCCCTCCGAGGGGTCGTTGCTAGATCGCGGGTTCATATGATCCTCTGCTGTGCCAATCCGGATCCAATTCACGACGAACTGGACCACGACGCGAACAACCCTGCCGGTCTTCACTTCGCGCGACATTCATATATACTCTGGGGGGTATATTACAACTATACCCGGGTATAGCGGAGGGACGCGATGGCGCATGCGGTGGCTGAGAAGCAGAAGCTGCTGAATAGGGTCCGACGCCTTCGAGGTCAGGTCGATGCGATTGAACGGGCCCTCATCGCGGATGAGAGTTGCGGCGACGTGATGCGGATAGTCACGGCCACGCGCGGTGCGATCAACGGAATCATGGCCGAAGTCGTCAATGGGCACATTCAAGCGCATATGGTCGATGCGAACCGCACGCCCACAGAAGCTGAACGTAATGCCGCGCTCGAATTAGTCGACGTTTTGCACACCTACATCAAGTGAACTGCGATGGCTCCACAAAAAACACCAGTCAATCAGCCTGCCCACGTCGATCCTATAGATCACGAGGCAAACTTGACGCATCGATACCCGCTCGGCACCCGTTCAAGGGAACTACTGACGTTCATCGATGGGCTATGGCGCCTCGTTAGGTCTGGAACGCTTCCCTTGCTGATCGGCATCCTCACTATCGGCATCTTCATCATCGACACCATAACCCCTTACGAGATATCCGCTGCGACGTTTTATGTGATTGTCGTTCTATTGTCGGCTCGCTTCAGCCACACGCGGGGCATGGGCACGGTCTCTGGAATATGCATCGCGTTGACGATCGCGAGCTACATCCTGACGCCGAGTGGAAGCTTCGGAACCGGAGTCGTCAACACCTCGATCAGCCTGCTGGCGATCGCGGCAACGACCTATCTCGCTGTCAAGATGGAGACCGCTCGTGTGGCGGCCGAACAGGCGCAGACCCGCCTTGCGCACGTCGCTCGGATCACGACTCTCGGCGAGATCGCTGCCTCAATCGCCCATGAGGTCAATCAGCCGCTCGCCGCAATCGTGACCAACGCCAATGCATGTACACGCTGGATTCACGGAGATCCCGCGAACCTAGAAAAAGCCGCGTCTTCGATAGATAGCATCGTCAGCGACGCAAACCGAGCAAGTGAAATCATCAAGCGCGTCCAAGCGCTGTCTATGCGTGCAGAACCAAAGAGGTCCTGGATTGAGATCAACGTCGTAATCAGAGAGGTGCTGGGGCTTTTGCAAAGCCGTTTCCGAGAAAGCCGAGTTTCCGTTTATACGAACCTGTCGAGTGATCTGCCCATGATCTTCGGTGATCGTATTCAACTTCAACAGGTTGCACTCAACCTTCTCGTGAACGCGATAGATGCGATGGGTACGCTGCAGAGCAGTGTTCGTGAGATTCGAATAAACTCCGCTAAATCAAGCGCGTCCGGCGTGATGATCACGATAGAAGACACGGGAGGCGGTATCGATCCTGGCTTCGTAAGGCATCTTTTCGATGCCTTTCACTCCACCAAGAGCGATGGCATGGGAATTGGACTTTCAATATGCCGATCAATTATTGAATCTCACGGCGGTAATATTTGGGCTGAGCCGACCAATCCGCGCGGCGCTACCTTTTGTTTTACTCTGCCTGGCGACAGGGAGAAAATACTATGAGACAGTCGAAACAGCCCGTCGTTGTGGGCGGCACGGTAGCCGTCGTCGACGATGATCTTTCCGTGCGTGAAGCGCTCAGAAATCTCCTGAGTTCTGTCGGACTTGATATTCACACCTTTGCGTCTACGCACGAGTTTTTGGCGTGGTCGATTCCTGATACGCCGATTTGCTTGGTATTGGACGTTAGAATGCCGGGTCAGAACGGCTTGGATTTCCAACAAGAGCTTTTCAGAACGCGTGTGGAGATCCCGGTCGTGTTCATTACGGCGCACGGGGATATCCCGATGTCGGTCCGGGCTATGAAGTTTGGCGCGATCGAATTTCTGACCAAGCCGTTTAGGGACCAAGACCTACTTGATGCGATCTATCTCGGTCTCCAGACTTCGCAAATCCGACGAAACGAGAAGACAATGACAGCTGATCTTCGCGCGCGGTACGATTCGCTTTCTGTTCGCGAGCGCCAAGTTATGGACATGATACTTGATGGAAAACTCACAAAGCAAATTGCTGCGAAGTTTGCACTCAGCGAAATCACGGTGAAGGTGTGTCGGGCGCAGATCATGCGGAAGATGGAGGCGGCATCCTTGCTTGAACTCGGGCGGATGTCCGAGAGATTGGAAAGAATAAGGGATTGAGAGGCAGTCGATTATTGCTGACTTCAATGCGGCCTTGGAGAGCAGCTTGGGCTCACGCAGGAGCGTGCGCGATCTGACGAGCTATTCTGCCTCGCCATCAACGTCCTCAGAAATCTCCTGATGAAGCTTCGGGCCCTTCGCGAGACGGCGGCCGAGAGCTGTGACAAACTGATCATAGCGTTCGCCAGCTTTGGCGCGCGCGGCCTGCGCAGCAGGTTCTGGCAAACTCGGTGTGGTGGTCACCCAGAAGCGCACGAAGACTGCGAGCATCTCGACCGATATTCCGATATCGCGCTCCATCCGCGACATGCGTCGGTCGAGCTGGTCGAGGCGTTTCGTGATGACGGCCTCCTGGCGTTCGGCGGCATCGGGTGAGAGGAATGACTCGATCGCCGCCTCCGCGACCAACGATCGCGAATGGTCGCGGCGCGCGGCGTGATCTGCGAGCCGGTTCATGACAGAGGGGTCGAGATAGACGGAGAGGCGTTGCTTGCGGGGTGGTTTCGTCACGGGCGTCTCACAGCTCCATGCCGTCACCGGGGTCGAGCGAGACCTGGCGCGCGACGCCCTGCATGAGCCGGTTCATACGGCTGGTGCGCACGGCATCGTCGTCAGACTCGTCCCGATCGGTATCGATCTCGAACGGGTTGTCGATTGGCACTTTCTTCTCGACGGGGTTCACCCGATTGAGTTCCGGTTGCTGGCGGCGTTCCGACTCGGTTGGATCTTCATCGGCGGGCTGCGCTAGCAAGGTGGCCTCGGCAATCTGTGGTCGGGCTGGCAACTGGTGCGTGGTCCAATCGTCGGGCTGTCCTTGCTGCGACGTTGTGAGCGCGGGCGGCGGCAGCAGGCGTTCCTTGAACCGAGCATCCTCGTAATAGCGCGCCTTCTTCGCACGAATCGGCGGCGTGCCCGCCGCCATGACGATCTCGTCGGTGGGAGGGAGCTGCATGATTTCGCCAGGTGTGAGCAGTGGCCGAGCTGTTTCCGAGCGCGAAACCATCAGATGGCCAAGCCAGGGGGACAGCCGGTGGCCGGCATAGTTCTTCATGGCCTTCATCTCGGTGGCGGTGCCGAGGGCGTCCGAAACGCGCTTGGCGGTACGCTCGTCGTTGGTCGCGAAGCTGACGCGCACATGGCAATTGTCGAGGATCGAATTGTTCGCCCCGTAGGCCTTTTCGATCTGGTTTAGGGATTGCGCGATCAGGAAGCTCTTCAGACCGTAGCCGGCCATGAAGGCCAGTGCTGACTCAAAGAAGTCGAGCCTCCCCAGCGCCGGAAACTCGTCCAACATCAGCAGGAGACGATGGCGTTCGCCCTTTGCTTGCAGATCCTCGGTCAGGCGTCGGCCGATTTGATTGAGGATCAGTCGGATAAGCGGTTTGGTGCGGTTGATGTCGGATGGTGGCACGACGAGATAGAGTGTTGCCGGGTATTTTCCGCCCACGATATCGGAGATCCGCCAGTCACAGCGCCGCGTCACTTCGGCGACGACGGGATCGCGATAGAGTCCCAGGAACGACATGGCGGTAGAGAGCACGCCTGAGCGTTCGTTGTCGGATTTGTTGAGGAGCTCGCGTGCGGCGCTGGCGATCACGGGATGCGGTCCGGCGTCGCCGAGATGCGCCGTCTTCATCATCGCATCGAGGGTGGATTCAATTGGTCGCTTCGGATCAGAGAGGAACGCCGCGACGCCGGCCAGAGTCTTGTCCTTTTCCGCATAGAGGACGTGGAGGATCGCGCCGACTAGCAGCGCATGGCTCGTCTTTTCCCAATGGTTCCGCTTGTCCAACGACCCTTCTGGGTCGACCAGGATGTCGGCGATGTTCTGGACGTCGCGAACCTCCCATTCGCCGCGGCGCACCTCGAGCAGAGGATTGTAGGCAGCGGATTTTGTGTTGGTCGGGTCAAAGAGCAGCACGCGGCCGTGCCTGGCGCGGAAGCCGGCGGTGAGCTGCCAGTTCTCGCCCTTGATGTCGTGAACAATCGCCGAGCCCGGCCAGGTCAACAGCGAGGGCACAACGAGGCCAACACCCTTGCCGCTTCGGGTGGGCGCGAAGCACAGAACATGTTCAGGCCCATCATGGCGCAGATAAGCGTGCTCGTAGCGTCCCAGCACGACACCATCGGGACCGAGAAGGCCGGCCGTCTCCACCTCCTTCTTCTCGGCCCAACGCGCCGAGCCATAGGTCTCGACCTTCTTGGCCTCGCGTGCACGCCAGACCGACATGCCGATGGCGACGGCGATCGAGATGAAGCCACCGGACGCCGCGATGAAAGCGCCTTCGACGAAGATCGCGGGTGCGTAGGCGTCGAAGCCGTACCACCACCAGAAGAAGGAGGGTGGCAGATAGAAAGGAAAGCCGAACAGCGTGAACCACGGCGCGCCCAACTCCGGCTGGAACGCCAATCGCCAAGCCACCCATTCCGTTGCGCCCCAAGTGGTGGCGAGGACGATCAGGAAAACGGTGAGGATCTGGCCCCATAGGATCTTCGTGGCGGACATTGGAACGGTCCTTTCGGAGAGAGGTTAGAGGCCGAGCCCTCGTTTGCGGCCAAAGCTCCAGTCGATGCCGCCATCATCGCGGGCGACGCCGGAAACATGCTTGCCGAGGTGCTTTTCCAGAGAGGGTGACCAGGGCACGAGTTGGAAGCCGAGGCCGTCGTCCAGCATGGCAAAGCGGCCGGAGGCGAGTGCCAAACGCTGGCGGTAGGTGCCGGCAACATACTCGCCGCTTCCCGCGCGATTGAACGGCTGGCCTGTTTCGGCGGAGAGTTTTTCGCCGGCCGCTTCCAGCTCGCGACGGCGCAGCGTGTCGATCAGCCCGCGATTGAAGGTGACACGCTGGCCGTGTCGCTCGCCGAAGCCCTGTCCGACCAGATGATCCGCGCGTCGATCCAGCGCCTGCCGTACCTCGGCGCCGAAGCCGGCCTCGGACAGGGCGGCAGGTTCGCGCGCGATGTTCTGCCGATCGAGCCAAGTCGCGCCGGTTGCCGTGACCTGACGATCGATATCGAGATCGGAGCGGACGGCGATTGCGACCCGGCGCTGTCCCTGTGCATCATCGAACGCACGCAACTCGACGATCGAACCCGCCGCGCTGTCACCGGCGGCTTCGAGATCGGGCAGCTTGATGTGATGGGTGCGGCCGTCGACGCCGTCGACCACGGCGTAGGCGGAGCCCTTCAGCTCGTCATCAAGACCGCGATCGACCAATCGGCCGATCACGGGCGCATCGAGGCTTTCGGCCGCGAGCACATAGCCCGCCGAGCCGCGTTCGATGCCGCGATCCGTCAAAGCCCGGTGCATGCGTTTGATGATGTCGCCGCGCTCGCCGAGTTCACGCAGAGTCGCCTCGGCCTTCGTGTCGATCGCCCATTGACCGGGGCCGACCTGCTCGGCGAGGCCGAGTGTTTCCAGCTTGCGGAGCCGTCCGACCTTCAGCGCATGAAATTCGTCGAGCCGGACGTTCGGATCGATCGCCGTCTCGATGACGCCCGTGGCATGGCCATCGCGGATAAGCTGGCGGTCAAGCTGCGTGAAGCGCTCGGCATCGACCTGGCGTTTCAGGCTGCGCTGGATGTCGAGGTCGGTGCGCGGCCCTAATTCCTGCGTGATGAGGTCACGCGCGCGGTCGCGCATTCCTTCCTTGATGTAGTCGCGTGAGATGACGAGGTCCTGCCCGTCGTCACGGACCCCGCGCACGATCAGGTGGACATGGGGATGCTCGGTGTTCCAGTGGTCGACCGCCACCCAATCGAGGCGGGTGTCGAGATCCTTTTCCATCTGCGTGACGAGATCGCGGGTGAAGGACCGCAGGTCGGCCATGTCGGGCGCATCGTCGGGCGAGACGATGAACCGGAAATGGTGGCGGTCGTCCTGGCACCGTTCCGCAAAGGCCTTCGGATCGGCGTCGTCGCCCCCGGGACCGAAGAGATGGGCCTTCTCCCCATCGCGGGTCACGCCTTCGCGGCGCAGATAATTGAGGTGGGTCGCGAGCGGCGCCGAGCGCGATGTCTGGCGCACGACGCGCGCCTTGATGACAGCGCCGCGCGTTCGCGCGGTGAGCAGCCGGTTCGCCTGGATGCTCGCACGCTGGCCCCGCCCGAAGCGCGAGCGGTTGCCGGACACGATCCGGCCGGAGCGTGAGACGCCGGCCCCGGCCTTCTTCGCCGCGGCGAGAGCCTGCGCGATGAAGGGACGAGCCTGCTGCGCACGGGTCGAGCGGATGCGGCCCGGCCGGATGCGGAAATCACTGTCGCCGGTCATGGCTGATGCCTCGCACATCGCGCCAAGCACAGGAAATCGCAGGAAAATCGGCGTAGTCGTGAGGTGCGGGGAAATCCCGCACATCGCGAAATCGCCTCATAACCTATTGAAAAACCACAACCGACCCAAGCCGCACCTCGCGGCCTTTTATCCTGCCATCGTCCGGTCGTGTTGCCTGCCTCTACCCTCAACGCACACCATGACGCGCTTGAGCACGCTATCGTGCGATCAGGAACCGGGCTGCTCATGGCGCATTCCTTTGGCCCGAACGCGGGACAAACAGCCCGCCCGACTGCGGCTCGATGGCGGAAACATCGCGCACGGACGATGTCGTCATCGCGGCATCGGAAGCGCGCTCGGCCGGTACGGGAACGGGTATCGATATGCGCTCAGCTTGCGCGATGAACAGCGGCGCGCGTGTCCAGGCGAGTGCATCGGCCGCGGCGGCCACGATCGGCCAAGTCGCATCGCCGCTGGTCACCGACGGCGCGACGATGGCGACATAGGCGCGCGTTTCCGCGGGCAGCGCCCGGCCCTTCAGCGAGTCCTCGTAACGACCAGGACCGGCATTGTAGGCCGCGATCCAGCCGGGCGATCCGTAGCGATCGAACAGCTCGCGGATGTAGCCGGCGCCGGCGATGATGTTGTCATGCGGATCATAAGGATCAGCGCCGAGACGGTGGCGAAGGCGCAAGCCTGCCCAAGTGGGCGGCATGATCTGCATCAGGCCCATCGCGCCCTTCGGCGAAAGGGCGCGTGGATCGCCTGCACTTTCGGCACGCATCCGCGTCGCCTGGAAGGGTGGCGCGCCGTCATGGCGCGAAGGGATCGACCTCGTGGACGATCTCCGAGACGTCGCCGTCGTATTCGTTTGCGGGTGTCACCGAGAGAGTGCCGTCGCCCGCGCGGAAGATGACGATGACGGCCATCAGCGTGGTGGCGAGGCTGAAGGCGAAGGCGTGTGCGTCGGGGAAGGACATCGATCCGGCTCCTGTTTCGAGCGGAGGACCATCCCCCCGCTGACAGGCGCCCGATGTGTTCGGCCGATGGCCGCAATCACCGCGCAGGCAACGCCGGCGCGGCGGCACGCTATGCGTAGTCCGACCCTTTACGGGTTGATGGCGTCAGGCCATCGGCTGGACCAAGGACCAGCGCCATTCAGCGGGGAGTGGTCTTCTCCGGGCTGGAAGCCGAGTCGATGTGGCCGTGACGTTGGTGAAGCCGTACTGTCTGCGCGAGCTGCCGTGCGACCTCACCTGCGTCATCCGCAAAGCCTGGTGGCCATTTCCTCGACGGCTCGCGCTGAAACCCGCCACGCTGAAAATGCGGATGGAGGTGGCTGATAATCCACTCGATGCGTGAAGGAGGCACCAAGCCGGCTTGAGCCGAATAATGGAGTGCCTTGGCGAGATCGTGCCCGATGTTCGCGCGGTTCCAAACATCATCGGTCGCGACGTTAAGCAGATAGGATTTGAGGAGGAGTTCGATGGCAATTGCAATCGCATGAAGGGCTTGATTGTCGAATCCTTGATCCGCCGCCCATTCGGCGGCTGCAGCCTTCACGGTGGCATTCTCCAGGAAAACCGCAGCGAGAACGGCGTCCGAACGTGCCGGTTTCGGGAGTGGCTTCAGTCGCTGCATTCGTTGCGTTATGCCATAGGCTTGGCCGTTTAGCAGGTGCCCGATGCGGCGGCGCTTACGCGCCGCCGAATTTCCACACCGGGATGCCGAGCTTCTTGGCTTTGTCGGCGAGGTTGTCATTGATGCCGGTGCCGGGGAAGTGCAGCACGCCCTTCGGCAGGATTTGCAGCATCTCGTCATTGCGTTTGAAGGGTGCTGCCCGGCCGTGCTTCGTCCAGTCGGGTGCAAAGCCGATCTGTGGGACATTGCGATTCCTGGCCCAGAGAGAAGCGATCTTCTCGGCACCCTTCGGCGACTTGCCGTGGATCAGCACCATGTCGGGGTGCTTCTCGTGAACCTGGTCGAGCTTGGCCCAGATGAGGTGATGGTTGTCGAAATCGAGCCCGCCGGTGACGGCGATCTTCGGTCCAGGCGGCAGGAGCACTTCCTGCTCGGCACGCTTCTTCGCCATGATGAAGTCGCGGCTGTCGATCATCGCCGAGGTGAGGTTGCGATGATTGACCTTCGATCCTGACCGCGGGAGCCAGGCTTTGCCGACCTGGCGTTCGTAGTGCTCGGCGGCCTGGTCGCGCATCAGTTCGAAGGCGGTCTGGCGTTCGACCTGTGTCTTGCCCTCGGCGATCAGGCGCTCGAGATCGACCGACTTCACCTCGCTGCCGTCCTGTTCGCGTTGGGAGCGCTTTTGGGCCTGCTCGTTGTCGTCGAGCTCGCGGTTGATCCGTTCGGCGGCGCGATGAAAGACGTTCACGGTCGACCAGAGGAGATCGTCGAGGTCGGGTTCGAGGCGCGTGTCCTCCAGGGTCACGATCAGGGCGTCGAAGATGTCGGCGACCGCGCCCGCGACCGCGTTGCCGTCCGGCAGAAGCCGCTGATCGGGTTCGTCGGCGAAAGGCCGGTAGCCGTGGAGCTGCAATTCGTTGAGGACGTGGTCAGTCGGTGAGGATTCGTGGTGCGGTTCGTAGTCGTCGAGATCGCGCATCGGATGCTCCGTCGGATGGACCGCGACCGTCGCGGCCTTCATGGCGACGAAGCACACCGGCGGGGCGGCCCTGCACCCGGAGCGCGAGCGAGGGCCGGAGCGTCAGCGGAGGATGGCGGAGGCCGGCTATTTTGTTTCGCGATGGAAAGCGGCCCCTTGGGGCCGCGCCGGAAAATAGTCGGCCGCAGCCATTGCCGGGCCGGCCTGCCTGTGGGCCGATCGCCCTCTCGAAGGCCGAGGCGCGGTCCTCTCCGATCCGCTGCGTCTGAGCGAGTACGGCGGCGGGGCCGCTGCCGCTTCCTTACCGGCTATGCCGCCAGCGCCATGAAGCGTGCGACGTCCTGCGGCCCGAGCTGTACCCGAGTCTGACTGCGCAATGTCGCGATGCCGAGGGTGCGGAGATCCTCGTTGAAGTCCCCGAGCTGTGGAGAGATCACGATCGCCTCGATCCCGGCCGCGTTCGCCCGTTCGATCAGGCTGTCACGCGCACCATCGCCTGCCGGATCGTCATCGCGCAGGATGTAGAGCCGCCGCAGCGTGTCCGGGAACAGGATGGCGGCGAGATGTGCCGCGGAGAGCGCCGCCACCATCGGCATGTTGGGCACGACCTGGCGGATTGAAAGGACCGTCTCGATGCCTTCGCCGGCTGCCATCACTTCGCCACCAGCGCCAAAGCGGACCGCGTTGCCGAGGAGATCGCCCATCGCCCGGCGCGGGGTTTCGAATGGCGCCTTGTCGTGGCGTCGTGAGTCGAGCCAGGTGCGATGCGCCCCGGTGATCATGCCGTCGAGGTCAGTGACAGCGGCGATCATGGCCGGCCAAGTCTCGGTCGGCGCATGCTCGTCCGGGCGATAATAGCAGTGCGGGTGGAAATACAGATTTCCGGCTCCACGGAGATCCGTAATGCCGCGTTGCCGGAGATACGCCGCGACGATTGTGCCCGCAATCGGCTGCGACATGCGGATGAGGCGCCGTGCGGCTTCGGGCGATCCATGTGGTGCGGGCGCCAGCGGCTGGAAGGCGGAGGGTTCCGGCGCTGGTGGTGGCATGCTGAGGAAGAGCCGAGCCTCGTCGGCGACATCCTTGAAGTCGATGAGGCCGCAGCTCTCGCGGATGACGTCGAGGAGGTCTCCATGCTCGCCGGTAGCGGCGTCAGTCCATTTCCCGGCGGGGCCTTTGGGCGAGTCCTTGAGCCGGACGTACATCGAGCGGCCCTTAGTGTTACGGGCGTCGCCCACCTGCCAGTAGTTGCCCTGACGGTGGCCATTGCTGAGATAATGGCGGCACACCGCCTCGGCCTGTCGGCCGAGACGTTGCGCGAGATCGGATGCGTCGAGACGGGCCATCACGCTGCCTCCCGCTCGCCGACGCGCTGGATCGGGTAGGTGCCGATCAGCTTGCCGATGATGGTCGCGCCGTCCGCGCCGACGGGCACGAAGAAGCGGAGCTTCCACGAGATGATCTCGCTGAAGAGGCCAAAGGCGCGCAGGCGCTCGCGCATCGCGTCGGTGAAGCCGGAGAGTTCGATGCGATCGGCGCCCATGACGCGCACGCGACGGAGTTGGAGGCCTTCGGCGAGATCGAGGATTGTCTTGCCCTCGATGAGCGCGGCATAGGCATGGTCGGCGGACAGGTTCGTCGTTCCGACTGTCGTGGCGTTGGCGACCCATGCGGGCGACACGCGGCGGCCGATGATCCGTTCCCCGTCATCGGTCTGGAGCCGATAGACACGGCTCGACTCGTTGGGCAGCCGCTTCCAGATCGGCAGCAGCAGGCCAGCGACGATGTGGATCGTGGAATCGGAATAGGCTGGCACCTCCGCGATCTCGGCGTTCCAGGCGGCGGTGAACTCGGCGCGACTGGCGGCGATCCAATGGCTTTCGTCCATCATGCGGATGGAGGCGTGATGCTGCTCCATCGGCCGGATCAGCCGCACGCGGCGTTCGATCTCCCCGTCGTCGAGCATCAGCGAAGGCGCTGGAAGCTGAACCGCGGCGCGGTGGGAGCGCTCGTTGACCAGCAACTTGGCGACCGGATCGTCGAGCCAAGCCATCGCCTCCTCGGCGGTCATCGGCCGGTTGCGCTCGCGCTGTTGGATGGTCAGCAGGCTGGTTTCCGCGCCGGTGCCGGGATGGGTGTAGATGGTCTGGCGATCGGTGACGACGAAGCTCTCCGCGCGCAGCGTCTCCAGTCCGATGTCGTAGATGCCGGCGGCGATCGCGCCCTCGACCTTGGCGGTCAGAAGCTGCTCGAAGGCGGCGAACAGGACGTCCTGCAGGTCGATGGTGAGCGCGAGCAGGCGGTTGAGAAAGGTTGTGATCGGCGGGAGCTCGTCCTTGATGCCGTTGTCGTCCATCAGCTTCAGGCCGGTCGTGTCCTCGAACCGCTGGAGCGAGCACCCTTCGATCTTGCCGCGGACGATCAGGATGTAGAGCTGGCGAAGCGCATCGCGCGCATAGTGGCTCTCCAGATTGTCCTCGGGTCGGAACAGGCCCTGGCCGCCGGTCTGGCGCTGTCCGCGCGTGATCGCGCCCAGCGTGTCGAGCCGGCGCGCGATGGTCGATAGGAAGCGCTTCTCCGCCTTCACATTGGTCGCGATCGGACGGAAGAGCGGCGGCTGCGCCTGGTTGGTGCGGTGGGTGCGGCCGAGGCCTTGGATCGCGGCGTCGGCTTTCCAGCCCGGCTCAAGCAGATAGTGGACGCGAAGCCGCGTGTTCCGTGCCGACAGCTCCGCATGGTAGCTGCGGCCCGTACCGCCGGCATCGCTGAACACGAGCACGCGCTTCATGTCGTCCATGAAGGCCTGGGTCTCGGCGAGATTGGCGGACGCCGCGCGGGTCTCGACCACAAGGCGCTGTCCCTTGCGCACGATACGACGCGAGCGGCCGGTGACTTCGGCCACCACGTCCGCGCCGAAATGCTGGACGATCTGGTCGAGCGCGCCCGGCACCGGCGGAAGGCTCGCGAGTTTCTCGATCAGCTCGGTGCGGCGGGCGACCGCCTCGCGGCTCTCGACCGGCTGGCCGTCGCGAAAGACCGGACGCGAGGACATATTGCCCTCGCCGTCGCTGAAGGGCTCGTAGAGCTGCACCGGGAAGGAATGGGCGAGATAATCGAGGACATATTCGCGGGGCGTGATGTCGACGCGAATGTCATTCCACTCCTCGGTCGGAACTTCGGCCAAGCGCCGTTCCATCAGCGCCTCGCCGGTCGAGACGATCTGGATGACCGCGGAATGCCCGGCCTCCAGGTCCGCCGCGATCGAGCGGATCAACGTCGGCGTCTTCATCGATGTTAGCAGATGACCGAAGAAACGCTGCTTGGCGCTTTCGAAGGCGGAGCGCGCGGCGGATTTGGCCTGGCGGTTCAACGTCCCGGTCGAGCCGGTGATGTTGGCCGCCTGCATGGCCGCATCGAGATGGTTGTGGATGATGGCGAAGGCGCCGGCATAAGCATCGTAGATGCGCCGCTGCTCGGCGGTCAGCTCGTGCTCGACCAGCTCATATTCGACGCCGTCGAACGACAGCGATCGGGCGGTGTAGAGGCCGAGCGCGCGAAGGTCGCGGGCAAGCACCTCCATCGCCGCGACGCCGCCGGCCTCGATCGCCTCGACAAACTCGGCGCGGGTCGAGAAGGGAAAATCGTCGCCACCCCACAGACCGAGGCGCTGCGCGTAGGCAAGGTTCTGGACCGTGGTGGCGCCGGTGGCGGAGACATAGACGACGCGGGCATTGGGCAAGGCGTGCTGCAGGCGAAGCCCCGCGCGCCCTTGCTGCGAGGGCGTGACATCGCCCCGTTCTCCCTTGCCGCCGCCAGCGTTCTGCATCGCGTGCGCCTCGTCGAAAATGATCACTCCGTCGAAATCGGAGCCCAACCATTCGACGATCTGCTTGACCCGCGAAACCTTCTCGCCGCGGTCGTCGGAACGCAGCGTGGCATAGGTTGTAAATAGGACGCCTTCCGGCAGAGCGATCGGCTTGCCCCGCGGGAAGCGCGAGAGCGGCGTGACCAGCAGGCGCTCCATGCCGAGTGCGGACCAGTCGCGCTGCGCATCCTCAATCAGCTTGTCGGATTTGGAGATCCAGACCGCCTTGCGCCGGCCCTGCATCCAGTTGTCGAGCACGATGCTGGCCGACTCGCGCCCCTTTCCGACGCCGGTGCCGTCGCCGATGAAGAAGCCGCGGCGGAAGCGGACGACGCCGTTTGCATCATCGGCGGCGGCCGCCACGACATCGAAAGTGTCGTCGATGGTCCAGGAACCTGCGAGAAAATCGGAATGGGCTTCGCCCGCGAAGATCAGGGTTTCGAGCTGGGAGTCTGAGAGCGAGTCCATGATGGTCGCTGGCAGCGTCGGCCGATAGCTCGGCTTGGGCGGGGCGACCGAGGCCATGGCGGCGGATTGCACGAGCTTGGTGGGATGGGCCTGAGAGCCGGGAATACGGATCGTCTGCAATCCGTATTGCTCGTAGATCGCGTCGCTGAGGCGGGCGCCCTCGGCCGGGGTCCAGTCGACGGTCTCATAGGCGAGCGGCACGCCCTCGGGATCGGCGAGGCCCACGCGGGTCGCCGATGTCGCCGCGGTGCGCGCGAGATAGCCGCGAACGGTGCGCGGCGTGGCGCCGGTCGGCATGACCTGAACAGCAGGCGCGACAGCCAGGCGCGGCGGCACATGCTCGGCGATCCACGTCATCAGCGTGGCGATGTCGGGAGCGGTGCCGGGGGACGCCGGAAATGCGGATGGCTCGTCGGCCGGGATCTTGTCGATCACGGTCAGCCGGGTTTCGACGGTCGTGCCGTGCTTGGCATAGACTGAGCCATGGACGGCGGCGGTGAACACGACGCGGCCCCTCTCCTGCAGGCGGACGAAGGCGTCGCGCCAGGCCGGTATGTCGGGGCCGAAATTCGCGCCGGTGATCGCGACCAGGCGCCCGCCATCGGCGAGCCGCGCGAGCGCGGATGCGAGATGGCGATAGGCTGCGTCGGCGACACGCCCCTCGACATTGGCGAGGACCGAGAATGGCGGGTTCATCACCACGATTGTTGGGACGGTCGCCGGGTCGAGATGATCGTCGATCTGGGCTGCGTCGAAGCGGGTCACGGGAATGGCCGGAAAGAGGGAGGAGATGAGTGCGGCCCGGGTTTCGGCGAGTTCGTTGAGGACAAGCGTGCCGCCGGCGATCTCGGCGAGGATGGCGAGCAGGCCGGTGCCGGCCGATGGTTCGAGCACGCGATCGGCGGGTGTGATGGCGGCCGCAGTGATCGCGGCCAGGCCGAGCGGGATCGGCGTCGAGAATTGCTGGAAGGCCTGCGCCTCCTCGGAGCGGCGCGTGTGGGTGGGCAGAAGTCCCGCGATCTTGCCGAACAGAGGAACCGCCGCAGCCGGAGACCCGGCTTTGCGCAAAAGCGCCTTTCCGTATTTGCGGAGCATGAGGACGGTTGCGGCTTCGCAGGCGTCATAGGCGTCCTTCCAGTCCCAGGCGCCGGCAGTATCGGACGCGCCGAAGGCGGTCTCCATGGCGGTGCGCAAGACCGCGGCGTCGATGCGCTCGCCGCGCTCGATGTGAGGAAGGAGGAGAAGTGCCGCGGCATGGATGGCGGCAGCGTCGGTCGGCTGATCGGCGGCGGTCGGCAGCGCCGCCGCAAGGGTGTGAGCATTCATGGGAGACGTCCTCGGGAGAGCGGAGCGGGAAAGCCCGCCGGCGCTCTCTCTCGAACCGGACGGGCTCAAACCCGTCCCGGCCTTCCTCTCGCTCTCAAGGGGCGCGGCCCGGCCGCGCCATCAAGCGACAGACAATGGTCTCGATGATGTCAGGCACCATCGCCGCCATCGATCACCTCGGCGAGCCAACCGTTGGTATAGATCCACGCCACAGTTTCGCCGGTCGCGAGATCGAGGACATGCGCGCCGCCACCGAAGCCATCGAGACGCGGCCGGGAGCAGGTGTTGGCGTACTGAAAGCCCCATCGGCCGGTGAGGTGGAATTCGGCGGCGCAGCGTATGACGAACTGGATCAGCCGTTCGGGATCGCCGGTGACATCGTCGCGCATCCAGAGTTTGGAGCCGCCATGCTCGGGCTGGATGGACAGGAGGAAGCCATCGGACGGCGGTTCCTCGGATGCTCCGTCCTCGGACAGTTGGTTGTAGAGATCGAGCGCGCGGGCTGCGGTCTCGGGCGTGCCGACATCGAGCAGGCATGAGAAATGGGTGAAATAGTCGGCCATGAGGCCACTCCCGGAGAGCAGGGAACGGGAGAGCCGGCAGGCGCTCTCTCCTCCATGTCCGGCTCGCCACGTCCGGGCCAAACTCTCCCTCTCGATCGGCGCGCATGAAAAAAGCCCGACGCCCCCGAAGGGACGCCGGGCTCGTCAAGTCAGATGAGGACCGCCGTCACTCCGCGGCGGCGAGGTGCCGTTCCTCCTCATCATCGGTGTTGGTCTCCTCGTCATCGCCGTCGAGGAAGTCCGGCAACGCCTCGTCGCCCTCGCCAGAGTCCGCCTCGGTGCTTTCGGCATCGGCGCCGGAATTGCGCAGCGGTTCGGGCAGCCAGCCCGTCTCGGCGAGGAGACGTTCGGCTTCGGTCGCCATGTCGCCCTTCTTCAGATGTGCGATGAGTTGGGCGGCGCGCTCGCCGGCGCCTTCACGCACCGCTTCGAGGATGCGGGGCTTGGTGACGCGGCCGAGATAGTTGGCGACGGTCGGCCGCCACCCGGCTTCGGCCATGTCGAGCCCGACCGCCAGCGACAGGCGATCGGCTTCGGCGATGCGCTGTTCGACACTATGCGCCGAGACACGGCCACCGTAGCGATCGGCCCGCTCATAAAGCGCATTGACGCCGAACGAAGCGCAATGGGCGAAGAGTTCGGCCTGTTCGGGGCCAGTCAGTGCGGCCAGCCCATCCCAGAGATCAGCGACTTTGGCCGGGAGCCGTTTGCGCCAGCTATCGTGCCGGGCCTCGATCGCCTTGGCATAGACGCTGTCACGAAGCCCTTCGGGCTGCGAATGGAAGGTCGTGCCCCGCACGCTGACCTCCATCGCGAAGCCGTACTGGCTGCCGCCGTAGAACACGTCCTGGCAGAACTTGTGCAGGACGGCGACGAAGGCGACCGAGGGATCGGTGGCGAGCTTGTCGCGGAGCGCGAGGGTGCGATCGGCGGTCAGCTCCGTGATCAGTCGATCGGGGAGCGGCTTGATCGTGTCGTCCTCGTCCTCCTCCTCGGGCTCGGCAGGTTTGCCGCAGATGGTGATGACCGCGCGCTGGACCGAAGGCGACGCCGGATAGTCAGCGTCATCGTCGCCGCCATCCTGCTCTTCACCCTCGCCATCGCCCGCCTGGTTGGCGATCTCGTCCTCGGGTCGGACATAGCCGCGGTCGATCGACAGCGTGCCGTCGGCGTCCAGGCTGACGAAGACCCCGGCGATCGCGATGTCGGCGGGTTCGTAGTGGACCGGCCGCTCGTCGAAGCTGGCGAGCGCGGTTTCGATTTCGCCAAGGCGCTGATCGATCTCGTCCGGCAACTCGTCGGCGTTCTCATATTCGGCCTCCAGCTTGGCGCACTCGGCGTTGAGCGCCTCGATGGTCGCCTGTTCGTCAGCCGTCAGGTCGAGCGGCGTGCCCACGATCTCGCGCAGGCCGTGGGTGGCGCCATAGGGGAAGCTCATCGCCACCTCGATCCATTTCCAGCCTTCGCCGGCGATCGCTTCGGCGGAGGCTTTCAGCTTGTCGGCGACCAGGCGATCGAGCAGCGCAGGATCCTGCAGCCAGCCGCCGTCGTCATCCTGGAAGAGATCGCGCAGCACGCAGCCGCCGTTGGTTTCATAGGCATCGATGCCGACGAATACGGCCCGCTTGTCGGATGCGCGGACGGCGGTCTCGGTCAGCATGCGCCGGATCTGGTAGGGTTCCCTCTGCCAGCTATTGCGAACCGACTCCCAGACCTGCTCCTGACGCGCATGATCGTTGGTGACGGTGAAGGCCATGAGCTGTTCGAGCGTGATGCCGTCCTCGGCATAGATATCGAGCAATGACGGCGAGACGGCCGCGAGGCGAAGCCGCTGCTTCACGACCTGGACGGACGCGAAGAATGCAGCCGCAATCGCCTCCTCGGTCATGCCCTTCTCGCGCATCGCCTGGAACGCGCGGAACTGGTCGAGAGGATGCAGCGGGGCGCGTTCGATATTCTCGGCCAGCGACACCTCGTCGACGAGGATGTCGGCATTGGCGTCCGACACCACGCACGGCACCTTGGAGGTCTTGGTGAGGCGCTTCTGCTTGACGAGGAGCTGCAGCGCGCGGAAGCGACGCCCGCCCGCCGGCACTTCGTACATGCCGGTTTCCTGGCCGTCGGCATCGAGCACCGGCCGGACGTGGAGGGACTGGATGAGACCGCGCCGGGTGATCGACTCGGCCAGCTCGTCGATCGAGACGCCAGCCTTGACGCGGCGGACGTTCGACTGGCTCAGCACCAGCTTGTTGAAGGGGATGTCCTGCGCCGACGACAGGGTGATCTTCTGAATGGCAGTTGCCATGAGACTTACTCCGCGACGGGCGCCGAAAGCCTCTCTCTCGACCCTAAACCCGTCACGAAGCGAAGCACCGCCCTCTCACTCTAGGAGGGCAGCGACACCATCAAACGCCATCGGTAAGGTCACTGCCAGAACCGGCGATGATCCCGCGCCAGTCCTTCGTATTCGCCCATGACGGCTTGATGCCGCCCTAGAAATTCGAGCGCGGTTCGATGCCGAGGAAGCGGATCATGTTGTCGGGCGCGACGAAGTTGACACCCGAACCCAAGCTGCGGTCGCCTGTTGCGACGAGGCGGCGGAAAATCGCTACCTTGTCAGGATGCATGGGGGCGCCGCCCCACACAGCGTCCTGTACATATCGCGCGATGAAACCGGCGAGGACGTCGGCGACCTGAATGCCGATAGAATCGTGCGATCGCTGGAATTGCAGGTCGGCCGCCTGCGAGAATTCGAAGTCGGCCGTCTGCAGGGGCAATTTCACGCCAAGCTGCGCCAGGTCCTCTGCGAGCTTCTTGTTGTGCAGAAGAATGTCTCCGAACTGCAATTGCTCGTCGTGGAACAGCGTCACGCCGGAAACCTGCTTTCGCGCGAAGCGATTGATCCGGGCGTAGATGTTGGTGAACGATGTCAGGTTCGGCAGAACCCAGAGCAGCTTCCCGGCGGGATTCTTGTCGGGAATCGGTAATGCCCGCTCGACGGCCTTGGCTTTCGGCAGCTTGCGGAAGTCCTTCAAGCTGTCGCGCGCAAAACGGATGATCCCCGCCGCCACGTCAGTAGGCGGAACTCCGCTTCCCTGCGCCCACCGAATTATTTGCTTGTAAAGTTCGCGTATTTCCGCGTGGTCTCTGCTTTGGCAACATGCGGCAAAGGCGTGAGCCAGCTCGGGAGGTGCATATAGCGCCATGTAGTTCGCCATAACGCCCTTCATCCAAAGGGCGCCAGGTTGAGTGTCGCATTCCCCCACATAGGGCACCACCATTCGCTCGATGATGTTCACGACAACGAAGAAGTGCTTGTCGACAAGCTCGATAAAGATTGGGGCGCGGCGCGTCTCAAGGAGGTCCAGAAGATCAAAGATGAAGCGCGGCTTGTCATAAGCCTGTTTTGATTTGAGCTCCGACGACTGGATGCGGTGCGCCTTTTTTAGTGCGCCCAATTTATCGGTGAAGTCCTGGTCGAGCGTGCAGCCGAATGCAGCCAAGGCGAACATGCGCTGTTCGACGAAGTAGGAGTCGATTTTGACCGTGCTCAGGTCGCCGGTATTGCCGCTTTCATCGATGTAATATTCCGCAGGCGCCTGCTCTAGCATTCTGTATCCAGTCGCTCGTTTGGCGATTGTGCTCCATGCCGCACCACTGAATAGGTGACCTGGATCTGGGCCACAAGACAGCCCGGAAACAGTATGGCTAGGGGACGCAAAGCCGGAGACACGGACAACCGCATCTCCGGCATTGCGGGGATCAGGCGGCGCGATCGAGCAGCTTCTTGGCCTTGCCTTCGAGCTCGAGCCGCGCGTCCTGGTGGGGCTTGTCGCGCGCGACGGCGGTGATGCCCTGGACGAAATCGAAGATGCTTTCCGGCGGGCGGCCTTCCTCGGCCAGCACCGCGTCGATGATTTTGCCCGTCTCGGCTTTCGAGAAGCCGCGGCGGCGCAGGAATTCGGTGCGCTCTTCGTCCTTGTGCGCGACGATGCGTTCGCGCGCCGCCTTGATGCCGGTGATGAACGGCTGCGGTGAGGAGTCCGCGAAGCTGAGCAAGGCCGGCGCCGCCTCATGGGCGAAGCGCGAAGCGGCGTATTTGGAATGGCGGATGGAGATCTCCTCGAAATCTTCGACGCCCCACAAATTGCGATTCTGGCACACGGCCCTGAGATAGAAGGACGCGATACCAAGGGTCTTGGCGCCCACTTCGCTGTTCCAGGCATAGAAGCCCCTGAAATAGAGATCGGGCGATCCATCCGCGAGCTTGCCGGCTTCGATCGGATTCAGATCGTCGACGAGGAAAAGGAAGACGTCGCGATCGGAAGCGTAGAGCGTCGTGGTGTCCTTGGTGATGTCGACGCGCGGATTATAGACGCCGGTCGACCAGTCGAGGACACCGGGCACTTTCCAACGGGTGTCGCCGGTGCCGTTGCCGGCGATGCGCTGCACGGCTTCGACCAGCTCGTGGTCGTAGATCCGGCCGTAGTCGGGGCCGGTCACGGCGCGCAGCTCGACGCGGCCGTCGTCGGTCTCGAGGGTCTTGATCTGCTCGGCGCGGTGGGCGGTCAGCCCATATTGCAGGTTGATGCCGGCGAGCGCGGCGGGGAGCTGCCGCAGATAGGCGGCCGGCGCGCCGACCTGGCTCGCGAGCTGACCGAAACTCCAGTGCGTCGGAGCGATGGGCTTGTCGGCGCCTGGTAGGATCAGGGCAAGCCGTTCGGGATCGGTGCGGCTGGCTTCGACATGGATAAGCGCGGATTCGACAACGCGCGTTCGGCTGCGCTCGGTGCGCTCGCGGACGGTCCGGCCGAGTTCGGCGAGCGAGAGATAGCGCTCGTCGTCGGGTCGCGAGAACCACTCCGAGGAAACCCGACCGATGCGCTCGCCGCGGTTGATGTCCACCTTCCAGCCGCCACTCACGTCGCGCCGGGCATCGAGAACCTGCATGTTCATGGGATCAAACTCCATGACGGGCGCCGGAAGACTCTCTCCCGACCCTCAACCCGTCACGGAAATCCGGTCCACACTCTCACTCTAATGAGGGCGTTGCGGGGTCTCCCCGCAGAAGGGGTCGGCCGAGACCCTGGGCTCGGCCGCAGGGGAAGGCTTTCCCCTCCAGGCCCCCTCTCAATCGCTGGCCCTTCCAGTCGGTTTGGGGGAGATTGAAAACTGTCAGAAAACCGCATATATTTCTGACAGGAGAAGTGCCGTGCAACGACTGACCGAACAGATTCTGGCGCACACCGAGGGCTTGCCCGAGGGCGCTCCGATCGCGGCGAAGAGCCTGCTCCATCTCGGCAATCGCGCCGCGGTGGATCAAGCCTTGTCGCGACTGGCTGAACGTGGCCGGCTGATGCGTGCCGGGCGCGGCGTCTATCTGCGCCCGGTTTCGAGTCGGTTCGGCGTCCGCGCGCCCTCCGTCGAGAAGGCCGTCGAAGCCCTCGCGCTCCAGCGCGGCGAAACCATCGTGTCGAACGGTGCCGCGGCCGCTAACGCGCTCGGCCTCACGACACAGGTGCCGGTCCGGTCGGTCTATCTGACATCGGGCCGTAGCCGGACGATGAATCTGGGCCAGCAGGTCGTCGAGCTGCGGCATGCGCCGCGCTGGCAGTTGGCGCTGGCCGATCGGCCCGCCGGACAGGCGGTGCGAGCGCTCGCCTGGCTGGGGCCGGAAAAGGCAGAAGCCGCCTTGATGACGTTGAAGCGCAAGTTGCCGTCTTCCACGTTCGGCGAACTCGTCGCGGTCGCGCCCCAGCTACCGAGCTGGCTCGCCAGGACGGTCGGCAAAGTTGCATACGGCCGAAGGAGCCATTCTCAGGTGGGCGGCCTACCTATTTAGATTGTCCGAAATTTGTATATTTATTTCGGACAATCCACTTGGTTCGCGTCCGAAAAAGGACTACAATTTTCGGACATGAACACCGACTCGCCCGATCTGAAGAAAGCCATGCTCGAGCGCATCCGTGCGGATGCGCCACGCAAGGTCTGGACGCCCAGTGACTTCGTCGATCTCGCCTCGCGGGACGCGGTCGATAAGGCGTTGCAGCGGCTGACGAAGGTCGAAATCCTTAGGCGGATTGATCGTGGGCTCTACGATCAGCCTGGCTTCAACAAACTCACCCAGAAACCCAATCCGCCTGATCCGCGCTCAGTCATCGACGCCGTCGGGCGACGTGACCAAACCCGGATGCTTGTCGACGGCATGACCGCGGCGAACGATCTGGGCCTAACTGACGCCGTCCCCGCCAAAATCGTGGTGCACACCGACGCTCGGCGCCGCGCGATCAAGCTCGGCAACGTAACGATCACCTTCCGTCCAACCGCGGCCAGCAAGCTATTCTGGGCCGGACGACCAGCGATGCGCGTCGTCCAAGCGCTTCACTGGCTGCGCGATCTCCTGGTTCGTGAAGGAGAAAGTGATCAGGTTAGGCGCAAGCTCGCCAATCTTTTCGAAGATCCCACGGTGGGACCGCCCCTCAAAGCGGATCTCACTGCCGGTATGACAGCTCTTCCGACATGGATGTGGGTGTTTCTCAAGCCGCTCGTTGAAAGCGACGCCGGCGTTCGTCGTCGGCACGTCGATGATGATCGTGATGATGCTGATCATGATCGTCATCAACAAAGAACGGCGGACGATGCCGATGATCAGCGTCATGCTGCCGTCGCCCGGCCCAAGCGAAAGCCGCTCTCCCCGCAGAAGGCACAAACTGCCAAGCGCGGTGCAGCCCGGGCGGTGAAGACATGAATCCGGCTTTCGACGAGGTTCTCGCGGCCGGGTCGGACGCGATGTTGAGCGCCTTCGATACGACGGCGCTACGCCTCGGCACGGCGTCTCAGAATATCGAGAAGGACTTCTGGGTCTGCTGGACGCTGGATGCCTTGTTCAATGGCTTGAAAGAGGGCGGACCCCGCCTCCTCTTCAAAGGTGGAACCTCCCTGTCCAAAGGGTTTGGTTTGATCAATCGCTTCTCCGAAGACATTGATGTCACGGTGTTTCGGGACGACATCGGCGAGCCGGCGACCATCGAGGAGCTCGAAGCGCTGAGTAGCAAAAAGCGCCGGGCGCGCCTCGATGCGATCAAGGACGCCTGCCAAGCCTACATCAACGGCCCGCTGCGGGCTGAGTTGACGCAGATCCTGCAGGACCGGCTTCAGGCTGCCGGCCTCGATGCCGGCGCGGCCCGAGTGGAAGCCGATGACGCTGATCCCGACGGGCAGACGCTTCTGATCTGGTATCCCGCGGCGACGCCGCGATCGGATTATGTGCGGGCAGCGATCAAGATCGAGTCGGGCGCGAAATCCGCGCTCGATCCGAACAGCGAAGTGCCGATCAAACCCTATGTCGATGATGATCTGCCGGCGCTCGACCTGACCGTGCCGGCCGTCCGCACGGTCGATCCGGAACGTACCTTCTGGGACAAGGTTGTCATCCTCCATGGGCTGCGGCGCTGGTTCGACAAGCGCGGCGAGCTGCGCGGGGGCGGCCAACGCGTTTCCCGTCACTATTATGACCTGCACCAGCTCGCCGCGGCCCGCGTCGGCGCCGCCGCCATCGCTGATCCGGCGCTCGGTGCGGATTGCGTCGCGCACGCCCGGATGTTCTTCAATCGACCGGACTTCGATCTCGCGAGCGCTGCGCCTGGCTCGTTTGCACTCGCCCCGCATGACGCGATGATCGAGCAACTGCGCGTCGACTACAGGGCCATGCAGGGCATGATCTTTGGCGATCCACCGGATTTCGAGGCGGTGCTCGACAGCATCGGCTCGCTCGAGACGCGTCTCAACAAGAAGGGCGATACGGGAGGCGGGGCCGCGCGATGAACCAGTTGGAGGGAGCTTTCGACACCGGGCAAAAGGCAGACGCGCGTGGCGCGGGCGAAGCGATCGTAACCCCGCTGCGCAAACGCCGCCTCAGCGGCGAACTCTACGAGCGCGACCCGAAGATAGAAGCCCTCATCGCCGAATTGGCAGTCCTGCCGCGTGATGGCTTGATCGCCAGGGCGGAAATCACCAAGCGCTCGGACCCGGGCTACGTCCCGAGCGAATGTCTCGTTTACTTCATTCGCGCGAGCCGTCGCGACAACAACGAGGTGTGGTTCGAGCGCCTCTATCGGATCTTGACCGAACGGGTGCTGCGCAGTTTGCCCAGGGCGGAAAGCTCCGATGGAAAGACGGAATCGCTGACGCGCGGGGTCGTGCGCGACAAGGTGTTCGGCCGGTTCGTCGAGCTCTTTTCGGCGGACCGCGCCGCCTACGACGAAAAGGTCGACTACTTCGAGGTGCGCTTCGATGGCGCGCTAGCGAGCCTGCGGCGCGATGCGCAGGAAAAGGCCTGGCGCGACGAAAACCGTTCCCAGCCCCTCGAATATGACGAGGAGAGCGGAGAACTGTCACCGGAGGTCGAGGCGGCCGCAGGGACCCACGATCCCTTCGCCGTGTCGGATTTCGACGACCCGTCTTACCGGTCGCGCCTGGATGCAGCGATTGAAGCTCTACCGACAGAACAAAGCAGGATCATTCACATGTTGAGACAGGGCTTCCCCATCGACTCCAAGGAGCCGGACGTCATGACCATCGCCAAGGCTTTGGGCCGCTCCGAAAAGACCGTCCGAACCTACCGCGACAAGGCCTTCGCCGCCCTGCGAGCTGCCATGGCCGACGGAGACGAGCGGTGAGCCCCGGCGGCGGACGTCCATCCCGCGAGGCCGTGCTCGACGCGTTCGCGGTCGAGAGCGAGCCTGGCCGGTCGACCTTGGAACGCTATCTGCGGCTATACCCGGAATATGCCGGGGAGCTCATCGACCTCTCGCGCGAACTCAGCCGCGAGGCTTATGAAGATGCCGCACCCCTCTCTGCTACCGATCGGGCGCTGATCGACGCTGCCTGGTCGCAACACGCGAAGGTTATGCCGGCGGCAGCAGCCGACCCTTTCGCGGCGCTGACGGTCGATGACTGGCGCGCCGTCGCGCAGCGTCTGGACGTGCCCCGGCAGGTCGTGACCGCACTGCGCGAACGGCGGGTCTCTCTCGTCAGTATCCCGCGACGCTTCCTGGCGATATTGGCGGATGCGATGCGCAGCTCTGTCGCACAGTTGGAGTCGTCCTGGGGGCCAGCGCACCTGATTGTCGCGCGCAGCTATAAGGCCGACAGCAAACCGGTGGCCGGCGAGCAGGTCACCTTCGAGCAAGTGCTGATCGATGCCGGCGTCCCGGCCGAGAAGCGCGCCCGGCTGTTGGCGGAGGCGGACTGACATGGACAGTGTGGAGCTCGCCAGGCAAGTCGCCGCCGAGCTTCACGCTCGCCTCGTTGCATCCGGCGCCGATCCCTGGTCGCCCTATGACTTTGCTGTCGCCGAGGCCAAGCGGCGGGGGATTGATGTCGAACGGACTGCCGCCGGCGCAGCCGTCCTCAATGGCGGCCGCGCGACTTTCGTCGCCGCCGACGATCTGATTCTTCACGAGAATATGGGCTCTCCGTTCGAGCAAGCTTTCCTCGTGGCGCATGAGATCGGCCATGTCGAGCTGGGCGACGATCCTGGTGGCGAAGCGGCGCCGATGATTGATCCGGCACGCCCGGCCGAGCCCTCACCAGTCGGAATGGATCGGGTTGTCGATTATGGACGCCGGCAACGCCGCGAAGTCCAGATGGACCTGTTCGCGCGCGAACTGCTGCTTCCGCGCACCGTCGCGCGGGCGCTCCATGTCGACCAAGGGCTCGCCGCGTCCGCCATCGCCGCGAAGCTCGGCGCGCCGTTCGAGGTCGTCGCGCAGCAGTTGTTCGATGCTTTGCTGCTGCCGCCCGTGCCTCCCGCCGCGACTGCGGCGCATGTCGAACGGCCGCTCAATCCGCTGCAAGCGGCCGCTGCGGCGCATCGCGGCGAAGCCTATCTGCTTGAGGCGGGGCCTGGCACCGGCAAGACGCAGACGCTGATCGCGCGCGTCGAGGGCCTTCTAGGCGAGGGCGTCGATCCACGGCGCATACTGCTGTTGACCTTTTCGAACAAGGCAGCGGGCGAGATGGCCGAGCGGATCGCGCGCAAGCGGCCCGAGGCTGCGGCCGCGATGTGGATCGGCACGTTCCATGCCTTCGGCCTCGATATCATCCGTCGTTTCCATGCGGAGCTCGGCCTGCCGAAGGACCCGCGGATGATGGACCGGACCGAAGCGGTCGAACTCCTCGAGGGGGAGTTCCCGCGGCTTAGGCTCGCGTACTACCGCAATCTTTACGATCCGACCCAGATCATTGCCGACATGTTGGCCGCCGTATCGCGGGCGAAGGATGAGGTGGTCGACGCCGAAACCTACGCCGCGCTCGCCGACGCCATGCAGGCGAAAGCCCAGGACTCGGATGCGCGCGAGGCGGCGGAACGCGCCGGCGAGGTTGCCCGCGTCTACGCGGCCTACGAACAGCTCAAGCGCAACGCGCATTGCATCGACTTCGGCGATCTTGTCGCCTTGCCGGTGCAACTGCTCGAAAAGGAGGCGGCCATCTGCGCGGCGCTGCAGGCGCAATATGATCATGTCCTGGTGGATGAGTATCAGGACGTGAACCGCAGCAGCGTGCGGCTGCTGAGCGCACTGCGGCCCGACGGCCGCAATCTCTGGATGGTCGGCGACGCCAAGCAGTCGATCTACCGGTTTCGCGGTGCCTCATCCTTCAACATAACCCGGTTCGGCAAGGAGGACTTCGCCGGTGGCAATCGCGGTCGATTGAAGCGTAATTATCGTTCGGTGCCGGAGATTGTCGCCAGCTTCTCCAGTTTCGCGATCACGATGCGCGCCGGCGATGCGGATAGTGGCCTCGACGCGGACCGCGACGCCAATGGACATAGGCCCGAGTTGCGCACGGTCCAGCGCGCCGAGCAGCAGCAGGTCGCCCTGGCCGACGCTATCGAGGAGCTGCGGCGTGACGGCTACGCCTATCGTGACCAGGCGGTCCTGTGCACCGGCAACGAAAAGCTGTCGACGATCGGGCAGGACCTGGAACGGCTCGGCGTGCCGGTCCTCTTCCTGGGAAGTCTGTTCGAGCGGGGTGAGGTCAAGGATCTCCTGGCTCTCCTCTCGATCCTGGTCGATCGGCGCGCCATGGGCCTGGTGCGCATTGCCTGCTGGCGAGACTTCGCCACCTCCTTTGCCGATGTGGTCGCGGTCTTCGACCATCTGCGGGCGGCCGAGCACGCGCCGGCGGGCTGGCTGCGGCATGGCGAGGCGATCCCCGGTTTGAGCGACAGGGGGCGGCAGACCGTTGCCAAGCTCGCGACTGCGCTCGATGGTTTCGATCAGACGGCCTCGCCCTGGACCGTGCTCGCGACGCTGTTGCTCGATCGCACACGCATCGCCGCGCGCCTGGGCGCGTCGGAGGATCTCGCCGACCGCACACGGGGCATCGCGATCTGGCAATTCCTCAACTTTGTGCGGGTACAACCGGCCGGACGCGGGCTGCCCATCACGCGCCTGCTCGATCGTGTGCGCAGGCTCGTGCGGCTCGGCGACGACCGCGACCTGCGCCAATTGCCGGCGGCCGCCCAGCATCTCGACGCCGTGCGGCTGATGACCATCCATGGCGCCAAGGGCCTAGAGTTCGGTGGCGTCCATATTCCTGGGCTTAACAGCGACACGATCCCACGCACGCCGCCGGCGCCGCCCTGTCCGGCGCCCGACGGGATGATCGCGGGGGCGGAGGGCAGTGCGCTGGAGGCGTTCCGCGCAGGTCAGGCCGAGGAGCAGGAGTGCCTATTTTACGTGGCGCAGTCGCGCGCCCGCGATCGCCTGATCCTTTATGCGCCGACCGAGAAGAGTAACGGCCACAACCGACCGCTTTCGCCATTCCTCGACCGTCTCGGGGCGACCTTAACACGCCGTTCGCTCGTGCCGGCACGGCCGCTTCCCGTGGCCGCGGAAGCTCGGGATATCGATTTGGTGGTCGACGGACGGCTGCGGTTAGGCGCCCCGCAGATCGCTCTTTATGAATCCTGCCCGCGTCGCTTCTTCTACACGCATGTCCTGCAGGTCGGCGGCCGGCGAACCGCGACCGCCTTCATGCATCTGCATGAGGCGGTTCGCGTGGTGGTCGAGGCGGTGATCGCGTCGGATGGACCCGTGTCCGAGCAGGCGCTGCAAGATCGCATCGATGCGGCGCTCGCCGGCGAGGGGCTCGGCGAGCACGGCTATCGCGCGGAATTCCGCGATCTGGCGCTGGCAATGCTGCGCTTCTTCCTGGCGAACCGCGCCGAAGCAGTCCCCGAAGCGCCGGTCGCGCTCAGCCTCAGTTTCGGCGGCGAGGAGATCATCGTTCGGCCGGACGAGGTGCTGGTGCGGCCGGACGGCATCCGCGCCGTGCGCCGCATTCGCACGGGTCACATGCGGTCGGCCGAGGGCAAGGATGTCGGCGCGGCGGCGCTGATGCTGGCGGTCAGGCAGTCCTTTCCCGGCGCGGTCGCAGAGCTCGTCCATCTTTCCGACGGCGAGGCACATGCGCTTGCCTTGTCCGATCGGGAGCTGAAGGGGCGCAAGGACAAGCTCGCAAAGTTTCTCGGCGACATCCGCGCCGGACGGTTTCCGGCCGAGGTTTCGTCGCGCACCTGCCCGAACTGCCCGGCCTTCTTCATCTGCGGGCAGACCCCCGACGGCCCCTTGCAAAAAAAGTTCGTCTGACCTTACCGGTCGGCCTCCCTCGCTCCGATTGGACCCTTAGAGCCGCGGCGCTGCCTCGGCCGAACCTAAGGACCCAATCTTATGAACACCGAAGAACTTCTTGATTACGACGATCTCGGCAACGCCCTGCGCGAAGGCCGGGCGTTGCGTCCGGCGCGGGGGTATCGCTTTCTCCTCGCGCAGGGCGATCTCAACTTCCAGTCCCGTGTGGTGAGCGATCCCGTGCCGCTCGGCCGCCAGTTGCTGGAAGCCGCGGCACTCGACCCGCGGGACGGTTACAGCCTCATCGCGATCCTGCCCTCGGGCGATTTCGAGGATGTGAGGCTCAACGAGCCGTTCGACCTGCGTGAGCGCGGCGCCGAGCGGTTCATCGCCTTCCAGACCGACCGCGACTTCAAGCTGACCCTCAACGACCACGAGCTGCTCTGGGGCAAGCCGGTCATCAGCGGCACGGTGCTCTACGGCCTCGCCAAGCCCGGCGAGGGGGAGGCCGTCTTCCTCGAGGTTCCCGGCGGTGAAGATCGCCTGATCGAGCATGGCGAGCTGATCGATCTGGTCCAGCCCGGCATCGAGCGGTTCATCACCGCGCGGCTGACGTTCGAGATCATCGTCAATTCGCGGCCGCGCACGGTGAACGCCCGCACGGTGACGTTCGAACAGATCGTCCAGCTCGCCTTCCCGGGCCAGCACGAACCCAACGTCGTCTTCTCGATGACCTATCGGCACGCGGCGTCGACGCCGCCCGCCGGTGAGCTCGGGGTTGGCGGCTCCGTCGACGTCAAGAAGAAGGGCACGGTGTTCAATGTCACGCGCACTGTTCAGTCGTAATCCGGACCTCAAGCGGCTGCGGGACGAAGGCTACTTCGTCCAGCAGCAGGGCGGGTATCTCGTTATGCGCGAGGTGCCGTATGTCGATGCGCGCCGGGAGGTGCGCATCGGCACCCTCATCTCCAGCCTCACGCTGGCCGGAGATCAGACGCGCCCGCCCGACACCCATGTCATCCACTGGGACGGCGATTTCCCGTGCCACGCCGACGGCAGGCCCATCCAGGGCATCTCGCATGCGGCCGGCGCCTTCGATCTCGGCCACGGCCTGAAGGCGACGCACAGCTTCTCCAGCAAGCCAGACGGCGGCTACTCGGACTACCACCACAAGATGACGAGCTACGCGAATATCCTCGCGGGCCCGGCCGCAGTGCTGAAGTCCGGCGCGACGCCTCGCACCTTCCGCGAACCGGAAGAGGAGGAGGACAGCGTCTTCAACTATGTCGAGACCGCCTCCGACCGTGTCGGGATCGGCGTCCTGACCGAGCGACTCGTCAACGAGCGGGTCGCCATCATCGGCGTCGGGGGGACCGGCGGCTACATCCTGGATTTCGTCGCCAAGACGCCTGTCCGGGAAATCCGGCTGTTCGACAGCGACGAGTTCCTGACCCATAACGCGTTTCGCGCGCCGGGCGCTCCGAGCCTGGAGGAATTGCGGGAAGCGCCCAAGAAGGTCGAATACCTGAAGCGCATCTACAGCCGGATGCACCGGAACATCGTGGCGCACGATGTCGCGCTCGGCGTCGACAACATTCACCTTCTCGACGGCGTCACCTTCGCGTTCCTGTCCCTCGATGCGGGTGACGCTAAGCGGCTGATCGTAGAGAAGCTCGAGGCGATCGGCGCCGCGTTCGTCGATGTTGGCATGGGGCTCGAGCTCGACGAGGGGTCGCTGGGCGGCATCCTGCGCGTCACCGCCAGTACGCCGGAGAAGCGCGATCACGCGCGGCAGCGCATTTCCTTCGTCGGCGGCGGCGCCAAGGACATCTACGCCTCCAACATCCAGGTCGCGGATCTCAACGCCCTGAATGCTGTCCTCGCGGTCGTCAAGTGGAAGAAGATTCGCGGCTTCTACCGCGACCTCGAGCGCGAGCATCACTGCACCTACACCACCGACGGCAACATGCTGATCAACGGGGATCTCGCGTGATACGGCACAAGCGACTCGAACATCGTTTCGTCGAACACATCCCTGAGCGCCTTGAGGCAGGCATTCTCTATGTTTCGATGGAATATGCCACATCAGCCCACAGCTGCTGCTGCGGTTGCGGCGAGGAGGTCGTCGCCCCCTTCACGCCGACGGACTGGAAGATGACGTTCGATGGCGAGACCGTCTCCCTTCGGCCGTCGATCGGCAATTGGACGCTGAAATGCCGGTCACACTATGTGATCGACCGCAGCAAGGTGATCGAGGCCGGCCCCTGGAGTGACGAGCAGGTCGAAGCCGAGCGTCGTCGTGACCGCGCTGCCAAAGCGCGCTTCTACGGGCAGACGCCAGCGATCGAACTTGCCGTTCAGCCCGCTCCCGTCAAGGCGGCTCCCGGCTTCTGGCGCCGCGCCTGGCGTTGGCTATCTGGCAGATCGTGACGATAGGCCCGACGGCAGGTTGCCGTCGGGCTATCCCGCTTCGGAACGCAGCGCAGCCCTAAGAGACAAATCAAGAACATCTATCAGGAGCTTACACGGTCTTCGCCGAAATCCTTGTGCAAGGAATGACCGACACACCATATATTGATGTTAGGCATGGGGCGATCTCCTAGCACGTGCGCGTCTCCACTCATGGTGGTGGGGACGTGGGCGAGCTTCTTGCGACCTCCTCCGGTGCCTGGCGAGGACAGATAGGCATCGAGAAGGAGCGTGGAGAATGGATGCTACCGAATTCAAGCCCGGCGATCTTGTGCGGGTGAAGTCAGGCGGGCCGATCATGACGGTCGAGCAGGTCGGGAAGACGGCCATGCTGGAGGAGGATGCCGTCTGGTGTGTCTGGTTCGAGAAGGTGGGCAACAAGCAGGTCGCGCGGAAAGACACGTTCGCGCCGGTCGTGCTGGAGAAGGCTGAGAAGCCACGAGCCGCGTTCTCCGTCGGCGTCGTTCGGGCGTAGCGTGGTGCCTCATGCCGTTTCGCGGCCTGTTCATCGGCATCGACCGTTATAGCTCGACCGGCATTGATGAGCTGACCTGCGCGCGTCGCGACGCGACGGCGCTGGAGGCACTGTTCTTCGACACGCTGGGCGGCAGCACAGTCTTGCTGGCAGATGCGGAGGCCACGCGGCAGCGGATTGAGGACGCATTTGCCGACCTGGCCGGCTGCGGCCCCGAGGATACGGTGGTGATCGCGTTCTCCGGCCATGGGTCGGAGACACATGAGCTCGTCACCCACGACGCGAATCCAGATGATCTCGCCGGCTCCGCGATCCCGCTCGAGCTGTTGCAGGAATGGTTCTCGCGGATACCGGCAAAGCGCCTGATCCTGTTCCTCGACTGTTGTTTTTCCGGCGGCATTGGGGCGAAGGTTCTGCACGTCGATGCGAAGCCGCGCAGCCTTTTGTCCGCCGAAGCGCGCCTGGCTCAGCTTGGCGGCGCTGGTCGGATCATCTTCACCGCCTCCGCGGCGACCGAGCCCGCCTATGAGCACCGCCGGTTCGGGCACGGCTTTCTGACCCACTTTCTGCTTGAGGCGCTATGTGGCGCCGAGGAAGTCGTGAGCGGCGGCAAGCTCTCGCTCTACCGCCTCCTCGAGCATGTCACGAGCCGCGTCCGGGCGGCCGCGCTGCAGGGCGGCAAAGAGCAGAACCCGACCATGCGCGGGAGCATCGACGGCGATGTCGCGTGGCCCGTGTTCGTGCCGGGCGCTAAGTATCGGGCGGCCTTCCCGGCGCGTCTGCCTGCCAAGGTGACGTCCGATCTTGCCAGCCTCTCGTCGGCCGGTTTCCCCGACGCGCTTGTCACCGCCTGGGCTGGAGCGATCCCGTCCTTGAATGCGCTTCAGATCTCCGCCATCACCGACTTCGGCGTGCTGGACGGCGAGAACCTGGTGGTGTCGGCCCCGACATCCTCGGGCAAGACGATGGTGGGCGAGCTCGCGGCGCTCCGGAACGTGCTGGATCGCAAACGGGCTTTGTTTCTGCTGCCGCTTAAGGCCCTTGTGGCAGACAAGCGGCGGCACTTCGAGAGCGTCTATGGCGGTTTCGGGGTCCGCACGGTGGAAGCGACGGGCGAGACGGACGACATCGCGCCTCTGCTGCGGGGCCAATACGATGTCGGTCTCCTGACCTATGAGAAGTTCGCCGCGATCGCGCTGACATTCCCTCATGTGCTGGCGCAGGTCGGCGCGATCGTGATCGACGAAGCGCAGATGATCGCCGACCGTGGCCGCGGCGCGAATCTGGAGTTCATTTTGACGCTCATCCGGATGCGCCGGCGTGAGGGGATCGAGCCCCAACTGATCGCGCTTTCGGCTGTGATCGGGGACACGAACGGCCTTGAGCAATGGCTCGGCGCGCGGCTCTTGCGGCGCACGGAGCGGCCCGTTCCGCTTGAGGAGGGCTTGTTGCTCGGCACCGGGCATTTCCGCTTTCTTGACCCGGAGAATGGCAATGAGCAGGTTGAGGGGCCGCTCGTTCGGCGTCTTGTCGGCGGCAAAGGATCCAGCCAGGATTGGATCATCCCGCTGGTGCGCAAGCTTGTCGCCGAAGGCCAGCAGGTGATCGTGTTTCGCGAAACCAAGGGCGAAGCCCGCGGCTGCGCCAACTATCTCGCAGAGTCGCTCGGATTGCCTCCGGCTGCCGAGGCGCTGACGCAGATGCCCGGCGGCGATCCCTCGCAGGCCAGCGCCGACTTGCGGAGCGCGCTGGGGCGCGGCGTCGCTTTCCACAACTCGGATCTCGACCGCGAAGAGCGGCGCGTCATCGAGGAAGAATTTCGCCGTAGCGGCTCGGGCCTGCGCGTCATCGCAGCCACGACGACGCTGGCGATGGGCGTGAACACGCCCGCGTCATCGGTCATCATCGCCGGCTTGAATCATCCCGGCGACGAGCCCTATTCGGTAGCCGAATACAAGAACCTAGTCGGTCGCGCGGGAAGGCTTGGCTTCGCCGAGAAGGGAGCTTCGTATCTGCTGGCGCTCGATCCGCGCGCCGAGCATGATCTGTGGTCGCGATACGTGACCGCGGAGCCGGAAGACTTGGTGTCCCGCTTCCTCGACGGTACAACCGACCCACGCTCCCTGATTATCCGCGTCCTAGTCGCGGCACAACGAGCGGCCGGCGAAGGCGTGCCGAGCGAGGAGATTGTCGAATTTCTGGAATCGAGCTTCGGCGCGTTCCAAGCCCGGCGCGCCCATAGCGCGTGGCAGTGGAGCCGGCCGGATCTGCTTTCGGCCCTAGCGGATTTGGAACGCCACGGCCTGGTGCAGAAGAACGCTACAGGCGCGTATGAATTGACCAAGCTGGGCCGTCTCGCTGGCGAAAGCGCGGCAGAGGTCGGGTCCATCGTCGCGCTCGTAGATTGCCTCGGCTCGCTTCAGCCCCAAGAAATCAGCGATCCCGTCCTGATTGCCGCAGCTCAAACGACGGTCGAGGTCGATCAACTCCTTTTTCCGATCAACCGAAAAAGCACGCAGAAAGAGCCTCAGCTATGGCCCAACGAGCTGCAGAGGCAGAATGTGCCGTGGCACGTCCTGAACGCGCTTCAGCGCGGGACAACAGAAGATCATCAGGCGACCCTGCGTGCGAAGAAGGCGGTCGCTTGTCTTTTGTTCGTGTCCGGTCGTGCCATGAGCGAGATCGAGCGCGTGCTGACGCAGTTCGGTGGTGCGTTTGGCGGCGCCGCCGGCCCCATACGCGCGGTCGCAGCGCGGACTTGCGATCTGATGCCGGTCGCGGCTCGCGTCGCCGAGATCCTGCACCCCACGCTCGATCTCGGTGACCGTGTGAGACGTCTGGCGATCCGGTTGACATATGGCGTGCCCAGCGCCGCCGTCGACCTCGCCCAATTCGCTGGAGCCGATTTGCTGCGGGGCGACTATTGCCGCTTGGCCGCCGCGCAGCTCTGTGAGCCCGAACAGATCGACGCCGCAACTGATGACCAAATTCTGGCATGCGTGGACAAGGACAGGCGCAAGCTTGCACTTGTCCGCGATGCGGCGAAGCGCGTTGCCAAGCGTCGGGCCGAAGCGGTGGCGCCTTCCGCCCCGATCCTTGAAGTATATGTGCCCTAAATTGCGCGCAACGGGGGCGTGAGGCGATTGCGTCAGATGCCCCCTCTGCGAGACGTTCCTGCCTCAGAAAGTCTCCAATGCTGGCGGAGCCAATGCGGCAGCGGGCGATCAAGCGGTCGAACGAGACAACGCGCCGCTACGGCTGCGCTCGGTGTGCAGGAGTGTCAGGATGGTCTGCCGGTTCGGAGCAAATGACCTGGTCGCCGATGGCGCCAAACCGAAGATCGTCGATTTCTTCAAAAAGCTTTTTCGACTGCATCGTGGGCGGCGATGAATTGCTCGCCGACCAGTGGCTGATCGCAAGCCTCAAGCTGCCAAGCGACGCTCCTCGTCCTCGGCTTCGTTCCCCGGCTCTCCAACCGCTTTGGTCAGGAAGAGGTCAAGCGCAGCTCGACGAGAATCACGATCCAATGCGTAGGCCGTCTGTTTGAATTCGATCCCCTCGAGTAGCCCTTGGATGTAACCGGAGATCGTGTCGGCGGCCATGATGAGCGCAGTGTCGAGCGTGTGAATGTATTTGCTCGTCACCGAGCCCTTGGAGTGGCCGACGAGCGCCGCGATGGTCACCTCGGTGAAACCGAGATCGTTGGCGATGCTGGCAAAGCTGTGACGCAGGACATGCGGGGTGACGCCGGCGAGCGGACTGTCGCTGAAAATCTGTTCCCAATGGTTCGGGAAGCTGCCGAACGCATGGTCCTCGCCCTGACCTGGGAAGACATAGGTGCCCGCTGCGGTCTTGCGCCGTTCCTCCAGATACTCGACGACGGGCAATCCGATTGGACGAATGGACTCACCTTCCTTGCTGTCCACCAGGCGCATGCAGCTCGCGTCGGTGTCAGCTTCGATCCACATTAGCGAGATCATTTCCGAGCGGCGGCAGCCGGTGAGCGCGATCTGCCGGATGATGTCCACGGTCATGGCGTATTTTTCGTTCGCCGCGGCATCGCGAAGCATTTGCCCGAGGGTGCGATACTCCGCCTCGGTCAGCCTACGATTCCGAACATTGTCCTTGGGCTTCTTGATGCCGTGCGCCGGATTGACCTCTATAATCCCAGCATCGACAGCGTAGGTGAGGATTCCGCCCAATAGGCCGACGGTGCGCGTGGCGGTGCCCGCGCCACCACGAACAATGGCCTTTCCTCGCAGCTTTTTCGTCTTGACGGCGACGCGCGTCTTGCCGGCCATGATGTCCTTCAAGACCTTGTTGATGTCGGCCTTGGTGAGATCCTTGACCCGGCGCGCGCCGATCAGCGGGATGATGTGCCGCTCGATACGGCCAGTGTCGGTGACGATGGTGGTGGGCTTTTTCGGTCGCCCGCCCTTACCCAGAATGAGGCCCGCGTTCAGATCAGCGGTATAGAGGGCGCAAAGCTCCTTGACCGTGATGGCCTTGTGATCGAGCTGACGTTCTTCGGAAGGGTTGTCGCCGCGCGCGACGCGCCCGAGTTGGACCTTCGCTTCTTGCCGGGCTGTCTCCGGCGTCCACACGCCATGCAGGCCGATGGTGTAGCGTCGCGTGCGTCCAACAGCGCGATATTGGATGAGGTAGCTGCGCTTGCCGGAGGCGAACACGCGGAGGCCGAAACCGGGCAGTTCGTCGTCCCAGATAAAATAGTCCTTCTCGCGAACATCGGCAGCGTCCACGATCCGCTTGGTCAGCTTTGCCATGAGGTGTTCCCCTCGCTAGTGAGGGGCTGCTTCCGCGGAAGCACCACGGAAGCAACCGGATGGATATCGGAGCGAAATTCTGGATAGACAGTTCGGCGCGGAAATACGAATTGTCTAGTATCTTCAGTTACATATCGCATTGTAGCGTGCCCTGTCGTGCATTTAGGATAGGCAGGCTAAATTGCTCCGAAGGCAAAGGTCACACGTTCGAATCGTGTCGGGTGCGCCACTTCCGTACGAAACTGCGAACGTTTGGACCGGCACTTTGCTCCCCCGCAATTGCCTGTTCCAAGGTGGCCTGGTCACCAACGATGCGGATTGCATGGTCATCGACCTCGATTCTGTCCACGACCGATTTGATGTAGGCCTTCCGGAATGCGATCGGTCCTGACGCGATATTTTCCCGCATAATCTGGCCGAAACGCTCAATCGTTTGAGCATCAAAATTGGTCAATTTGGGCCTGAGCTTGATGCGGTCGAGTGCTTCTTTGGCCCGGTCGCGGTCGGACTTCAGGCTGGCGATCCGGCCCTTGAGGATGTCATCCAGATCGGTCAGACCGTCTTCGACCATCGTGTAGAGTCGCTTCAGTTTGTCTTCCGCGGTCCTGGCTTCGGTTTGAAGGTCGGATAACCGGCGGTCGAGCTCTGTGGCCTTCTCAGATCGGCGCTCGGTCAATTTGCCAAGAATGATATTCAAGCGCTCAGGCTGGAACAGCTTTGCGATCAGATTGTCGGTGACGAGCGTATCAAGTTTATCCATGGGGATGGACCGGCCTTTGCAGGCCGTCTTACCCTGGCGAGCACAGGTCGAGCAGGTGTAATATTTATGCACTTTACCGCTTGATGAAGTCCCGGTCCTTAGCGTCATGCCGCCGTTACAGCTGGCGCAGGTAGCCACCCCAGTGAGCAGGATTGGGCCGGTCACGACCCGCGGCGCCGTGGTTCTCGGATTACGCAACTTCAGGCTTGCTCCGACGGCCTCGAATTCAGTTCGCGAGATGATCGCCGGCACCGTGATTGCAACGTGTTCGTTAGCCGGCTTCTGCTTGAGTGTACGCGAATCGCGTACGTTGAAGACAGAGTCTCCGATGTACACGGTGTTGGTGAGAATGCCGTGAATGGTCGCGACGCCAAAACGAGCGCCCAGCCGGGTACGATAACCGCGCTCGTTGAGCCAGTTCGTCACCTTCTTGACGCCGAGCGGACCGGAGGTGCCGTCGCCCTCGCGATACAACCGGAAGATCAGGCGGACGGTCTCGGCCTCGACGGGGTCGACGGCCAGCTTCTTCTTGATGCGGATACCGCGCTTTTCAACTTCGACCGCCTTGTAACCGAGCGGAACAGGCGATCCGTTGTAAAAGCCTTGATTCGCATTTTCGATCATTGCTTTGCGGACGTGCTTGCCGTTTTCGCGCGACTGGTATTCGTCGAAGAGTCCAATGATCTGGCGCATCATGACCTGCGAAGGATCTTCTCCGAGTTCCTGGGTGATGGAAATCAGGCGCACGCCTACCTTCGCGAGCTTGCGAATGTACATTTCCATGCCGAAGCCATCGCGGAAAAAGCGATTGAACGAATAGACCAGCACCACATCGAACGGGCGATCGTCGTCGCAGGCACGCTCGATCATCTTTTGGAATTCGGGGCGTTGATCGTCAGTCGCCGTAGCGCCAGGCTCGACGAACTCCGTGGCCATTGTCCATCCCTTGCGTTCGCAAAAGCTGCGGGTCGCCTGTCGCTGGCTTGGGATAGACAGATTTGCGTCCGACTGCCGCCCGGTCGAAACGCGATAATACCCACATGCGCGCAGTCCGGGCTCTGTGGCATCGGCAAGATCGGTTGCGGAATTTTTGCGGCTACGAGGAGTTTTCATTTGGCACCTATTTTGGTCGCGTCAATTTCGCAATTGATTGAGTCGAATAAAAGCCTGCGCTGATCGAAGTCTTGGCCCATGCTTAACCGAACATGAGATTGAAGCTGACTACCTCATCGAAAGGATCTGCCGGCGTCGGATATGACGCCGGCAGAAATGCTACTACAGGAACGTCCTGAGGTGGAGTGTGCGTTGGTGCCCGTGGAAGATTTCCAGCCATGGGCTTTCGTCCACATACCCGATCAAGTGGGTCGGGTACTCGGCGTCGAGACCAAACACGACGCGGTTGGCTTCCAACGCTGAGCGCACCTGATCCCAGGAGCTACCCTCGTTGTCGATGACGACATCGACCTTGAGAGCATTGATGAGGCTGAGAACTGGCACCTTTACGGTCCAGCCGTACCGTCCCGCCAGCAAACCGTCCTCGCGCTTACGCAGAGCGTTAAGCGTGAAGATCTTTGCCAGGTAGGAGCTACGGGCCAGTAGAAAAAGCGCGGTTTCTGAAGTCATGGGATGTTCCCTTGTCTGAGAGTTGGTGAAGGCGAGAGAGCGTGTGTCTAGGACGGCGGCCCCCTCGCTCGCGGTCGCCGAGCGTTACTGAGCAAAGCGTCCAGTGCGTCGCCGAGGTAGAGTTCGAGAATCTCGAGTTCGCGGTCATTCACTGCGACGGGTGCCAACCACGTCGATGAGACCGTCAACGTGTCCGGTTCGTTGCCCCGCTTTCCGACGTTAGGTTGCTCAGCAGCTTTCTGTGATGTTTGGGTGCTCGTTCTCGAGCTCTTCCGATGATCTGACATGACGGCCTCCATTGATGAGGCGCCATTGAACTGCTGAATTCCCTCGATCACTTTGGAAGCCAAAGTGATCGACTGATTGCTGCACTTTGGCTTCCAAAGTTACTCTGCGCTTCTCGAAAGAAAATCGGCCTCCACGCATGGAGGCCACAATGGTTGCAAGCATCGGAAAAGGGACCGTCGCTCAGTATTATCTGCGGCGAACCGAATACTATGTTTCCGGAAAGGAGCCGGCGGGCGTCTGGCTCTGTAATTCAACTGCGCTTGGTATAAGCATGGGCCAAACAGTTCAGGCGGACCTGTTCGAAAAGCTGCACGCCGGTGTCGGACCGGACGGGCGCAATCTCATCATCAATGACGGTGGAAAGGAGAGAGTGCCGGGCTTTGATTTGACGCTAAGCGCGCCGAAGTCCGTCAGTATTGCGTTCGCTCTGGCAGATCCCGAAATGCGTGCTGCAATCGAGCAGGTGCAGATGGATGCGTGCGAGGCCGTCGTGGCCATGCTCAACCGTGAAGCGGCCTTTACGAGAAGGGGAAAGGACGGCGTGATCATCGAAAAGACGTCGTTGATCGTTGCCGCTTTTCAGCACGCGGAAGCGCGCCCAGCCCTCCACATCGATGGGCAGGTCACGGCCGATATGGATCTTCATACGCATCTCTGCATTGCCAATTTAGGTATAAAATCATCATTGGAAGGCGATGCGAGTCAGTCGGCACGTATGCAAAGTTACGGAGCCTTAGATGCCAGGCCGCTTTTCAAAGCCAAAATGCTGGCCGGAAGCGTGTTCCACCTGGCCTTATCGACCGGACTTAACAACTTGGGATTTCAGACGGAGGTCACCGGGAAAAACGGAATGTTTGAGTTGGTCACGCCGACAGGTCCAGTGGTGAGCGAAGTCACGAAGCGCTATTTCTCCTCGCGCAGAAATCAATTGGAGGAGCGCCTGGCAGAATATGATCTGGTGACTGGCGAGGCCCAGCAGCTGGCGTCCGCTGTCGTCAAGGCGACGCGTTTATCGAAGTCTCAAGATGACCGAGATCGTTTCGAAATCTGGCGAGAGCAGGCACGGGAGCAAGGCATCGATGTCGAGCAGTTCATCGACAATGCCCTGACAGATCGTATTCTATCCAATCATGATCGAGAGATCTTGATCACTCAGCGATTGGCAGAGATCCCCTCGCGCTTGACCGAAGACGAGTCGGTATTCGAACGGCGTCACCTTCTAGCGGCTGTTGCGAGCAGCCTCGTCGGAACCGGAGCCAATCCTGATCGGATTGATCTGGAAGTTGATCGGTTGATCAACGCCGGTCATGTCGTGCAGCTCGCGCAAGACATCCATGGACACGGCTTATTTTCGACCCCAGAAATGATCGCGATCGAGAAAAACCTCCTTAAAACCGCTCGAGTGCTCGCCCGGCGGTGGTGGGCTGAGCTTGATCCGACGTTGATCGAAGATAAGTGTGATCGGCGCGGTATGTCGGAAGAACAGCGGCATGCAGCTGTGGCAGCGACAAGCGGTGGATCTCTTGTCATCATAGAAGGTGCGGCAGGGTCAGGAAAGACAACCACGCTTAAGGTCGTAGTCGATGGCTATCTGTCTGCTGGAAAAATAGTGAAAGGCGCGGCCATCGCGCATCGAACAGCAGCAATGTTGCGTTCAGAGTTGAGCATCGATGCCACGGCGATAGATCGCCTGTTGATGCAAATTAAATCGGGCCAGCATATTCTTGATCGCAACACAGTCCTTCTGGTTGACGAGTGCGGCCAGGTCGGCTCGAAAACGATGAACGAGCTGACTGAAGCGGTTGCCAAGTCTGGGGCGAAGCTTGTCCTAATAGGCGACAGAGCTCAATTGCAACCTATAAGTGCAGGTCCGGCACTTAAGATTCTTTCCTCGATCGTTCAACCCTCCCGGGTCGACAAAATTGTGCGACAGCACGAGAAATGGGCTCAGGATGCTGCTCGTGCGTTTTCAAAAGGTGATGCCGCGGCGGGACTTGAGGCCTACCGCGAAAATGGCTTGCTGCGGGGGCGCGTGGGTGCACGAGCTACGATCCAATCGGCCGTCGACTGCTATGTGGAATCGCAGGCTCTCGCACCAGACAAAAATCATCTGCTAATTGCCAAATCCAACAAAACAGTCCGGGCGCTCAATGCCGAAATCCGATCCCGGATGCGGAGCGATGGCGTTCTCATTGGACCTGATCATACTATTACGGCCGGGGATGCTTCAGGAACCAGTTATCGACTGCACCTTGCCATTGGTGACAAGATCCGCTTCGGCATTCGCCAGGACAAGATCGGTCGTGGTGTCATCAACGGTACCGTCGGTCGCATCGAAGGGATCGATCAGCTCGACGGCCAGCATGTTCTTGTGCGCGCCATTGTCGACGGCGAGCAGGTCGAATTTTCAACGGAAGCGCTTATAGACGGCAGCGGCCGTGTCAGGCTGAATCACGATCTGGCTGTGACAGCATACAGTTCGCAAGGTCTCACCGCTGAAACGGCCACCGTGGTGCTGGGCACTGAATACGATCGACACGATACCTATGTTGCCCTTTCACGCGCGCGTGGCGATACGACGATCTTCTTTGACCAGTCTTTGCTGGCCGCACAGACGAAGACTGAGCAAGAGCTCCGCTTAAAACAGAAAGAGTTGAGTGATTCTGCCGAGATGGCCCATCTCGCCGCCAGGATTTCGCGCGCCAATTTGAAGACCTCGACGCTGGCTCTCGTTGCCGACCAAGATCGATACCGTGATCAAGAACGCGCACGCGAGCGGAACGGGCTCTTACTATGAAGTTACGTCACACGGCCCCGCATGGAGAGATACCGAGGCTTGCGGGGCCCGACTCCGGATCGGCCGCCCGGCTCTTGCGTCGGGCGGCATCGCTTTCTTCCGGGCACGACGGTTTCGGAACGTGGGCAATCGCTGGGTAGCTGAGGGCATATCTAGCTGCCCGTAGATCGAGGATCTAAATCTAGTCGGGCAGACGTGATCGAGTTGAGAAGGACACTGCTCGAATTTTCGCGGCTTTGATGTGCTGAGATAAAGCGAAACCGGCGCCGAGATTGTCTCAATGATCGCATGACAAAATCGCGCACAGGTAGGCAGGTTATCGACGGACTCAAAGGCGGTCTGTTGGCGAACAGTTATATCCGGATTGCCGATCCGTCACGCGCCACTGTCACCCGCGACCTGCGCGACATCTTCGAGAATGGTGTAGCTCACCAAGACTGTGCGCTGCACTTTACGCGATACTTCTTTTCGCTGCTCGCCGAAGTGCAATTATAATGATTTTTCTTGCGAACAAGCTACCCGCCGAACAGCGCTTTGAGCCACCGCCAGACGCGGCTGAAGATACCGCGCTTCGCATACATGGCATCATAGTGTGCCTTTCGCTTGGCCTGTTCAGCGCGGCGTCCAGCCATGATTTGTTCAGGCGTCCAGGTGCCGCACCAGATAACCTCGCCGCCATCGATGATGTAGTGAGATTTGCAGGCTTGCTGCCAGTTACCGACCGAGGGCCATAAGCTCGGGCCGGCGGTGCTATCGGTGAAGGCCCATTCGGTCGCACCAAGCGGTGTGCGAATTTTGGCTCCGCAGCCGCAGACACAAAGATGGGCAACTGCGCGATATTTTTCAGAAACGTAGAGAATGCCGGGCTCGAGTTGCTTTGGCATAAACTCAACGCGCTGGAGTTTGATCTGATCAAGCTTCATCGATTTCCGATCGCCGGGTAATCTTACAATCACTCAGATCAAACAAGAATTGAAAGTCTGGGTTTGTCTCGACATAGAAGCCCTTGAGCTTCTTATACTTGATCACCGCGAGCGTCGCGTTTAGGGCGTTCAGTTCACCGATCTGGATGTTGACGCGATACTCATCATTGGGGCGGTCCGAAAGTTCAGAAAAACCCTTATCCTTTACAGCCTGAGCATTGGCCGTGTCATAATAAGTCGCGCGCATCATGCCTGCGAGAGGGCCGCGCTTGCGATTGAGGCCCATGCCGACGTCGATGAACGGGATGCCCTTTGCCATCAGCACTTCAAAAATTCCCGCTCGCGAACTTCCTTTGTCGACGCAGACGAACGCAAAGGTCACGTCGTCAAAGTCGTGAGCGCAGGATGCATCGATGAACTTCGCCTTCAGAGTTAGTCCGTGGCGGAAATTCTCATACCGGGCCTGATAGACATCTGCTTTTGAGCGTTTGAACTCGCCGCCCTCGAAGCGGCCAGGGGAGCGGAATGCGTTGTGAACATGGAATGGGTCAAGATCGAAACCGCGAACTTCTTTGACGGGTGTCTTGACCATGAAATCAAGGATGTAGGCGCCTGTCCCACCGAGCCCGATGATGGCAATGACTTCGTCTTTGAACTTGGCCGACAGCGCTGTGATTTCGGCCCGGCTGGTCATTGTATCATGAATTTTGAACACGGACGCGTCCGCGATCGCTTCAACCGAGCGGTAAGTCAACCAGTTGCTGCCAAACTTGGCACGGGCTGGACCTGAGATGATACCGACATAGCTTTCGATCTTATCGAAGAAGTTGTCGAACCCTACTAGTTGACCGTCGATACGGGGCTTGTTCGAGAATTGTCGCTGGACCGCCACGTCGGCGGCGGCCTCGCTGAGGCTCAAGGTCGTCGGACGGTCGCTTAAGTTGACGACCGCCGTACCGTCTGTGTTGTACGGGCTGGAGCCCGCGAAGAAGATCTGATGGTCGTCTTGAATCACGTGATCCTGATCCGCGGCCACGAGTTTGGTCACGATTGCGCCCCAGCTCTCATTGCCCTGCGCGTCGAGATAAGGGATATCGCGAACAATCATGTAGTTGCTGTCGAACCCGACCGCATATCCCTTATCGACCAAACGCTTGATGTCTTCGTTATGACTGACCAGTTTCTGAAACACTGAAGATCATCCCGTCTTTGACTTTGACCGACTCGCCCTTGGCTAGATCGCCTTCCGGACGGTTATGAGGGCCGTTGGTGAAATTGACCGAGTAAGTGATGTCGGGGTGGTGCGCGTAGTCCGGGACTTCTAGCGTCACGACTTCGGCGTAACTGATCTTTTTCTTATCCCATCCATGCGGGGTACCTTCGACGATGATGGTCACAGTCGTCTTGGCATGGCGGGTCTTTAGTTTTTCGACGCCATCAGCCGCCAGTCGGATGTCATCATCGTCACCGATCACCTTGTCCGGCTCGTCCTCGCGTTCCAGCAGAACTTCGATGTCGTCCTCGTTCTTGTTGACCAGCGTCTTCACAGCTTTGCCGCTAATCGCCTTCTTCGGCCAGACCATACTCAGGCCATCGACGATGAACGTATAAGTGGAACCGCTGCGAATGACGAAGAAGCGGACGGACTTTTCCAAATCTGCAAGCTCAGTCGGCCGCAGAGCCTCTAGTTCCAAGCTTTCAAGTTGCTGGATGACGACGAAGTCGCTGATGGGATGTGCGCCAAAAGCTTCGCCGATCTGCGCTCCGGTGACCTTGCGGTCATCAAATGGGAAGCTGCTGAAGTCGAATGACTCGTCGGCGATCAGCGCGGCGAAATGATCAGGGCGATGACCAGTGGACAGTTCAAGCTCGTCGGTATTGCTCATGATGAAATCTCCGGTGTCCTAATGCTTATTATCGCGGGGCGGGTACGGATCGTGGCCGGGTGCGACGGTGTCCGAGTCGCGCCACTTGCCGTCGCGTCCCTGAATGCGGACTTCGCCGCCACCGAGACCGCGAACGGTAGATTTGGCCTGCTGTTCGGCGCGGCTCTGTTTGTGGTGGATGCTTTCCGGCGCGCTTACACCGGCCTTCTTCACCGCCCAGTCGTCGCCATGCCGGACGACAAATCGATCATTCTTAGACATTTCACTGACCTCCTGTTCCGGCTTGCGCCTTGCGATTTCGCCATGGCAGTATTGTCGTTACCGCCATTACATTGACTCGAAATGGCGGAAACGTCAAGTCGTACATATCGAAAGCGCCATGAACGAGAAGCAACCCATTGATATCTTTCAACAACGTCTCAAGTCCGCCCGGACGCTTCGGGGGCTAAACCAGGCGGAATTAGCCGTCAAAGCCGGTCTGCCAGCCGCATCCGTGTCTCATTTCGAGTCGGGCCCCCGAAAGCCGTCGTTCGACAATCTCAAAGCACTGGCATCGGCTCTAGACGTCACCACCGACTATCTGCTCGGGCGATCGGACACGCCGGAGGCGTCCGCAGAAACGATCGGGCGTCTGCACCGCGATCTAGGCAAGTTGACCGAACAAGATTTGAAGCTGGCGACGGATTTCCTCGACCTGCTGGTTCAGAGGAAAACGAAAGGAAGCGAATGACAACAAAGCCTCACGTTGCACGCCGGTCGCTCGCCGAAGCTGCCGCAAATGCGTTGCTGCGACAGATGAAGGTTGAGAAGCTGTGGGTTGATCCCGAGGCAATTGCCGCGAGCAAGGGCATTGTGGTGCGGGCCAAGCCCGATACGGCGGAGGGTGTGTCGGGCATGCTGATCAAGCACGGGGACAATTTCGGCATTCTTTATGCGACCCACATTCCCAGCCGTGGTTTCCAGCGCTTCAGCATCAGCCATGAACTTGGGCATTACTTCATTGAAGGCCATCCCGAAGCGCTCCTGACAACCGGCGTACATGAATCGCGCGCCGGGTTTGTATCCGGCGATCCATACGAGCAGGAAGCTGATGTTTTCGCCGCGGCGTTACTGATGCCTGAATTGCCCTTCAAAAAGGCCATCGCTGACCACTCTGCGGGTATGGACTGCGTGGAAGCGCTTCGTACCGCGTGTGAGACGTCGATGACTGCGACGGCAATCCGCTATAGCGCCTTGACGGCCGACGGAATCGCCGTGATCTCTAGTCAGGGCGACGCCATCGATTGGTGTTTTATGTCTGACGGCATCAAGCAAGTGAAAGGTCTTCGTTACTTGAAGAAAGGGACCGCTGTTCCGAACGGTACGCTGACAGCAAGTTTTAATGCCGAACCTGACAATGTCCGCGCGGGACGACGTGATGCAGGCGATGCTCGATTGCAGGACTGGCTAGGCGGCGACCGAAGCTATCGCGTGGTCGAGGAGGTTGTTGGCCTTGGTGAATATGGTCGTACGCTTACGATCTTGACCTGCCGCGCGTTGTCCTTACGCTCGGAGGTCGACGACACCGACGATGACGAAGACGAGTTGGTCCAGAGTTGGACCCCAAAGTTTCGTCGGTAAGCTGCGATGTTCCTCATGGCGATCGCGAACGATAACAACCCACGAGGATAGTACCTGTTGGTGTTGGGAAGCTGCGATGCCGCCATTTTTGCTCTATCAGATGCGGGAAACACTCCGTATTGCCCCTGCCGCGACGGCTCTTATCTGATCGCAACCTGAGCCTGCGATTCAGTGCTAATGTCCACCGCAGCCATGTTATAGGAAAGCCATAGGGTAAGTCCGTTGGCTTTGACCGCGTCACAACGACGACGGGATGTGGCTGGTCTTGCAGACGTCCGACGAGCGCGACAACTGGCTTTGCAAAAGCGTCGTGCTCCGCATAAAGCCCTCCAAAAGAGACGTGTCCTTAAAATTCATTCTCAAATTCAGCAGCTTAATGACAACGTATCTTGCACTTTGGGTTCCAAAGAGCATGTCCTGATCTCGTGAGAAGCTTCCAATCGAAGTTGGCGATCTCGTCAACTCGTTAGAGGAGCTTACCATGACTACCATTCATCCGGCGAAACCGCCAATCCTCGCTATCACCGCGGCCAAGAAGGGCGGCGTCGGAAAGACCCACCTTATGGCGACCGTCGCCGACCTGTTGGCAGTGAACGGCTACCCGTTCACCGCATTCCAGGCCGACGATAAGAAGAGGCTCGCCACGCTGATCGGTGCAAAGGTGATTGACCTGCGCCCCAATCCTGATCTCGTCATGCACGATCCGGCACTTGTCCGGAAATCGTTCACGCCGCTCTACACCGCCGCGAGCAAGGCGATTGCCAGCGGCCAGAGTGTGCTGTTCGATATCGGCGCGGACGAAGTCGAGAATGCTGCCAACTTTCTCCGGGAAGTCGATATCGACGAGGACTTGGTAAGCTGGAAGTTGCCCGCCTTCGTTTTCGTGTTGGTGCAGGCGGAGACCGACGCGATTGCATCGGCTGCCGAAACCATCCGGCGGTTCCGCGAGGCGATGCCAAGCGCGCGGCTTGTATTGGTCGAGAATCTGATCGACCGAGGTCCGCTTGATGGCTTGCGCAATAACGGTCCGGCTCGTCAGCAGTTCGAGAGGGAGCTGAAGCCACTCCTTACCGGCGTGGAGCGGATCAAGATGCCGGCTATCCTCGCAGACTTTTGGGAGCCGTATGAGAATGCAGGGCTGCGATTCTTGAAGGCGCTCGCGATGGAGCCGCAGGACGCCGCAAAGCGACTCGGCATGGAAGTGGGCGACGTCAAGATCGCCCGGCGCGCCGTCGCGGTGTTTTTCCGCGACATGCATCAGAGCCTCTCGCAGCTCATCTACCTGCCGAAGGGAGGCGCATAATGAGCAAGCGTCCGCAAGAACAGAAGCCTGCTGACAAGCAGGCTTCTATCCCTGCCATGAGCAAGATTGAGGCTGAGCGTAAAAGCGCTATCGGCGTTCAGGTTCGCTTGGCTGTCGAGGAAGTCTTGACGAAAGGCCGCTCGGTCAGCGGTACACAGCTCCAGAAGTGGGGACCGGACGGCACCGGATATTTCTTCCGCGTGCTCAGGCGGCGCATCGCAAAGGAAATGTCAGAGCTGCCGCAAGCTGGGGCAGCCGCGCCTGCATTGAAGTCGGTCAAGGCGCGTCCCAGCAACGGGGCAAATAAGCCGACGCCGCAAAAAGCGGATGCAACCGTAGGCAAGTCAAACATGCTCCCGGTCTCGACAGACCGGAACTGGACCGATCGGCAGCACAATCGTCGATCGATTCGCACCCACGCCGTCAGACTGGGCCTAATCACCACCGTGCCTCTCTTCGTCGGCGCCGCCGTCATCATGCGTCAGTGGGACACGCTGACGCAGCTTTTCCTGCAATTCATTCAGAACTGGAAATAGAAATGGCTATCCTTCCCAAACTTAAGCCAGGCCTGGACCTGTATCGCTCGAACGATGAGGCAATCTATGTGGGCTCTATCGTGTTCGTACTTTCGAGCATTCCCCTGATTGCATTGTTCATCACGCTGCCGAGCGCGAACGAGCCGATCACCTTGTTCACCTGGAGCGCCCACCTGATGCAGCTCCTCGATACCCGTCACTGGGGCTTTCTTCTCGCCGATGGGTGGCGCCGAGCGACGGCAGCCGTCGTGATTGCACTGGCCTCGGCGTATCTTGCATACCTAACTGCGCGGGACGAAGCTCCATTGATCGAGCCGTTCTTGACGCCCGACAAAACCGACCCGCGCATCTATTACGATGATGACGCACGCCAAAAGTTGCAGCGCCAGTTCCGGAAAGAGGTCGGGTACTTCGCACGTGAAGGCATCTGGCTTGCGCCGCAACTCAACCTGCCGTTCGAGCTTGAGAGCCGATATATCATGATTTTCGGTGCTTCGGGTCATGGAAAGTCGAATCTCGTCCGCGCTTATGCAACGCAGATGGCGGAGCGTGGAGACCTCTTGATGACCCACTGCAATAAGGGAGACGTCACGCAATCGTTCGATCTGGCTTCGACCGTTCTAATTTCTCCCGCACATCGTGACGGCTGGGCCTGGGACATCGCTGCCGACATTGACGGCCCCGCCGCAGCGGCTGATTTCGCGACCGACGTTATTCCCGCATCAGAGCAGAGTTTCTGGTCGGATACTGCTCGGCTCATTTTGACCGACATCATTTCCACAATCGCTGACGAAATGGGGACTGAGTGGGGAGCGCGAGACTTGCTCAACGTGGTCCTGTCAAATCCCAACGATCTGCGGCAGCGCATCGAAGCGCTTGATTTGAGTGCAAGTCCGCTGCTGCAGAGTGGTGACGAAGATGGCGAGAGCAAAACGGTCATGAGCATTATGGCCACACTCTTGAGTGCAGCCATGACGAGCTTGCGTCCGATGGCCTACGCCTGGTCGACCGTTCAGCCATCAAAACGCTTTTCGATAAAGGCTTGGTTGTCGAAAGATTACACTGGTCCGAAAATTGTCGTCATCCAGACCTCACCGAACTTCGAACTGATGTCTACCGTTGTCTGTGGCGGCATCTTGCGGCGGACCTGCAAGGAGCTATCGGATGCATCGGTGAAAATCGACATGTCTCGCCGGGTCAGTATTATTCTGGACGAATTCTACTCCTTAGGCAAGATTGACGGCTTCGCACGCACGCTGTCCGTCGCACGCGAAAAAGGACTTGCGTGCATTGTGGCACTTCAGTCTGAGAGTCAGCTAAAGCCTTATGGAGATGACGCCGAGCTCTTGCTCGACCTCTTTCAGATGAAAATCTTTGGCCGTCTCACCGCCGGTGCCAGCGCCGAGTGGGCGGAGAAGATGATCGGATACCGAGACATCAGATGGTTGGCTCCGAATAACTATCCCGCTGACGACGATAAGCGATTGTTCATCAGCCAGACGGACACCAAGCCAGTGGTCAGCGCGACACGATTTGCTGGCGAGCTTGGCGTGTTCGGGGAGAGCGAAGATAAGCGTTTCGTACGCGCTATCGTGCAATACGCGGGCCACGCCTATTGCTTCGATTGGCCTCTCACGACGTGGACGATCCGCGGCGAGGGATTTGTGCCGTCAGCGTGGACGAAATTTGCCCGTCCCACACCGCGGGCGGCGCCTTGAGCAGAAGGCGGAGATAGCGCCGGCTAATTCCCGTCGCTATCTGCAAGTTTCTGAAAGAGCTGCAAGGCCTCACTGAGCACAAAAATGGACTTCTAGCGTCTATGGCTCAGCCTTAGGAGGTGCGGAAAAGCCACGAGGTGAACGAACAATTCGAGCCTTCTCTTTCCAATATTCTGCTTGGTTCGATGGAAAGCAAAGCATCGGCCCGCGAAGCTCAAGGCGCGTGCGCGTTCGTCGTTGCAAGCGCGGCTCCTGCAATGTCTGTAGCGTTAGCCATGCATAAGTCACGGTGATCGGCGTCGGTTCGTTAAAGCCACGACGGTCGTATGACGGCAATCGACCTGCCATATGCTGGATCGGCGGAAGAAAGCTCTCTGCGATTTCAACAAGCGCACGCCATATTTCTTCAGAAAACTGGCCAAGCAAGCAATTGTTGCCGGCCTGTATGGCTCTCCAAGATTGACGAATGCAGCGCGCCATCGTTGCGTCGAGGGTCCCCTCGCCGGTCCGCTTTAGAGAGCCAATCCAGTAAGCCAGAACAACCGTGTGCAAACCGGCCTCAAAGAATGCCAATTCATCATCCGTGTCGGGACATTCGATCGCCGAGCCATTTAGAGCCGCGACTACGCGGTCATCCAAGCTGGCTTCATAGACAAAGCCTGCCGGGGCCTGATCTGTCGCGTGTTCGATGTTCAATAGAGCGGCTTCCGTGGCCGCATCGATTTGCTCCTGCCAGTTTTTGGCTTTGCCGATCTTGCGAGGCAATTGATCGACACCGGTGACACTGCTGTGAAGCTCAGCTTCAGCGCGAATTTGCGTTGTCCCGACATCCCAGGATCGGCGTGCACGAGATATCCAGCAAATCTTGCGTTGAGCGACGATGACTTGACTAAACCAAGTCAGAATCGCTGCGTTCATCGCCTTGTTTGCCTCCGCACCGGCCGCGCCCCCGTCGCCAAAAAGCTCTTGGGAGTGAGACATCTCAAACGCCACCTGAGCCGAGGTGGCACCGGCTCGGTTGTGATATATCAATCTACGCGTCTTCAATCGACTGCCGAGGTCGACCGCCGTCCCAGGTGTCGCTTCATATGCGAGATGAACAGTATAATTCACGGGAACGCCGGTACCTAACATCAACTGTTCGTGCATCACGAGTGGAAGAATTGACGGGCGATCTTCATTCTCGTCGTCGGTCGCAAGGCGCCGCGCGACGATCTCGGTCCGTTTTCCGAAAACGGGAGCCATTATATCAAGGACCTGCTCGTCTCGCTCCTCTTTCAATCTTGATAGGGCAAAACCTAAGCTGCGTCCTTGCTCTTGCAACATCAGGCTCCAAAAGAACCCATTGGTCTGCAAGGCTGCAATATTCCTCGCAACAACAAGTAGGTCGTTGCGTCTACCATGGCCCTCACTTCTTCCCTCCACGTCTGTGACGTGGCCGCGCTCAATAAAAAGCTCTTCCATATACGCGTGCGGCGAGATGCTAAAATCTGAAAGATCTTTCGGGTCGAGAGCTCGCAGTTTCACTTTGCGCTCAGGATGTTGCGCGCGAGCCTGAGCAAGCAATCTCCGCCGTTCGGCCGCAGTCCGAAATCGGGCAGGATCGTAGAACAGCTGAATGGTATAATACCGGTTTGACGGATAGAGATCACCCTCATCTACACCTTCAAAATCTTCAATGGCCTCATGCCCGTAAAGACGCGAGAAATACTCATTCCGCTGAGCCCGTGACTCTTCGGTGACTCGTTTCAACTCAGCGAATGTCATTCTTTTATTTCCCTTTTAACGATTTTGTTGAGGCGTGAGAGCGCAGCTTCGATCTCGGTGTTTGAGACGTCCTGGGGTTCGCTCTTCGGCCGCTCTGCGCTGGGCAGTAAACGATGTTCCTGAACGAGCGGCAGAGCCGTTACCAATGGAGGCGCATCATTTGCGGTTTGGGGCGCCAAAGCCCTTGTGGTGCGGCCCTGCTTGTCCCGCGAAGTGGATTTCTTCCGGTCAAGACGAGCAAAGCTAACCCGGAGTTGATCTGAAGAAATCAGGTTGCCGTTGCTCCGACGAGCTCCCGTGCGCACCAAGAGGCCGGCAATCCCACGCCAGGTCAAGCCGAGCTTTCGAAGCTCCGCGAACGCGTCGGCGTGGCGACCAACGACACGGTCGAGCGGTACGTGCTCTCCCGAGACAAGCAAATCTGCAGTGAAACTAGCAGCCCAGGACTTCGGATCAATCGACATGAACTCACCCTAGTGAGTTCACATTCCCAACTGTTGAAACAAAAGAGAGCAATTTGAAACAATCAATAATCGGAATTCCGATTGGTAGCAGCAACATGGTATACCTTCAGACAGGTGGTCGAGGATCTAGCCTCCGGCTTTCTGTCCACTACCAGCGTCGTCTCAAGCGTCGGGGCAGGTCAAGCTAGGATCCGAGCGTTCTATCTAGTTTGTTATGAAAAGTTGTTACAAAAAGTCCCCAATGAGCGGAGCAAGCGCAATTGCCAACACTGATCCATCTAACCAGTCTCGACATAGCGATTGTGATCATACGCACCGGCATATTCAAAGCAGGGCGGGGTGGAGACGCTGGCATGAATTCATTTGTGGAGGGCAAGCCCTACAATAAGAAGCAGCATATGGGAGCGAACGGCGTGAGGTTGAAGTTTAATTGGTCGGGACCAGTCCGGATCAATAATGATTTCCCGCTTGAGCCGGATACGCTTCATGAGGATCTACCTTGGCGGGCAGTTGTGCCCGTCGGCACCACACAGCATTTGACTATAGTCGGGTTGGATGCTGACTATGATGAGTGGGCAGAAGCCGTTGGAGTGGCGCCTTGGTACTGCCTGACCAACCTTATGAAAACAGCCTATCGCGAGCGGCACGCGAAGATTCTAAAGTTAGAAATCGAGAATCGAATTCAGACCCGGCCCCCTGTTGTCGTTCGCTGATATAAAGCGGTCGCTGACAGCACGAGTGAAACCACTATAGCGGCGAGCGCGGCTTGGAGTTTGGCGCTCGCGGTCTGCAGCGCCAAGGGTGCCTTTGCTTTAACGCATCCACTTGCGCACCGGGAGACCGGCAATCACGCGCCCGGCCATGCCAAGCTTTTAAACCCTGCGAACGTATCGGTCTGACGACGACAAGACGGTCAAGTACGTGCTCACCGGAGACACGAAAAATCTGCTGTAAAACTCTCGGCTCAAGACCCGGGATCATTTACATGAACTCGCCTCAGTAAGTTCACGTCCAACCTTTGAAACAAAAGAGAGCAATTCGAAGCAACTTCAAAATGCTCTCAAATGCTACACATTAGAACAAACTGCTCTTTCCACACCTGTGCATCTGTAATGCTTACGGTTTAATTAAAATTGATTCAGCGAGTGGACGAAAAGTACCGGCAAAGGGAAAGCAACGGTTGCGCGTGTTTCGGATATGATTAGGCGTAAGGGATATACTGATTCAAAATTGATCTCCCCGACTCGTTGGCTGGCCAACGTCTGCCGTCAGAATTTCCCGGCACACTACACATCCTCGTAAGCCCTCGCTGCAAAGGCTATCTGAAAACAGCGATTTTGTTATCGCTACGGATCGCGGGGTGGAGCTTAAGCGGTCTGCAGGCGCCAGTTTGCGATGGCAGGTAGTGCGATCCACAGGCGTTTTATGAGGATCGCCTCGGCTCTGTCGAAGTAGAAGTCGGCCGGTTTGGCGTTCTCAATGCTCACATGATAGTGGTCGTGATTGTAATGCTCGACGAAGGATACGATCTCTCGTTCGAGACCTCAGGGTTATTAGCAGTTTTCGAGCAAGATTCGGCTCTTCAGGATTTGGTACTGCTGCTCGATCTTACCCTGAGTTTGCGGGTGATACGGTGCTCCCCGAACATGCCGTCTGCCCTGGTCCTTCAGCCAGTCAGCCGGACCACTTTCAACATACGATGCGTCATTGTCGCTCAGCAGCCTCGGTCGAGGCACAACGGCGGCGCAATGCAGACCGATGCTGCCAGGGTTTGATCCAATTTGGCCGTTACGTCGAACGCACACATGGTGGGGCCAGGCTCCATGCTGCTATGTAGCGCGACAAATTATCCAGCACCATCGACGGTTACGACCAACCATAGTCAGTGATCTTGAGGTAGGTGAAATAGGTTGTCCGGAAAGTGAACACGCGGCAACGCCGGTCATTGTTTCATGGGCTGCGCCGCGTTAATTGAACGCCGCCCAGCCGCACCTTCATAGAAATTGTCGTGAATATCCGTGGCCAAGACAACAACGCCCGGGACGCCCCCCTGACGCCAACATAGACCTCAAACGTTCGGTCTAGCGGGGCGTAAATAACGCTGGTCCATCGATCATTCCTCCATTTTAGAAGCTTATGAAACGAAAAATCAGCCCGCGCGACCTTCTAATCCGGCTTGCGCGTCACCATCGGCCTCCGGCACACGCATCTCGAACACCTCGCGGACAACAGTGTAATCGAAATATCCCAACCTCGCGATCGGCTGGATGGCGGGGATGTCAAGACGACCGTCCGCTGTGATAAAGTTATCGTCGATGTGAATTTTCTCAACGCGCGCAAAGACGATGTCGATAGTCCCGACATTCGAGTTGCCCGCCAGTCGGTGCGTACTCAAATAGCGACACTCGAAATGCACGGGGCTCTCGGCCACCATCGGGACCCGCGCCAAGTCCGCATACTTCTTCGTAACCCCAGCGACGTCGAACTCGCTCTCATGCGGTGGCAAAGCCATCGCACTACGGTTTACTGCCTCACGTAACGCCCAAGTCGCCATATTCCACACGAACCAACCGGTCCGTTCAGCATTGAGAACAGTGTCCTTGCGCCGCCCGTCGGGATATTGGTTCGCAGAGAACATGACCATGGGCGGATCGAAGGTGAGGTTCTGCCACTGGCTATAAGGCGCCAAATTCTCCTCTCCTTCCGGACTAATGCTGGAAAGCCAGCCGATGGGTCGCGGCACCGTGCAGCTCTTGAACGGGCTGAACGGCAGCGGTGACTTATCCGACCCGGGGCAATACTTCATCGAACCATCTCCACTACGCGGCGCCTATCGGGTCCGCTGTACATTGTCATTTTGATCCGACGGCTATCAGTGCAAATTCGAACCAACCGATATATCGATATGCAATCGATATATCGGTTGTCAAGATCAGAGGCATTGCGCGTCCGTTCGGCTACAAGATGCGGCGCGCCAACCAGTGGGGTGAGTCGGAAACTCAAAGATGACTGAGATCGGAAAAACGGCCCGTGCGTATCGGGCAATTGAGGACATGATCCTGTTCGGCGAGATCGCACCCGGCTCGCTCGTGTCCGAAGCTATGCTGATGGACCAGATAGGGTTGGGCCGAACGCCTATTCGAGAAGCGTTACAGCAACTCTCCCGCAATAGGATGGTCGAGATCCATCCAAATAAGGGCGTCCTTGTACCTCCGATTTCTGTCGAAGCGCAGTTTCGCCTGCTTGAGACAAGGCGGGTCTTGGAAGCCCTCGCCGTGCAGTTGGCTTGCCGACGCGCAACCGAGGCTGACCGACGCAGTATGGTCGAGATGAAGGCCCTCCTCACAGAGGGTAGCTTTGCAATGAGGGCCTATATCGAGACGGTTCAGGGCACGCACGATCTTATCGTCAAAGGGGCGCGAAATGACTATCTTGCAGCCGCGATGGGACCGTTGCAGGGTCTCTCACGGCGCTTCTGGATCAGCCATGTGGTCGATGAGCGGAAAGAGATCGACGCCGGCCGGCGGCTACATATGGCGATATTGCATGCGATTATCGACCAAGACACCGCCGCTGCCGAAAAGTTCTCTATTAAGCTAAACGACTACCTTGTTGATTTCGCCCGCGACACAGTGGGGCGATAGGTGCCCGCTCTGGAGCCAACCCGCCAGGTAATACGTCAACTTGTCCGGCCCCTGAAAATGGCAGCCTAGTTCCAAAGCCACCAAGCCCGCGAGGGCTTAGAATCCGCTACCTGAGGAAAAGCGTGCAAGAAGGAACCTGAGGTCTCAAGACCCACGTTCTCGCACTCGCAAAGATCCGAGGATGGCGACCTCCCTGCATCAGGCACAGAAAGTCGAACTATGCTGCAGCCTTACGTCGATCGACACTTGAGGGCGTAAAACGCGCAACGAGGTCGAACAGATTGCCGGGATGCGTCAAACGAACAGCTGTGATCGGCTCTCCGTTTCGCCATGTCCATCTCTCTATCACCAAGCATGCGGAACCAACCGGGACATTGAGTTCGCTCGCCATGGCCGCATCGGCATTGACTGCGGAGATTCGATGTTCTGCCTGCGTCCATGGAACGTGGCTTACCAGCCACGCGCTGGGCGGGACCAGCGAGAAATCCTCGTTCGAAGCCTCGGGTACGGCAACGAGATTGATCAGACGATCTTCGAACGCAAAAGGTTGTTCGCCAGCTTCGTGCCGGCACGTGACCTGAAGCACGGGTGCCTTCACAGTAACGCCGAGCCATGTCCGGTCGGCGCGACTGGCGACCCGCTTTTTGACGTCTGCAAGACTGTATCGATATTTCTCGCCACGCAGCTCGACAACCTCCCTAAGGTCGGGAATTTCCAGAACGGCAGACTGAACCCGTGGTCGGGCAACGAAACTTCCTGCACGGCGCCGCCGCTCGATCAGCCCCTCTGCCGCCAGCCCCGCAAGCACCTTGTTCACGGTCATGCGCGAACAATCGTACTTCGCCATCAGGTCCTTTTCGAAGGGGATCTTGTATCCGGGCCGCCAATCCCCGGACAGTATCTTGGATTCGATGTCACGCCGGATCCGCTGATAGAGGAGAACCCCTGTGGACGACCGCGAATGCGTCTTTCCTGCTGCCGCAGTACGCCTGGGGGCCATCTAGAATATCCTTGCTTTCATTCAAATACAGGCAGCTGGTAGCATGCGCCCTGAGGTCTATCCGTTCGAAAATGCTGCACGGAAGCGTCGAAGTCCAGAGCCCTAACCGTGAGCGCGAGTATCTCCACCAAGTTTTGATGCCAAAAGCTCTGATCTCATCGGCGCAAGCGTGGCTCGCGGGGCGCATCGGCGGTTTTAAGCAGTAAGAACGATCAGGTCGGCGCTCAGATTGCCAGCGCCTCTCAGACGATCCGCCGAGCCGTCACACCCCGCTAAGAACCACTCTATTCGATAAATCCCTTAGAGAATGTGGCATGCTTTCAGCTCCGCGGTCATACAACGCGCCATAACTTCCGCATTGAAAGTGGCGAAACCTCACCGGCCACACTCGGCATACACATATCGAATATACCTGCCATGACCGTGTGATCGCTCTAGCGCATGAGCGCGGTCCGGCGGATCTCAGGAATGTCGATATGGTCGTCCTACGATGAAGCTATCATCGACCTGAGAACGCGTAACTTGAAACTGAAGATGGTATCGATCGTGCGAGGTTAGTTCGCGCGGAGATCCTTCGCCGTGAAAGTATACCAACATAAAGGATTGGAAAGGTTTGCCGCGAACCGATGAACCGGCGCGTCAATACGAGATACAGGCGAAGACATCCGCCACAGCATCACCGCCGCATCTAGCAGGTACTAGAAGCGGAAAGCGCGCCACAACAGTAAGATTCAGCCAAGATCAGGGGCAGCGCAACGAGCGCCGCCCCGCTCCCGTCAATACGTCGCTCGGCTCACCAGCCCTTCACCATCTCCAACTTGCCGTTTTCCCATTTGGCAACGCCGAACGTCTTCACGCCTGCGTGGTTATTGGGAGCATAAGAGATAGGAGGGAAAATACCGCTCTTGAATTGCTGAAGCTTCTCCAATTCGGTTATCACCTTTTCCCGAGTCGGCTCTGTGCCTGCGCGTTTCACGGCTTCTGCGAACAGCATCATCCCGATCATGCCGTTATACGCAAAGTATCCTGGCCGTGTCTGTGGCGCGTATTTTGCCAGAATGGCGTTAGCTTCACTGGCCGCAGGGCTATTCTGAAGCGCGACATCATAAATGATCTCGGTACCGTTTACATTATCGCCGGATAGCTCAACCATAAGCGGGTCTGTGAGTTGGGATGGGCCAACATACTTTGGCTTCCAGCCTTGCTTTGCTGCCTCGTTGATGAATAGCGAGAGCGGCTTGGGAATGCCTGCAAGAACCACGACGTCGGGATTCGCTGCCCGAAGCTTTGCGACCTGACTGCTCATGTCGGCATCATTTGGAGCGTAGCTTGCCTCTGCTGCGATCGACATTCCCTTGGATTTCAAATACTCGACGGCCCCATCACGGACATCTTTTCCAAAGTCATCGTTCTGCGAGAACACAGCTATCGACTTACCTTTCATTTCCTCGACCGCATGCTGGGCAACTGCCTTGCCGCGAGTGACGCCACTCGGCAGAACCCCGAAGACAACACGGTCAGTCGGCTCCAATAGCTTAGGGCTGCCGACGACGGGGCCGATCATGGGAATATTCTTCTGGACGAGATAGGGAAGCACCGCCATAGCCGTTACGGTCCCGAGCGGCGAGACAACTGCAAAGATTTCGTCGCGGTCAACGAGCTTGCGCGTCGCCGCAACCGCCTGCTGTGGGTTGTAGGAGTCGTTTTCGGTGAGCCACTTAATCTTGCGGCCGTTTATACCACCCTGGTCGTTGATGTGCTGAGCATATGCCAAAGCACCATCACGCACCTGAGCTGCGCCTGCCGCCAGACCGCTTTGAAGCGGCAAGAACGCGCCGATCACAATCTCGTCCTTGGTTACTCCATTCTCTGCCAAAGCCGGCGAACAAAGCCCAACCGCACCGATCAAGCCCAAGGCGATTCTAGTCATCTTCATAGTGCTCGTTCCTTTCGAGGTTACGTCTAGTGAGCGTTCGCGCCGAGATAGGCCGTTCTGACTGCGGGATTGTTTGCGATGTCGGCTGCAAGCCCCGACGCCACAAGGCGCCCCTTCTCCAAAACATGCGCGACACTAGAAATTGCCAGAGCTTGCCTGGCATTTTGCTCGACCACGAATACAGTCACGCCTCGGGCATGAATGGTTGTGATCAGGCGCATTACTTCACGCACGAGGATCGGAGCCAGCCCGAGCGAAGGCTCGTCGAGCAGCAACAGACGAGGCTTGGACATCAACGCCCTCCCAATTGCGACCATCTGCTGTTCACCACCAGACAACGTTTTGGCGAGTTGACTTCGTCTCTCCGCGAGACGTGGAAACAGATCGAATATCTCGTCGTAGTCCTTAGGCGAGACGTCTCTTCGCAGGAACGCCCCCATCCTGAGATTCTCGCCAACAGTCAGATCGCCGAACAACTGGCGACCTTCCGGCACGAGCGCTATTCCGGACGACACGATTTTCTCCGTCGGGAGTCTTTCGATAGGCTTGCCTTCCCAGACGAGTTTGCCGGCTTGCTGATCTGCCACTCCCATGACGGCATTAAGGAGCGTCGTCTTGCCGGCACCATTTGAGCCGAGTAGGCACGAAATGGTTCCAGCTTCGATTTTGAAGCTGACATCTCGAAGTGCCGAAACGCCACCGTATCGTACGGAAAGACCCTCAATGGCCAGCATTGTCCGGCTCCTCTCCGAGATAGGCTTCAACAACAGCAGGAGCCTTGGCGACCTCAGAAGGACTGCCTTCAAAGATCTTGGTCCCATGATCAAGGACAACCACATGATCGCAAACGCCCATGACGAGCGGCATGTCATGCTCGATTAGCAGGACCGAGATTCCCATCTCTTCACGCAATCGCTTGATTTGTTCTCCCAGGACTTTGCTCTCAGTTGGGTTTGCACCCGCGGCGGGCTCATCCAGAAGTATCAGCTTGGGTTGCGCCACAAGCGCCCGGGCCATTTCTATACGCTTCTGTATCCCGTATGAAAGTGTAGCAGCGGGCTCGCTGGCCACGTCCGTTAGATCAAACCGGGCAAGCATCTCGTCCACGACCCGCGATGCGTCGGATGTTGTTGGGCTTTTCGACGCCACGCCAAAGAGATCCGATAAAAGCGAACTCTTGAAACGGAAGTCACAGCCAACCTGCACATTCTCTCGTGCCGTTAACTCACCAAAGAGTTCGAGATTCTGGAAAGTTCGCGCGATGCCTAGTTCAGGGAGTTCGTGCGGAGCAACTCTTGAGAGATCACGATCTCCGAAGGAGGCAGTCCCAGACGTCGGCTTATAAATTCCGCAAGTAGCGTTCAAAAGCGTGCTTTTACCGGCTCCATTCGGGCCGATGAGACCAACGATCTGGCCTGCATCGACCGTCAGGGAGACATCTTGCAGCGCTGGCAATCCGCCAAACATGATGGACAGTTTTTCAAGTCGAAGACTAGTCATCGCACTGCCTTATTGAGCTGCTTTGACCGCAGTCGCGCCCGTATCACGGAAGGTAGACTCGCCAGACCGCGCGGCAAAAAGATCACGCAAAGAAGCAGCAGCACACCGTAGATCACCATCTGCAACGTACCGAATCCTCGCAAAACTTCCGGCGCAATGGCCAAAAACAGTCCCGCCATGAGAGCCCCTGCGATGCTTCCGGTCCCACCGATCACGACCATCGTGATGAATGAAAGGGAAGTCTCCAACGAGAACGTCGACGCGCTCAGGTATCCGATGAAATGGGCATAGAGCGCCCCCGACAAACCACACAATGCCGCGCTGATGCCGAAGACGACAATCATCGCCCTTCGTCGATCGATGCCACAAGACTGTGCGGCCGTGGGGCTCATGCGCAGGGCCTGCAAGGCGCGACCCGTTTGGGAGCGTTGAAGGTTACTAGCAATAAACGCGACTAACGCACAGACAATCAGCAGAAGCCAGTAATAGTCGCGATCGCTGGAGAGTTGATATCCGAATAGCGACGGTCTCGGAACGAAGATGCCGGCGCGGCCTCCCGTTAATCCCTCCCATTCATGAAGGACTTTCTCGATGAAGAGCGCGAAAGCCAGCGTGGCAATTGCCAGATAGTGTCCTTGAATACGGAGCGCAGGTATCGCGACTGCAATTCCGAAGATCGTCGATATCAGCGTGCCCGCCGCGATTCCGATCCAGAATGGCAGTCCCAACTTGGTCACGACCAACGCGGAACCATAGGCCCCCAAAGCCCAAAAAGCCGCATGTCCGATCGAAACCTGCCCGCTCAAGCCAACGAGCACGTTGAGCGATACCGCAACGATGAAGTAGAGCGCCGCGCTACCGAGAACGAAGGCGATGTACGATTTCCCAAAAAGTGGCAGGACGGCAGCGAAAGCCAATATTGCAATGGCGATAATACTAGAGCGATTCATATCAGACCTTCTTGATTGCGGGCTTTCCGAAAAGCCCTTCGGGTCTGACCATCAAGACCGCGATGATCACAAAGAATGCGAAAACATCCTTGAACTCGGACGACACGTAGGCACCGCCGATGGTTTCAATGATCCCGATCGTCAGCCCACCGATGGCCGCCCCGGGCAACGATGTCATTCCCCCGAGAACCGCACCTGCAATCGCCTTGATCAATGCCTGAGACATCATATCAACATCGACGAAAGTGATCGGCGCCAACAGGATTCCGGCGATCATACCGATCGCGCCTGCCATTCCCCACGACCAAGCCGAAACATTCTTGGTCTTCACACCCATCAGTCGTGCCGCGCGCTGATTCATGCTTGCGGCACGCATTGCGATGCCCTCGCGTGAATGTTCAAAGAAAATGTAGAGCACAACAAGCAGAACGATGGTGACTGCTGCGATAGCAACGCTGTTTCCGCTTAGCCGCGCCCCTGCGATCTGCATTGGAGTGTCGCTGAGCAACGAAGGAAATCGGAACGGGTCGAATCCCCAGAGCCAGCCCGCGCCGTAGTGAAAGATCATCCAAAGACCGATCGTAGCGATCAAGGCCGTCAAGGGCGACGATTTCGCAAGCGGACGAATTGCCACTCGCTCAGTAACGATGCCAATGACTGCGCCGATCGGAAGAGCAAGGGCTAGAACGAGCCAAACGGAGAGGCCGAAGCGGGTGCAAAGCATCCATGCGATGAAGGCTCCGAACATGGCGATCTCGCCCTGCGCGAAGTTCACCACATCGGTCGCCTTGTAAACCAAGACGAGAGCAAGCGCGATCAGCGCATAAACACAGCCGATCGCCAATCCGGATATCAGTATCTGCATTGGACCGTTAGACCGTTCTGTTGAAAGAACGTGTGATCACACGCTCTGTCGAGGTTTCCCATGACATTTCCTTCCTTCTTCATTCGTGATCCCAGGAATCCGTTTTTCTAATATGTATAGACATGCTCGTACGGTCACTCTGAGAATTCAAGCGAATATTTTCGTCGGATCGTTCTCCAAGAGACGTTATCTACTGCAGTGCAGTACAAAAAGGAGGCGCTTACTGGCTAAAGTTTTCGCAGCTTCGGCGGTTCTCAGGCGATGCGACGATCGCTAGCTGTATTGGCAGCAAGCCAAAACAATACTTATTCGATGACGCGCACCCTCTGCCCGCAACTTTTCGCTTGATGTTTTACGCAGCAAATGGGCAGCGCGTTCCCTCGAACGTGCCGCCCATTTTAGAGCATCGCATCCTCGAAGAATGCTTAGCGAAGCGAAGAACTAGCTTCTGAACACCGATGGAAGTCGCAAATCCTGCTCCCTCGCGCAGTCGATCGCTGTTTCGTATCCTGCGTCTGCATGTCTCATAACGCCGGTAGCCGGATCATTCCAAAGAACACGCTCAAGGCGAGCCGCAGCATCGTCAGTGCCGTCGGCACAGATCACAACGCCCGAGTGTTGCGAGAATCCCATACCGACGCCGCCGCCATGATGAAGCGAAACCCAGGTAGCTCCAGAAGCTGTGTTAAGGAGAGCGTTCAGCAAGGGCCAGTCTGAAACCGCATCCGAACCATCCTTCATGGCTTCTGTTTCCCGGTTGGGAGATGCAACGGACCCGGAGTCCAAATGATCGCGGCCGATAACGACCGGGGCCTTCAGCTCCCCGTTTCGGACCATCTCGTTGAACGCCAAGCCGAGACGATGGCGATCACCAAGACCGACCCAGCAGATCCGCGCTGGCAACCCCTGGAACGCGATGCGCTCCCGGGCCATGTCGAGCCAATTATGGAGATGCTTATGGTCAGGCAGCAACTCCTTTACCTTTGCATCCGTCTTGTAGATGTCCTCGGGATCGCCCGAAAGCGCGGCCCATCGAAAAGGACCGATTCCGCGACAGAAGAGCGGACGAATGTAGGCTGGTACGAAGCCGGGAAACGAGAACGCTCCCTCAAGTCCTTCTTCCTTCGCGACTTGGCGAATGTTGTTTCCATAGTCGAATGTCGGCACGCCCTGGGCGTGGAATGAAAGCATCGCCTCGACTTGATCGCGCATTGATGCTCGCGCCGCGCGTTCGACATCCTTCGGATGCGTCACTCTCTTTTCGCGCCATTCGTTAAGGCTCCACCCCTTAGGCAGATACCCGTTTACCGGATCATGAGCGGATGTCTGGTCAGTCACCATGCTCGGCCGGATGCCACGCCGCACCATTTCCGGAAATACGTCCGCGCAGTTTCCGAGAAGACCGACAGATTTCGCCTCACCTCTACTGGTCCATCGAGCGATGATGTCCATCGCTTCGTCCAGCGTAGATGCCTTCTCATCGAGATATCGGGTACGCAAACGAAAATCGATCGATTCCGGATTGCATTCGACGGCGAGGCAGGATGCCCCCGCCATCACGGCAGCGAGAGGCTGCGCGCCGCCCATTCCGCCTAAGCCTCCGGTGAGCACCCAGCGTCCCTTGAGATCACCGCCATAGTGTCGTCGACCGGCCTCTACGAACGTCTCGTAGGTCCCCTGCACAATCCCCTGACTACCAATATAGATCCATGATCCAGCGGTCATCTGACCGTACATCATGAGCCCCTTTCGGTCTAACTCGTTGAAATGTTCCCAGGTTGCCCAGTGCGGGACAAGATTTGAGTTTGCTATCAGTACCCGCGGTGCATCTTTATGCGTGCGAAATACGCCCACGGGCCTGCCCGACTGAACGAGTAGGGTTTGATCTTCATCCAATGACCGCAGTGATGCGACAATACGGTCGAAATCGTCCCAGGTCCGTGCAGCTCGGCCAATGCCCCCGTATACGACGAGCTCGTTAGGGTTCTCAGCGACGTCTCTATCCAGATTATTCATGAGCATCCGCAGAGGAGCCTCGGTGAGCCAGCTCTTGGCTGTCAATTCCGTTCCTGTCGGAGCGCGAACATCGCGAGTGTTGTGACGAGGATCAATCATTGGGTTTCACTCCTTGGACTTTGATACGGCAGCAAGTGCGAGTTGTTCGATCTTCTCAAGGATAGCCTTGAGAGGGACACGCAGACGCTCGACCTTCAACGCGTCAAGCGCGAAGGGCGCAGCTTCTGATTTCAAATGGCTGATTTGAGAGAGTTCCATCTGGATGGCATGAATGCCATCGGCAGGGCGCCCATATCGGCGCGTCGTCCATCCACCTTTGAAACGCCCATTCAACGTGCTGGTGAGTTCCTCTGTGAGATTTGTGACGGAGCAAACCGCCACCTCCAACTCCTTAAAGCAGGACCTTCCGCTGTCTGTGCCAACATTAAAATCCGGGAGGCACCCGTCGAACAGGAAGGGAATGCGTGATCGGATAGAATGGCAATCGTACAACACCGCGATGCCATGCTTCGCATGCACACGTGCGACCTCCTCGGACAGGGCACGATGGTATGGAGCGTGATAGTTGTTCAGGCGCTGCGTGATATCCCGCGCCCCAGGCTCCTGCCCGGAAATCCAGATTGCATTTCCATCGAAATCCGTGAGCGGAACGAGACCGGTCGTATTTTGACCAGGATATAGGCTCGTCCCGTCGGGATCGCGGTTTGCATCGATCACGTATCGATGGAACGTCGCTCGCACGGTCGACGCCCCCGGTAGCAGATTGGCATAGAGCTTGTGGATGTGCCAATCTGTATCGGCTAACATACGCCCCGTCTCGTTGAGGCGCGCATAGATTTCTGCGGGGATCTCTGTTCCGGTGTGAGGAAATCCAAGAATGACTGGAGACGCCCCCTGCACGGTCTCGACGACAGACACTGATCTGATTTCCTATTTCATTTGACGATGATCGGTGAAAACTCGCCGCGACGCACCCGTGCATGCAACGGGTTGAAACCCATACGATAAACGAGTTCGGCTGGACGGTTGACGTTCCAGATCGCGAGATCAGCCCATTTCCCGACCTCGATCGTACCTACGGACGAAAGCATTCCCAGAGCCCTCGCCGCTTCGCGCGTAACACCTGCCAAACATTCATCCACCGTCATTTCAAAGAGTGTTGCAGCCAAGTTCATAGTCAGCAGTAGAGAGGTTAGCGGTGACGTGCCGGGATTGCTGTCCGTTGCCAGCGCAAGCCGAACGCCATGGCGCCGGAAGGTCTCGATCGGAGGCTTTTTGGTTTCGCGAATAAAGTAGAATGCACCCGGCAAGAGGACCGCCACCGTGCCTGCACGCGCCATCTTCGAGGCGCCAATCTCGTCAGTATATTCAAGATGATCGGCCGAGAGGGCTCCGTAGGAAGCCGCAAGCGCAGCGCCTCCCAGATTCGAAAGCTGATCCGCGTGCAACTTCACCGGCAAACCGCAAGCTTTGGCAGCATCGAAAACCCTCGCAATCTCCTCTGGGGAGAAAGCAATGCTTTCGCAAAAACCGTCCACCGCATCGGCAAGATTCTCGGAAGCAACGGCGGGCAACATCTCGTTGACCACCTTGGCGACATAAGCGGCTTTGTCGCCATTCATTTCCAATGGCAACGCATGCGCGCCCAGGAACGTCGTACGAATCGTAACGTCGCGCTGACCGCCGATTTTACGCGCCGCACGAAGCGCCTTCACCTCGTTCGCGACGTCGAGGCCATAGCCAGACTTGATCTCGATCGTTGTCACCCCCTCGGCGAGCAAGGCATCGACCCTCGGCAGCGTCTGCTCGACGAGTTGATCCTCCGACGCAGCCCGCAACGCTGTCACGGACGACATGATCCCTCCGCCTGCACGGGAAACCTCCTCGTAAGAAGCTCCCGCCAACCGGAGTTCAAACTCATGGGATCTATCCCCGCCGTAGACTAAGTGAGTATGGCAGTCGATAAGACCTGGCGTAATCAGCCGACCACCGCAATCGATCCGCTCAACCTCGTCGAAGCACCCAGGCAGCACGTCGGCTTCACCGACGAAGGTAATGCGCCCTGCCCGCACCGCCACAGCCGCGTTGGCAATCATGCCGATTCCACGACCACCCTCTGCCAACGTTGCAACCGTTGCGTTGTGCCAGACTCGGATGTCGGATGACGCTTCGCTTCCTTGAGACATCAAAAATCTCCCTAAGCCCCTGAGTGAGCTATACAGAGGCACCGACAGTATGTATAGACATATTAGACCTGAAGCAACAGCGAAGGAATTCTCGTGCCGACTTCCATACACGCAAAGCAAGCCTTACTTCGAAGCGGCTGGGTCAGGGACGTGAGGTTGACGTTCGATTCAGGAAGGATCTCTTCCGTTTCGACCGGTGCGCCCCCTGACGCGAACGATGACCGTGTGGGCTATCTAATCCCTGGCATGTCGAACGTTCATAGCCACGCATTTCAGAGAGGCATGGCAGGCCTTGCCGAAATCCGTGGCCCCGCTGAAGACACATTCTGGAGTTGGCGCCAGGTGATGTATCACTTCGCTTTGCGAATGACGCCGGACGATGCGGAAAGTGTTGCTGCGCAACTTTATATGGAAATGCTTGAGGCGGGCTTTACGCGCGTTGGCGAATTCCACTATCTTCATCACGATAAAAACGGTCACCGATATGACGATCTCGCGGAGATGGCCGATCGGATCGGAGCGGCAGCGGAACGCACAGGTATAGCTTTAACATTGCTCCCCGTCTTCTACGCTCATGCAAACTTCGGCGGCACCGCCCCGACTGAGGGGCAAAGACGTTTCGTCAACTCGATCGACGACTTCGCGAATCTGTTCGATCGATGTCGCGCTATAATGCGAAATTTGCCAGGAGCTACCCTTGGCGTTGCCCCACACAGCCTCCGAGCGGTGACTCCGGAGGAACTTGCGGCCGTGATAGCCCTTGCCGAGACAGGACCGATCCACATGCACATCGCAGAACAGGTCAAGGAAATCGAGGACTGCGTCGCGTGGTCCGGGCGGCGACCGATCTCATGGTTGTTCGAGCACGTCCCCGTGGATAGACGCTGGTGCTTGATCCACGCGACTCACATGACACCGGACGAGACCAGCGCCCTCGCATCCAGTGGAGCCGTTGCAGGGCTCTGCCCGGTAACAGAAGCAAATCTGGGAGACGGCTTCTTCCCCGCCGCCGACTATCGAGCCGCTGGCGGAACTTTTGGAGTGGGATCGGACTCTAATGTACTCATCGGTATCGGTGATGAATTGCGGCAACTCGAGTATTCGCAACGTCTAACGAGACGATCGCGAAATGTGCTGACCGACCCCGGGAAATCTACCGCGGCAGCCCTGTTCGGAGAAGCTCTTTCGGGCGGAGCAAGAGCGCTGGGTGTTGAAGCAGGGATCGATGTCGGCCAAGCCGCCGACCTCGTTCATCTGGCTTCTGCGGACAACCTCGACCTCGACGGCGATACACTCCTAGACTCGTGGATATTCGCCGCCAGGGCCCGGGCGGAAGATGTCTGGGTCGGCGGGCGTAAGGTCGTCAAAGCGGGACGGCACGTTTCACGGGATACGATCTCCTATCGCTTTCAACGCGCGATGTCGCGCATGATTGCCAATTGATGATCCGGGCTCACGTCATGCTCGACGCCTTCCTAACCGAGTGCTTTGGTCGGCGGTCCATTTCGGCCCAAACGTAACAGATCCATCTGCTTCGGTTTGGCTAACTTATGACGTCCACACAGCGCCCACTATAGCATCAATCCATGCGATCCTAAAGCTGACGCACGAGCATCCTTGCGCGCTCTCTATTAATTCCGCGGCGTCTGTGCTCAAAACCTACTAATTTCCGACCGAAGGTGACAGTCAGCCAGCAATAAGTTTCGATACAAAATTAAACAGTAATTTCAATCACATAAGTGTTCGCAGATTTGTTCTGAGTGGCGCGCCAGCAAAATCAAAGACTTAGGAAATCTTCATCCTAAGGCAGATCCTCACTAGCTAACAGATAGCTAGCATGTGATTGTAGCTTCGGTTAGCCTGCGCCCTTTTCGCAACCTTGCGGATGACGCCAGTTTCTTATCCCCCTATCATTGTAATCTCTGATCACATTACCTGCCCGTCGCTGGCGGGTGGGGCATAGAATGGGCGCGACCTATCCGACGAGGATCATCTTGGCATTCCGCAGCTGCGGGATGTGCGCCTATCCGAAATGCGGCAAACACCTCACCTACGGGGCGAAAGTTGAAGACGACACTTATGTGGGCGAGGCTGCTCACATCCGGGGTGAGAAGCCAACCGCCGCGCGTTACGACGCCACGATGGCAGACGAGGAGCGCGATAACGTCCGCAACCTCATCTATATGTGTGCAGACCATCACACCATTATCGACAAAGTTGAGAAGGACTGGCCCGTGGCCACTCTTCAAACCTTGAAAGAGGTGCATGAGAGCCAGGTGCGCGAGGCGATGGAAGTGGCGTTTGCCGACGTCGCCTTTCCCGAACTCGAGCATTCAATTTCTTGGGTTACCGCGCAGCCGCCTGCCCCAAACGGATCGTTCGATCTCGTCGCGCCAGATGAGAAGATCAAAAAGAACGCTCTCACGAACGGCGCCCGCCACATCATCGCGGCGGGCATGACCGCGCGATCGACTGTGTCGGCGTATGTCGAAGCCGAATCTCATCTGGACTCCTAGTCGTTTGACTTTTGGCACAGCCAGAAACGCTTGAGTGTGCCGCTAACTCGTAACTGTTAGTTTTGCGCTAGAACCCGATCTTGGCAGAATAGAAGTGCTCGCCCTAAAATTATAGCATTCCCTAATCGGGTTAGCGATCAGGCGCGAACCGCGGCGGGCAGGGCCTCCCATATACGTATCATTTGCCCCATTGATGTCGTTTCCATTTTACGCATGGCATTGCTCCGATGAAGTTTTACAGTGACCTCGCTGATACCAAGTGCAAATGCGATCTGCTTGTTCAGACGGCCGCTCATAACTTGCTGAAGCACTTCCCGCTCACGCGGTGTCAGCGTCGCCAATTTGTCGACGTTGCGTTTAATCTCCACCAATTGTTCGCGTTGGACACGGTCCCTTGCGATTGCTGTATGTACGGCGTCAAGCAAAGTCTGATCACGCACCGGCTTGGTTAGAAAATCGATGGCTCCAGCCTTCATCGCCTGTACCGTCATCGGAATATCGCCATACCCGGTGAGAAAGATGATGGGTCTGGGATCGCCGCTACGCCCCAGATGCTCTTGAAGATCGAGCCCGCTCGCACCGGGCATTCTCACATCGACAATCAAACAGCTTGGCCTGTCGGGCGCCCCCGCATCAAGGAACGCGCGCGTCGACGCATAACAAATCGCCTCGATCCCTGCGGAGATGACGAGTTCGGTTAATGCTTCGCGAACGGAGGCATCGTCATCGACAATGATAACCAGCGGCTCGTCCGAAACATGCTCGTTCGGCGGCTCCCGTTGCGCAAGCGAACGATTACTCATGATCCGTACCTCCATCTCTTTGTGCTCCGATGGCCTCGCCGATGGCTGCAAGCAATGCGGTGCCATCGAACGGCTTGCGGAAGAAACCCGTGATGCCTCTCGCCCGCGTTTGATCGGCGATCTCGTGACGTCCAGTGATGAGAAAGACCGAAAGACCGGGGCGCCGCCGCATGACAATGTTCCGCAACTGCAGGCCATCGACATTCGGAAGCCCGATGTCGGTAATCAACACATCCACTTCGGACAGTTCGCATGCAAGGAAGTCTTCTGCCGATGAGAAACAACACACGACATATCCCGCCGATTCCAGAAGATCTTCCAGCGATTCGGTCACTCTTGGATCGTCGTCAACAACGGCAATGGCAGGTCTTCGTCTATGCACGATCGCTTTCCTCCGCTCGCCTTGAATTAGTGAGCGGAATCTCCAATCGTTGAGCTATCCGCACGAGATCGGCGAGCGATGTGGCAGCCATTTTCTGCATGACGTTTCTTCGGTGGATTTGCAGCGTAACCTCGCTGATTCCTAGCTGAGCGGCCGCCTGCTTGTTCAGAAGGCCGCTAACCACTAGCGGCAGGACGTCCCGTTCGCGGGGCGTGAGATCGAGATAACGCTGTTTCAGCAGCGACATTTCGTTCCGGACGGTGCGATCGGCTCGATCCTGCAAAATCGCAGACCGGATTGCGTCCATAACGTCAGCATCGCTGAAGGGCTTTGTCAGAAAATCCAGCGCACCGTTCTTGATCGCCCGAACCGACGACGGGATATCCCCGTGCCCGGTGATGAAAACGATCGGAGGGTGCTCGTGTTCTGCTATTCGTCCCTGCAGATCGAGGCCACTGATATCCGGTAGTTCCACGTCAAGAAGGAGACATGCAGGCATGTCGGGCTTGTCCGCACGTATGTATTCGCCTCCTGAGCCGAATGCCATCGCAGGAATGCCGTACGAAGCGAGCAGCTCCACGAGAGCCTCACGTATCCGTGCGTCGTCATCTACGACGAAGACGATGCAATCTTCATCCATCACGCGAACGTCCTTGACCTGACCGGCAACGAAAATGCAAATGTTGCTCCTTGTGACTTGTTTTCCACCCACAGATTTCCACCATGGGCATCGATAATCGACCGGCAAATGGAAAGGCCCATGCCCATGCCCTGCTCCTTCGTGGAGAAAAACGGCTGGAAGACCTTTTCCGGAAACTCCACGCCGGCGCCAAGGTCGCTCACCGAAATCTCGACCATATCGTGGCTCTGGGAACTGACGCGCAGGTGGATGACCTTGTCGCCCACGGCAGCATCCATTGCATCGATGCCGTTGCGAATAAGATTGGTCAGAACCTGCTGAATCTGAACGCGATCAATGGCGACGGACGGTACTTCAGCTTCGACGTCAATCACAATTCGCGTGTGTCGACGCGCAGCTTCTTCTGCGATCAGGTCGCAAACTTCCGCAATCACATGTCTCAGCTCGGATATATTTCGTTTTTCGCCTGACTGTTTGAACAAGGCACGAATTCGACTGACCACATCCGCCGCACCGTTTGCATCCCGGATGACACGCTCGACGGTCCGATGGGCGCGTTCGATATTAGGCGGAGATGCAGTGAGCCACCGCTGACAGGCGTATGAATTGGCAACGATTGCGGCAAGCGGCTGGTTAACTTCGTGCGCAATGGACGCCGAGAGCTCGGCCAGACTGGCGGCCTGGCTCGCGCGGGCGAGCTTCTCATGGGCCTGACGCAACTCATCCTGCGCGCGCATTTCACCGTCGATATCGAGGCAGATGACGTTCCACTGCATGATGGTGCCGTCGGCATCGCGCATCGGGCCGGCTCGGGTCTCGACCCAACGATATTCGCCGTCGAAGCGCCGCAGGCGGTGACGTCTTGCATAAGGCTCGCCTGTGGCAAGCGAATGCGCATACCTTTCCTTCACCCCCTGCAAGTCGTTCGGGTGAACGCCGGCATCCAAAGTGGCGGTCAGCCGCGACGGCTCTCCATCGAGTGCTTCGAGATCGTATCCGAGAAATTCGCGCAGCTGCTTGCTGCGATAGATCGGTTCGCCGTCAGGCGTGGCGCAGTCGATCATCGCGGGCAAGGTCTCTACCAATTGACGCAACGAGCGCTCGCTCTGCAGCAGCGCTTCGTGCGCCTGGACCTGATCGTCGATATCGACGCATACGGCATACCACTGCAGAACCTCGTTGTTCTCACCGCGCGATGGCTCGACACGGACTTCGCTCCAGCGATACGAACCATCGCTCCGGAGTTGCGGATAGCGCATCATACAGGGAACGCCTGTTGCGAATGCGTCCATGAACGACCGCCGGGCATCCGCTCTGTAATCCGGATGGATCGTGCAAAAAGTCGGCATACCGTCGGGGCCCATCGCGTCTTCAAGGGTGGTATTGGTCACGTCCATGAAGCGCTTGTTGACGAAGGCAGGCTGACCTTCAGGCGTCGTGCTCCAGATCATGGCTGGAACGGCATCGACCAGCAATTTGAGCTGCCGCTCGCTTTGTTCCAGCGCCTGCTGGGCGATCACCTGATCATGGATATCGATGCTCTGCCCGTACCAGTTGATGATCGCACCGCTCTGGTCTCTCAGCGGTTCAGCGCGGGTCTCCGTCCAGTGGTAAGCGCCATTGGCACGGATCTGGCGATAGCGCCTGACGTAAGGCTCACCCGTATCAAGAGAATGCTTGAGGGCCGCGATCGCGTCGTCGACGTCGTCCGGGTGAAGGATGACGTCCAGGCGCAATGTTCCGTCATGTGCCGTGATACTCTCGATCGTCGCGCCCGTCATCTGCGTGAATCGCTTGTTGAGGTAAGCGGGCGCTCCGTCTGAATCCGTGCTCCAGATTGCCGCTGGAACGGCGTCGATAAATTGCTGCAGCTGCCGCTTGTTGCGCTGAAGCGTTTCCTCCGCGACTTTTCGCTCCTCGACATCGATCATCGTGCCGTACCAGCCGGCGAACTGGCCCTTGTGGTCACGCGACAGCGAACCGCAAAGCCTGAACCATCGATAAACACCATCATGCCGGCGAATGCGCAGTTCCGTATCGAAGGCGCGGCTTGTGATCAGCGACTGCCGCCGCGTACTCATCAGGCTGGCATAGTCGTCGGGATGGACGATCCGGCGCCACGCCGCATTGTCGAGTGGCTGAAACAGACCGGATGTGGCCAGCTCCAGGCCGGCATATGCCAAGGTCCCGGCACTCACACGGGTGACATGGCCATCCGGGCTCGCCGACCATGTGAAAGCCGGCATGCTGCTCACGATCCGCAACGCTTCAACGGCATCTGCACCAAACACGATCGACGCTTTCGCTTCGATAAATTCTCCCAGACAAAGGGCGAGCGCGAAGAATGCAGTCCAGGACAGGAGTTGCTCGCGCATCTCATTGACAAACAGCGCGGCACCGATGGCTGATCCCAGCAGGGCGATCACCCAGATCGCACGCAACAGCCAAATCATCCTTCCAGGGACGTATAGATACATCGCAGCCACGGGGGCCAGCAGGCCAAAGGGTTGATTCATCAATCCAAACAGCAGAACGCCGATGGCTAAACCCACCACGGCGGGCAGCCAATACTGTCGGGAATGTTGTACCGCCATGGTCGGTTGCTCCTCCGCGAGAATGCTTGAGCCTTAACGCTGCCTTGTCTGACAGTCTCTTGAAAAAGCGTGGCCATGGCACTCTTGACACCGAGTCTAGCCCTGCGGGCCGGCCTCCGCATCCCATGGAAATCCATGTATTGCCGGCACGCCCCGGAATGGAACCGGATTCGCTGCTTCATCGGGCCGCCGCGGCCGCCGGATCGGAGGCCCCGATACGGCCCGGTCACCCCGATGGCGCGTCGTTACTCCAACCGGATCGTCACTCCGCTCGCGCCGTTGAGCAGACGCCGCAGATGGAAATTTGCCAAGGGATCATCGGCATGGGCGCCGACCAATGCCGCAAAGGTCGGCAGAGCCGCGAAGTCGCCCGCTTCCAGCAGGCGAAATGCGGCCGCATATTTTGCCGTCGCCGGACCGGTGCCTTGATCCGGCGCCAGCGGCTCGTGCACCCGTAGCGCCCGGCTCCTGCCGCGCAGGATCAGATCGCCGATCGGACGCCCCCGGAATGCGGGCACCGCGTCCGCAACTGCATCGCTGACGCAGATTCGCGTTCCAAGTACCTTGTTCGCGACTTCGAGACGTGCCGCGGTGTTGATGGTGTCGCCATAGGCGGTGTAGTCGAAAAAGCGATCGCCGCCAAAATTTCCGACCAGCGCGGGCCCGGCGTGAACGCCGATACGCGTGATGCCAAAATCGATGCCCTTCCGCTTCCATCTTTCGCGAAACGTCTCGGCCCAGCGATCGAGTTCAAGCGCACAGGCAATGGCCCTGGTCGCATAGTCGGCCTGATCGCCCGGCGCGTTGAAGAGGACCTGAAGCGCATCCCCGATCACCTTGGCGACGGTTCCCTCGTGACCGAACACGACATCCGTCAATCCGCCGACATATTCATTGAGCAATTCCGCAAGCCTTTCGGGCGCGACCAGCTCCACGAGCGGCGTGAAATCCGTGATGTCAGTGAAAATGATTCCGATCTGGCGCCAATGCACCAGCATGCCGTCCTCCCCTCCGGATGCGAGACGCCTGGCGAGTTCGGGCGAGAAATGGCGCGACAGCGAAGCGTGCGCACGCTCGGCATCGGTCTGCCGGCGGCGTGCCTCACGCAACATCTCGACGTGACGAACGGTCTTCAGGATCGTTGCTTCCAGATCGGAAAAGTCGATCGGCTTCGTCAGGAAGTCGAAGGCACCGCGATTCATCGCGGTTCTGATATTGCTCATGTCGCCATAGGCAGACACGACGATCGCCGACTTCCTGTCGTCCCGTTCCTGCAGTTTCGCCAACAGCGACAGGCCGTCCATGCGCGGCATGTTGATATCGAGAACCACGAGATCGACGTGGGGATGCTGTTCGATGGCATCGAGCGCCTCAATGCCATCGCGTGCAAAGACGAAGTCGATCAGACCTTCGCGACGCTGGCGCCGGAATTTTCGAAGAACCAGAGCTTCCAGGTCGGGCTCATCGTCGACCATCAGAACCGTGGCGGTCATGCGACTGATCCAATTCTCATTTCGATCTCGCTGCGCAACCGCCCGAGGTCGACCGGCTTGGTAAACAGATCGTCCGCGCCGCGCTCGAGCGCGGTCTTGCGTGTCTGATTGTCGCCATAGGCCGAGATCATGATGATCGGAACATCGGGGCGGCGGGCCCGCATCTGCGGCAACATATCCAGCCCGCTCATGCCCGGCATGTTAATATCGGACAGGATCAGAATCAGCGTCTGCTCGCCTACATCGACGACATGCGCCAGGGCTTGCGCGGCAGACCCGACGAAATCCATCACGAAACGCCCAGCGCGAAGATCGCGGCGAAATTGCTGCCGGAACAGGACTTCGATGTCCGGCTCATCGTCTACCACCAGAACCATCAGTGTCACGACCACCTCCTTCGTGCGCCGCTTCCGCGGGGCAGAACGACAATGAATTCCGTGAACATGCCCGGTTCGCTCTCGACGTCGATCTTGCCGCCATGCTGCTTCACCACGATGTCGTAGCTCATCGAGAGCCCGAGGCCTGTTCCCTCGCCGGGCGGCTTGGTCGTGAAGAACGGGTCGAACATCCTGTCCTTGACGTCAGCGGGGATGCCAATGCCGTTGTCGCGGATGCGAATTTCGACGGTTTCGCCAAGACTGCGCGTTTGCGCACGCAACGTCGGTTCGAAAGTGCGGCCATGCTGGCCGAGACGCTCCGTGACCGCATAGAAACCGTTGGAGATTAGGTTCAGAAGAACACGCGTAATCTCCTGCGGGAATATCTCGATCATGCCGATCTCAGGATCGTAACTACGTTCGAAACTGACATTCAGCTGAGGCCGCTCTGCGCGCGCGCCGTGGTATGCAAGCGCCAGACTCTCATCCACCAGGGCGTTCAGATCGGTCGGCCGATGTTCGCCGCCACCGCCGCGCGAATGCAGAAGCATGTTCTTGACGATCGAGTCGGCGCGTTTCCCGTGCAGGACGATCTTCACCAGATTATCCTTCAATAGACCGCTGATTTCGTCGATCTCGTCGCGAACGTCGCCGGGGACGGCAATGTGAGACAGTATCCCGTTCAGCTCATCGGTCAGTTCGGCCGACAGCGACGCAAAATTATTGACGAAGTTGAGAGGGTTCTTGATTTCGTGGGCGATTCCCGCAGTGAGCTGCCCGAGGGAGGTCAGCTTTTCGGTCTGCACAAGGCGGTCCTGTGCCGCGCGCAAGTCGTCGAGCGATTTCGAAAGCTGCGTGGTTCGCGCCTGGACCTCCTCGAACAGCCGCACATTTTCGATGGCGATCACCGCCTGATCGGCGAATGTCTTAAGTAGCTCGATCTGGCTTTCACTGAACCCGCCAGGGTCCGCGCGCGAGACGCCGATTGTTCCGATGGCCATGCTGTCGCGAAGCATCGGGACAACGATAATGCTGCGATATCCACGGGCGCGCGCCATCGTCCTGACGGATTGCGAGATATCGGCCTCGGCTTCGACATCGGAACGAAACGCAATGGTTGCTGACGATGCCACACGGCTGTGAATCCCGGAGGAGGTCAATGCGGTGGGGAACGACAGGCGAATCTCCTGGTCGCCGTCCGGGCTTCCGGCGGTGCACGCCGCCAGATGCAACATGTCTCCGACGACCCGTGTGACAAGCGCAGACTGGCCGTTGAGCAAGCGCTTCGCGCTTTCCGAGATCACGTCGAAGGCCGGCTGCACATCGGTAGGAGATCGCGCGATAACGTTGAGGATTTCCGCGGTCGCTGCCTGTCGCTCCAGCGCGATCGCAAGCTCCTCCTGCAAACGCTGATTGTCGAGGTCTTGGGACCGCAGCTTCGCGTCCTTGCTTTGATCACTCGTCATCCTGAGCAACGCTTGTTAACGCCGATGCCATCGCAAGCTCCCGGCACGACAAGGCGCGAAACCAGGCAGCTATGCCAACCCCAGCCCGCCGTCGACATCGATCACCTGACCTGTCATCCACTCCGTGGCGGGCCCCGCAAGCCGCACCAGCCAATCCGCGACATCGTCCGGAACGCCGCGCCGTCCCAGCGGGATGCGCCCGCGCTCCTGCTCCTCGACCAGGGCGGCCTGTTCGGCGGTAAGGCCCATCATGCCGGTCAAGGCTCCCGTTTCGGTCGGGCCCGCCGCCACCGCATTCACGCGAATGCCCAGCGGTGCAAGCTCCAGGGCCCAGCAGCGGGTCAGGTGCTCCAGCGCTGCCTTGCTCGCGGCGTAGTGAGACAATGCAGCGGCCGGTTTGTGCCCGAACGTGCTCGATACATTGACAATCGTCCCTCGCGTCTCGCGCAGATGCGGCAAGGCTGCCGAGGCGAGCAGGCTGGGCCCGAAAACATTGACGGCAAAGATATCCGTCATTTTCTCGGCGGTAATGTCCGAGAGAGACAGGATTGCGCCGGCACCTGCATTGTTGATCAGCGCGTCGATCCGTCCCCACAGTGCAACAGCCTTGGCCACCGTGCGCCCCGCATCCGCGGGAGAGCTTGCATCGGCAACCAGGCCGACAATGTTCGGATGCTCGGCCGCCAAGGCATCGAGCGGCGCTGCGCGTCGACCGGTGACCAGAACCTTGTCGCCCTGCGCGGCGAAACGGAGGGCCGCCGCCCGCCCGATCCCGGACGCGCCACCCGTCAGGATGATCGTTCTGCCGTTCTTCATGTCGTCTTTCCTGAAATGCCAACGCACTGTCTGGGGCCGCTTCATACGGAGCGGCCCCTCGTCAAGCCCCGATCAGAGATCGGTCACTCGCTCCGGATCGGCGGAAGCCAACGCCACAGCGCGCTCGGCGCGGGGCGGATAGATCCATACCGTGTTGATCTCACGCTTGGTCTTCTTGGCTACGTCGCCAACCATCTCGACCTTGCGCTCCCAACCGCGCGTGAACAGCGCGCCTGCCGCCCCAAGATCGAGGCAGGTGACATAGGCCTTCTGGTGATACGGTTTCGGCGCAACGCCCAGCAGCTCGGCCGCAGCATTGTTGCCGGCGAAAGCTCCCATCCGCGTCGCGTGCTGGCACGACATCAGCGCATAGGTGCCCGCATCATCGCAGAGTGCTTTCGCCGCATCGCCGGTTGCGAACACCCCCTCCACCGACGGAACGCGCAGCTCGCGGTCGACCAGCAAGCGGCCGGAATTATCACGCTCAGCCGAAATCTGCGCGGTCAGCGGAGCGGCGCGCATACCTGCAGCCCAGATGACGGTCGCGCTTTCGATATGTTCGCCGTTGGAGAGCGTGACACCGGACTTGTCGAGCGAAGTCACACCGACACCGAGGCGCATCTCCACGCCAAGCTCATGCAGTGCATCCTCGATGATCGGACGAGCCCCTGCTCCCATGTCGGGGGCGATCGCGCCATTCCGTTCGACAACGATAACGCGCGGATTCGCATCTCTACCAAAAGTCGCCCGCAAACGTGCCGGCATCTCGGTCGCAGCTTCGATGCCGGTGAAGCCGCCGCCGGCGACCACAACCGTGTCGCGCATTTTTGACGACCGCTGTTTCGCCAGATCGTGCAGATGCCGGTCGAGCGCGATCGCGTCACCGAGCTGATCCACGCTGAAACCATATTGCGCCAACCCCGGGATATCGGGACGGAACAGCCGGCTGCCGGTGGCAAGGATGAGCCGATCATAAGCGATGATCTGTTCCGCGCGTCCGGCCGTCGTGATCTTGACGGCGCGCACCTTGGTATCGACCGTCTCCACACTGCCCTGCAGATAGACGACATCGATCGCCTTCAGCACATCCAGCAGCGGCGCCGTCAGCGTTTCCGGATTTGCTTCGTAGAGACGGGGACGTACGACAAGCGTGGGCTCTGGAGAGACGAGCACGATTTCAAGCATCTCGGGCGCGACGCCCTGGATGTCGCGCAGGCGCGCGGCTGAGAGCGCGGCATACATACCGGCAAAGCCGGCTCCGACAATCACGATTCGCATGATAAAATCCTTGATTTGAGCTACAGGCGCGGCGGCTAGGCGGTGATGAACTTCAAGATGTCAGCATTGACGATGTCGGCATGCGTCGTGCAGAGCCCGTGCGGCAGACCGTCATAGATCTTCAGCACACTGTGCTTGAGGAGCTTGGCCGAGAGCGGCGCAGAATCCGCGACAGGCACGATCTGATCATCGCTTCCGTGCAGAACCAGAGTGGGAACCGTGATGTTCTTCAGGTCGTCGCTGAAATCGGTCTCGGAGAATGCCTTGATGCATTCGTAATGGGCTTTGGCGCTGCCCATCATGCCTTGACGCCACCAGTTCCAGATCACCGCCTGCAACGGCTTGGCGCCCGGTCGGTTGTAGCCATAGAAAGGGCCGCTTGCGAATTCCAAATAGAACTGGGATCGACTTGCCGCGAGCTGTTGCCGCAAACCATCGAACACCTCGATCGGCAGACCGCCGGGGTTGGCTTTTGTCTTTGCCATCAATGGCGGCACCGCACCGATCAGCACCAGCCTGGCAACACGACCGTGGCCGAACCGCGCGACATAGCGCGTCGCCTCACCGCCGCCAGTTGAATGGCCGATATGAATGGCATTGCGAAGGTCGAGATGGGAAGCGAGCGCCGCGACGTCGGCCGCGTAGTGATCCATGTCCTGACCGTCGATAGCCTGACTGGAACGGCCATGGCCGCGACGATCGTGGGCGATCACGCGATAACCCTTGCTCAGAAAAAAGAGCATCTGGGTCTCCCAGTCGTCGGACGACAGCGGCCAGCCATGATGAAACACGATTGGTTGTGCGGTTTTTGCGCCCCAGTCCCGATAGAAGATCTGCGCGCCATCATCTGTCATGATCGAAGACGTCAGATCCGCCGTGTCCGTCGTGTGAGAAAGCATGCCGTTTTCCTTTCCTGCCGCCGCGGAGGAGCGGACGGTCATCGATGTCGCATAGAGCAGCGTGGTGGCGAGCAGCTTCCGCCGCGAAAATCTTGCAAGACGGCTGATCGAGCTCTTCCAGGTCATTCGTTCGTCTCCGTTTGAGTGAGAGCAGGCAGAAGCACGCAGTGCATGAATGCCCCGAACATGATGCGGTCTGCAGCGCGGCGGTATCGTTCTGTGGATCAGCGCGGCTGGCGCTACGAATAGTTTGACCTGTTCTTCGGGATAGGTTCGGCAGCGCCATGCCGGGCCCTAAACCCTTCGCTATCTCAAGGACGCAACCTATGCCGAGGTATTGCCGATCCTATTCGCCGGCCCAATCGATCATGGATGCGACCCGGCATAGCGTCGCTAGCGCCGCGAGCTGCGCGGCGATCAACAGGAGATAGACATGAGCCCAGATGTTGCCTCGCGCCCGGCTCGATCGGAGCCGGAAGAGCTGGTCCCGTCGCGCTACGCAGTAAAGATCGGCGAGATTGAGGTGCTGGTGATCAGCGATGGAGTACTACCGCTCCCCACCACCATGTTAGGCCACAATGCCGACCCTAAAGACCGTGCTGCCTGGATGCACCACATGTTCCTGCCGCCTGACGCCTTCGATTGGGCGCTCAATGCAGTCGTAGTGCGCAGCGGCGGCAAGACCATCCTCATCGACGCAGGCTTGGGATCAGACCCTGATTTGAACCTGCCGCGGGCCGGACAGCTGATCAAACGAGTGGAGAGCGCCGGCATCGATCTCGCGTCGGTCACCGACATTGTGCTGACGCACATGCATATGGATCACATTGGTGGCCTGCTCGTCCCTGGCATCAAGGATCGACTTCCCCCCAACGTACAGATCCACGTGGCCGCAGCCGAGGTCAAATTCTGGGATGCCCCGGATTTCTCCCGCACGGCCATGCCGCCGGGCTTCCCGGATGCACTGCGGGCAACTGCGAAGCGGTTCGCTAAGGAGTATCACAACCAGCTACGGCAATTTGACGAGGAACACGAGGTTGCTCCGGGTGTGATCGTCCGCCGTACCGGCGGCCATACGCCGGGACACAGCATCGTCCGCGTGGCTTCTGGCAAAGACGCTCTCACCTTCGCCGGCGACGCCGTGTTTACAGTCGGATTCGATCACCCCGACTGGTTCAATGGCTTCGAACACGATCCCGAAGAGGCAGCCCGCGTTCGCACGCGCTTGCTAAAAGAAATAGCAGCCACCGAGGAATTGCTGGTGGCCACGCACATGCCATTTCCGTCTGTCGGACGCGTGGCGATCGACGGGAATGTCTTTCGATGGGTCCCGGTGTACTGGGACTTCTGACGGCTGGATAACCGACATCCGCACGACGGCGGCCGGCCTGAACAAGGCCGGCCCGAACAAGGCCTAGGTCCTGCCATGCTTGGCGATGATCATCTATCGACGCTCATCTTGCTCAACTCCCTCGGCATTGTCGGCATCTGCGTCTGGCATCTACAGGGTCGTGACCGGCCAACAAGCCGCCTGATCATGCAGATCCTGTTCTTCGCCAGCATGAGTCTTGTGCTCTTCATGGCAGGAATTCCTCCGAACCGGGCCGATGATATCCATAGTCAGGGCTTTACCGTACTGCTCGCAAAGCAAGCGGGAATTCTATGGTGGACCCACCTTGCTTGGACAGTGATCGGCTTCATCCACATCTATGTGAGGCTGAACCACAAACCGCGCGAAGCCCATCTGATCCAGGACATGGCCGTTGCGGTAATCTATCTCGGCGCAACGCTCTCGATCATACGCTTTGTGTTCGGAATGCCGCTCGGCACCTTGGTAACGACCTCGGGCGTCGTCGCGGTCATTTTCGGCCTCGCGTTGCAGAGCACGCTCGGAGACGTCTTCTCCGGCATCGCGCTGACACTCGGCAGAGCCTATATGCTCGGCGACTGGATTCGATTGAGCGACGGCACGGAAGGCCGTGTCACCGAGACTAACTGGCGCTCCACGAATCTCCTGACCGGCGCCAACAATATTGTCGTGTTGCCGAACAGTATTCTCGCGCGGCAGGGCGTGACAAATCTCAGCCGTCCCGACGAAACTCACCTGATCACGCTAAGCGTCCGCGTCGCAGCAACGCAAAGTCCGGGAGTTGTCGAGGGCGTCCTGCGATCCGTACTCGAAGCGAGCACACGCATCGTCAGAACATCTCCACCGGTCGTCGCCCTGAAGAACATCGACGCTATCGCGATCGAGGCAGAGCTGTTGTTCCGCGTCGACAGTTTGAGCATTGGAATGGCAGCAAAGAACGAGATTGTCGACCTGATCTACTGTCAATGCAGACTGAACGGTCTTTCGCTGGCAATGCCGCCCGGAATAATCCTTCCTCAGGCAGATGTTAGATGACTTATCCCTACCACAAAGAGCGACGCGGTTATGAGGTCGACCACATTGGCACCCCGCCGCCCCTTGCCGTAAGGTTTATGGTCATGCCGGCCCGCTTCTGGTTGATCAGCGCGTCCGTATCGATAGCGTCAGCCACCGCCTAATGTACGCTTTGCGCAAAATAGCCGACGCCATCGACGGTCGGTGCACCGCTGTCAGGCCTTCCGCAATGGTCTTACGTTCGCGCGCGAGCAGCGATCCATCAGGCCTGCCTTGAAATTCGCTACAATGTCAGCGGCGGCGATTAGCGACGTCCGGCCTCGGCATCTTTGATGTACAAGTCGCAGAAATCCTTGACGGTCTGGGCGTGTCTTTTTTGCTTTTTATCTGCGGCCGGATCATATCCGGCGACAACGCTGCCAAGTATTCGCCTCGCCTCTTTTCTTGCTGTCTCTGGCGTCCAGGGTGCGCCATGTCTGCCTATCGTGTGGAATCGCTGTCGATTTTCGGTCGCGCGATAAATGACAACGTAACTGATAGCCATCACTTCTGCCGCCGTGCGCCGAAGCCTGAGACTTCGCGATCCCAGATTACGCTTTCCGGATCGAGTCCCTCAATTTCCCTGACGCCAATTCGCCGCCATGATACCCTCGCCTAGCCAGCAAATGGCTAGCGGGAGCACTAGTCGTCATTATGGTTGTGCGTATTCCGCGAAATCCCTGCATGGGATGAAGCATCAGCCCGAGCACCATATCAGCTTTCAGCGACCTCCGGCCGGCTGATCGGAGGATCGTTCGGGCATGCGTTAGAGGCGGACATTTTCGGAACGCCACTTGTAACCGCGCGCGCCTCAGGGAGAGGCTTTACTTTATATGTCGTTCGATGCGGGCTGCGATCCGTTACGATCGTACTTGCCTTCCTGGGTTCTTGCGCCGGATCAGAAGTCGGCCGGCTTCTGCATCTTCGATATACAAATCGAACAGATCTTTGATGCTCTGAGCGCGCTCCCTTTTGCTTCGAGTGTCCCCGCCGCTGGCGGCACCGAATCTTGACGCGTCAAGACCTTCGGTCTGCAGCGCGCAACGTCTCATCGATCACATAGTCGACCATCGCCTCCTGCAGATGATATTTGCGAACATGGTCACGCAGATCCAGTGCCATCTGGCGCAGACGCGGCTTGTCGCTTAGTCCGCGCTCGATTGCGGATGACAGACTGCCGGGGGTTACGTCGTACAGCAGGACATGCTCGTGTTCTCGAACGGGCGCGTGACGTTCGACCGTCGGATAGTTGAGAACCGGCACGGTCAGACATTGCGCCGCCTCGGCGGTCCGATAGCACTCCCAGCTATAGCCCGACGGTGACCACGCCAGCCACGCGCTCGAAAGCCGCCGCAGGAATTCGTCATGCGGTAGCCTCTCAGACGGAATATCGATCTTGAGCCCCTTGTTTCTCAACGCCTCGAGTTCTGAGAGGCCGACACGGCGCACCCACGAATTTTCGGCGACTTCGCCGACGAAAAAAACATCAGACGTCTTTTCCGGATGTTCGCCCTCGGTATCGATCCTCGCCGCAGGAAGCGAAATGGGGCGGATCTTCGCCAGACGTTCGTTCCAGCGCCGGTTGCGCCGTATGCGCCGCGTCGGCAGTGCCGGATGGGCCGAGTGGCAGAGGATGTGCCACCGATCGACGGGGAGTTCGCGCTTAAAGGCCGCGGTGGCCTTGTCGAGCAGAAAGAAGTTATGCGAGCCGACGATGAAAGCGTCGTTCATATCCAGAACGGCGATCGGCACGGAAAGCTTCACGAATCTTAACCAGGAGACGCCGAACACTCTTGTCATCGCGGAGAGCGGGCGGAGCGGTTGCCGAAAGAAGGCGCGCAGCCAATAGCGCGGATGCCACGCCGGGCGTAGCGGCATATAGACGATGATCAGGTCGTATTTCCCGCGTCGTGCCTCATGCATCGCCTTGATGAATCGCCAGGGCGTACAGTCGGCGAAGCCTCTGGCCGCTCGCCCGCGAGGGATCGGACGTTCCCCCGTCCAAAGCACATCGGTCCCTTCAGGATAGACGTCCTTGCAGTAGTGCCAGGAGCCCAGTTCGAGAATTCTCGGTCTCGTCCTATTTGGGTTTTCAGCAGCCGCGCTCACCAATGGGATTCCTTCAGACGAGGCCAGTTCACAGGAGTTGCAATAGAGCCGTAACCGCCATCAACGATTGATGCGCGACACGACATGAATGCAACAAAAAACCGCGTCTGACGAGAGCGAAGAAGGCGCAACATACTCCGCTTGCAAGCGTTTTGACGAACTGACCTCAAGGCACCTTTGCCTCCCCCAAAAACGCGCCTGCGATCGGATCGCCATTCATCCGCTTGCTGCGCCGGGCTTCGGCGCATCGGTGCGCAAGATGACAGTCCGCACAGCCGGAGTTGGCGACAGGTGCCGCACCGTATCGCAATGCGCGTGCCGAACACGTCCGAAAGAATCCCCGGGAATCACGGGGGCGGTGCACAAGCCAGTTAACGTCGAGCGGGTGCCAAAGGCGGGGTGCGCGCCGCCGTCAACTCCATCCACCTCAACTGCATTCTTGACAGAACGCCGTCGACAAGACGTGTCAATTTGAACGGATCTGGTTGATAATTCGCAGCGACGCCTCAGTCGCCAGCGCCTTGTGGCTCGGGCGGCTCCTCATCAGGAGCATCAACGAGCGCCTTCTCCCGGGCAAGACTTCGCTCTTCCTGTACCCTAATATTGTGCATCAGAGCTGTCAGGCGACGGCCCGTGATGGGCTGACCACCCCCCTGGGTAACGCCCTGCGCAGCAAGACCCGCAGCAATTTCGGTCCACGTCGCGCCGTCTTCACGGTGCATCCGCTCCAGTTCCCGAAGGTTCTTTCTAATAATTTCGGTCGCGCCGGATTTGATCTTGCCGATCGGCGAATCCTGCCGCTCGGCTTTCAACAATTTCACGTAATCGCGCAGGCTTTTGAGATCGATATCCATGGCCATGGCAATAGTGTCGGTTTCTTAAAACGCCACTTCATCAACTGATGAATAGCCCCTATCGATCTATTATCAAGACTTACGGCATTTAACTCAATGCGCAGGTTTACCGATTCGATCTGATAGACTTTGGAGCGAGACAGCCCGACTCATCTACATTTTTACGAATCAAATTCAGTATCGTTTGGCTCAGCTTTGATTTGATTGCCTCGCATTGTCTCAATTATGCAGGCGTGGTTTGCGATACTTTCGTCAGTCGCCTTTGCGGTGCCGCCGCGAGCGATACGAGACAAGTCAAAGACCACACGAATACCACACAAATAACTACACGACGCTCATGCGCGCTTGTGCACTGCATGCGACGTTGGTGACATGCCGCCTCGGCAGTCGACCAACTACCATAATCGGTCAAACGATCGCTCCTCGTGCAACATGTGCTCGAGCTTCAACTGCTCGGCAGTCCACACAGGCGCAGCGACGGCCTCGCGCAAGCTTCGCCTGCTACGCCACTCCCACGATTTGATTGCCACTGCAGACAGTCATGACCAATGCAAAGATCAGCATGACGATGTCCAAGACAACGCCGGATTCACGGTCAAACGCTGTGGAAAACCGCGGCCTCTTTCGCGAACAACTGCCAAACTCACATCGCACAGCGGGACCTCATGTCGCAGCAGCTGCTGCAATCGACGAGCTCCTGGCCAGCGAGGCGCGGGCAAACCTGCAGCGCGCCCGGGCATCGACGCGCGAAGAACCAGTCAAAGCGAAGGCTCGCATCACCGTGCCACCAGCCCGCATTGTCGCGAGGCCATTACAATCACCTGCATGGCGAGCTCCCTTTTTCTCTCTGGCCATAGTCGTCGGCATATCGACACTCGTTTCTGCCGGCGCGATTGCCTATCTGTTGCTGCGGCCGATCACCTCCTCAACCGTATCTGACGCGGATATTCGCAGCCTTCGCGATTCCGTCGCGCAACTGCGACGGCAAGTTGCAGACGTGACCGGTGATGTGGCTAGCAGCCGCGCTGCTGCTGAAGCTGCGCGTACCCAGGCTGCCGAACAGGCAAGTCGCGCGCAGGATCGCTCTGAACGCGAACAGGCGGCTCTGGCTGCAAAATTTGCACGCATTGCCGACGAGAAAACACAAGCGATACAGGCCGCCACAACGCTTGCGAATAATCCCGATATCACCGGCACCGTGCAGTCCCAGACGCAACGGCCGGCAAGTACGTCACGTGAAGTTATTCCCGGCTGGCACCTGCGCCGCGCCTATGACGGGGTCGCCGTGCTTGAAGGAAAAGCCGGCGTGATTGAGGTCGTGCCGGGGCAGGATGTCCCTGCCCTCGGGCGGATCCAGGAAATCAAGAACGAAAACAACCGCTGGCAGGTTCTGACCAGTAGAGGCGTCATTCTCTCAGGTCGCTGAACCCTCGACAGACTGATGCTAACGGCCACGCACAGGCAGGACGCTCGTGACACGCTGGATAACTATTGAGGACGACGCCGACAAGATCGGCAGCTTTGGATTCGCATCGCGCAATCCGATTGCCCCATACGGCGCACTCCTGAGAGTGGGCGCCTGCATTGATCGATCCGAGCAGACATCTCGCCCGCGTCATCGCATGTTGCTACCCAGCTCATGACGAACCAACTCTCTCTTCATACATCTGCGCACAATAATCGATGCGTTTCACCGTGTGGTACTTCACTGGTTCCGTATGGCGACGTCGGAACGACGTTTGCGATGGCAGGCCGCAGGATAGTGCGACGCGAGAAAGATCCGATGATCGCGTCGCCTCGCATGAATTATCCACTTGTTAGTTCGCTTCAACTGCATGGTTTGCAAGCACGACTCTTTGCAAATTTGTGCAGCTCGATTACTTGATGTTGCGGTATCATCTTGATGATCAGTACGCCGATTCGTGTGTGTGACAATTCGGGCAAGTTCAACCGATCAAAGCGCCAAGTATCGACGACACGGCACGCGATCAGCCACTTCCCGATTTTGACATTCACGCAGCCTCGGTTCTGCCACCGGCCGTGCACGACCATGAGATGTCATGTTGTGTTCACATCGCGAGAGGGAGCTCTCTGGAACTACGGATGAATGCAAGCCAGAGAACGTGAGCTGACCGCATCACAGCACTGGGTATCCCGCAAAAGCGACCGGGCCCCCATTGCAAGTCAGCGCATCGCGCGAAAGCCCATCCATCCGCTTCAGTAACTGTTGTGTTGCGTCTTCAAGACCAAAATGGGGCGAGTGCGCCTAATTCGACCCCATAACGATATCAAGGCGAACACGCAGGGGATTAAAATGTTTGTTGTAATCGATGACCGAGAGGGCGTCACACAAGGCTATGCGGCCGGGTTTGATCGCGAAGGGGTTGTATCGATTGGCTTCACTTCCACAGACTTTCGCGATTGGCTGGAATGTGCCGTTGGTAACGATTTGACTGCCATTCGGGCATTTCTGCTCGGCGATTGTCCAGACCGGACGAGCATCCCGTCCAGTATCCGCAACAGGTCACGGGCGCCTATCATTGCGCTCAACAGCCTGAAGCATCTCAAGCAGACCATTGAATTGTTCGAAGCCGGTGTCGATGACGTCGTCCATGCTCCCGTTCATGTCCGTGAGATCATGGCACGAACGGCCGTCATTCGCCGCCGCACCATCGATCAGCATGAGCCCGCGCAGACAAGCGTGATCCGCGTATTTCTCGATGGTCGCGACCCCGAAGTCGCCGGCCGGACATTAATTTTGCCGCGGCGCGAACTGCGCATTCTCGAACACCTGGTCGAGCATCAGGGCAAGTGGCTGACGAAGACGCAACTCTTCAATGCCATCTATGGTCTATTCGATGCTAGCTTCGATGAGAATGTCATCGAAAGCCACGTAAGCAAGCTGCGCAAGAAGCTACGCGACCATCTTGGCTTCGATCCTGTCGAATCGAAGCGTTACATGGGCTACCGGCTGGACGATCTGAAGTCCCGCCCCGCTAACGAGGCGCCTGTTTCAAAGGCGAACTAAGGCTCGCGCCTTACGCGAAAGAGGACGCCGATCACGGCGTTGGCGTCCACCGCCTCCTCGAAGCGCTGTGCAAGACACAGAACTTCTCGCGTAACACGAAGTACCACACATCCACCACGCCAGATCATCGAGTATCACCGTACCACATCGATGACCACTCGCTGTAGTCTCAGCGGCGGATCTGATCCTTCGACACATAGTTGAAATCCTGCACCAGGACCTCCTGCAGCGCGTCCGTCTGCAGACGCTTGTTGACCTGCGCACGCACCGTCTGTGCGAATTGCGTGAGGTCGTAACGGCCGAGATTCTTGAAATCGAGCTTCTGGTCGCCATAGATCGTGCGGAAGGCTTCATCGACGACGAAGGGCTCCGGCGGCACCGGAAGCCGGCGCAGGACCTGGGCATCGGCGGTGAAGACGATCTGGGTGACGATATAGCCCTGGACGCTCCCGTCAGCGATCATCGGCACATTGAGCACCTTGGTTTTTTCATAAACCAGCCCTTCGGGCTGATCCTGCTTGGCGGGCAATGCTGCGGCGGTCTCCTTCCAGTAGGAGATCCCGAAGCTGGTGCCCACAGTGACGAGACAGGCCCAAATACCTGTGATGAGCAGTTTCATCATTTGCGCCTGCCTGCGATCATCAACGAGTAGGTACCGTCCGATTCAACCTCCTGGATCGACCGTGCGATAATTGCCGACACTTCACGCACCGCATCCAGATGGATCTGCAGCGCGGCCTGATTGCGGACCAGGCTGGCGCGCAACTGTGTGAGTTGCGGCGTGATCCGCGGATCGCTCTTGACGTCCTGCATCAGCCGCATCGCGCGGGTCAATTCAAGCAAACCCCGATTCTTGCGCTGGCTGAAGGCGTCGAATTCCACCATGACGCGGGCTTCGAGCTTCTCCGTCTCTTCGTCAATGGTCGCCTTCAACCGATCGATCGCGGTCAGCGTGCTGCTTTGGGTACCGAGCCATTGGCCGTGCACCTCGTCCCCCTCGTCAAAGGCGAGAGCCGTCTGCGCAGGCGATTCAGGAAAGTCGGTTTCAGGCAAGGTCAGAGCCTGCGCTTCGACGGGGATAACGGAGGTCTGCTGTTCGATCTGTTCCATGTCGATCTCTACTGTCATGGCCGAAATCGGCCGTTAGCTTTCTGAAGCGGGTCCCGATGTCGGGCGCGATTTGGCCAGTTGCTTGGCGATGCCGACGCCATTGCCCTTGGCCATTTCATTTCCGATCTGCTCGGCCAGCATCGAGCGCCAGACATTGCCGGCGGTACCCTTGCCGAACACATCCTCGGCATCCTTCGGCAGCATCGTTTCCACGAACATCTGCAGCACGAAGGCTTCAAACTTGCGGTAGACCGGATTGCTTCCTTCCGCTTTCCGGATGATCGGCGTCGCTGCGACCTCCCCGCCGCTGATGGGGGCCGGCGTCGCGCCCTGGGCCGTCTGCCCCGCGGCGAACTCGTCCGCGATCGCTGATGCGAAATTCGCGTTGCCTGCAGGCGCCATGCGCTCCAGCCTGGTTGCCGCCACGCGCTGGGCGGCCGGATCGGCCGCTTTCATGACGTCCGCGATCAGATCGTTCGATACCGCGGCGACAGTCATGTTACGCCCTGCGTAGTTGTGAGAGCTTCCATCGGCCTATCCTCCCTCGATCGAGCGCCGCACGGCTTTGTCGACTTCATCTTCCAGAACCCGCTTTTCATCGGCCCGAACCGTGCGTCCGACCGCCGACTTCACCATCTTCAGCGCATGTTTCAGCTTGCGGCCTTCATCGCGCGCATGCGCTGCAAGCCGTTCCTTGGTCTTGGCCACGACGCCCTGTTCGATGCTCGCGGCGCGCAGACTCTGGCTAGCCGTCTGCACAGCCAGGTCCGGAAGCTTGCTCTCATCGTTGAACCCTTCGAGAATGAGGCGCTGTTTCTCTTCGAGCTGATTTTCACGCGCCTGGCATTCCATCAGCTGCCACTCGGCAATCCTGTGCAACCTGGCCTGCACGGCGGCGATACGGCGGATCTTGCGGTCGCGCTTCTGCATTGCTGGTCACCCGGACAGCCAGGACGCAAAGGCGATGCTGAATTGCAGCACCATTTCGCGGCCCGTGAGATAGAGCAGCAGCAGGCCGCCAGTGAGTACAAAGGGAATCGAGATAAAGTAGACGGGAATGCTAGGCGTCAGTTTATTCGCAAGACCGACCGCGAAGTTGACAATGACCGCATAGATGACGAAGGGACTGGCCACCCGGAGCGCCAGCGTGAAGGCCTGGGAGAGGTGATCGACAAGTTGCGTCAGTCCACCCTCAGCGCTGATCCCGGTTGCCGGCAGCCAGATCTGGTAGGATCCGACCAGGCCACGCAACAGTTCCCAATGCTGATCGGTCAGAAAGAAAACAACGGTGGCGGTCAATGTGATCAGCGGAACCAGCGCCGGCACATGCTCACCATCGTCGGCAACACCGGGGAGGGTCAGACCGATCCCCGAAGCGACGAATGTAGCCATTGTCTCCAGAGCAGCGAAGAACACGCGAGCGGTGAGCCCGATCACGAGGCCGACCATGAGCTCGGACATGATCAGGCGGATGAGGTCCGACGCAGTCGCCGCTTCCACCGCCGGCCGGACCATGGCCTCGAGCAAGGGTGCCAGCATCAAGGTGACGCTGATGGCGAGAAACAGCCGCACCTGCATCGGGATATTCACGCGGGAATAGCCGGGTGCCACCATCATGCAGATCCCGATGCGACAGAAAATCAGGAACGTCGCCAGGACGGAGACCGAGCTGCTCGCGATCAAGACACAGCTCCGAGCGACATCACCTCGGCGCCGCGCGCAATCTCCACATGCGACAGCACCGGGAGCGCGGGGAACATGCGTTCGGTGATCATCCGCACATAGGGGCGGACATCAGGTGGTGCGACCAGCACCGCGGTATCGCCATTTGCGGCTGCCTTGCGGACCGCCACAGACACGTCGTCCGCGAATTGCTCGACCAGCCGGGGATCGGCATCAAATTCCACGATCTCGCCCTTGGCGTCGCGCTTAATGCTCTGATGGAAGACAAGATCCCAGCGATTGCCGAGACGAAGCACCTTAAGCACGCCGTTATCTGCAAAATCACCGCAAATCTGCTGCGCAATGCGCATCCGCACATGCTCGGCCACATGTTCGGAGCGACGGACATGGGGCGCAATCTCGGCAATCGCTTCCAGAATGAGGTGCAGATTGCGGATGGAGATGCGTTCGGCGAGCAGCAGCTTGAACACCGCCTGCAGGCCGGAATAGGAGATCTGCGACGGGACCATATCCTCGATGAGCCGCTTGTATTCGGGATCGAGCCGATCCAGCAGCGCGCGGGTATCCTTATAGGTGAGGAGCTGGGCCAGATTGTTGCGGACGACCTCGCTGAGATGCGTGAGCAGCACGGAGATATTGTCAGCGATCTTGAAGCCATCCTGCTTGACCTCATCGATAAATGTCTCGGGAACCCACATCGCCTTCATGCCGAAAGCGGGTTCGATTGTCTCGTCGCCGGGCACATCCGGCTTCCGATCGCCGTCAAACAGCACCAGGGCTTCCCCGATGCGCAATTCGTGATGAGCCACGACCGTGCCGTAGATCTTGATGCGATATGATTTCGGGCCGATCGACAGATCGTCGGTCAGCTTGATTTCGGGAACGACAAAGCCGTATTGGGCGGCGAAACGCCGCCGAACCTTGGCAACACGATGCGCAAGTTCGCCATGGGCATTGAGCATCTGGATCGCAAGCTGACTGCCGACGCAGAGCTCGACATCGGAGGTCTTGAGCAATTCCTTGACGGAATCCTTGTTCTCGATCTGCGCTTTTTCCTGAACCTGCGCGATACGTGCCTGTTCCAACTTGGCGCGTGCCGCCTGCTGACGTGGCAGCGAGAAGCTCATGAAGGCCATCGCACTACCCAACAGCGCAAACGGCAGAAACGGCAGGCCGGGGAGCAAGCCGAGTGCAAACATCATCATTGCAGCCACCGACTGGGCACGCGGATATTTTCCGAGCTGCTTCAGCACCATCTGCTCGGCAGAGCCGCGGGTACCGCCCTTGGAGACGAGCAGGCCGGCCGAGAGAGACACGATCAGCGCCGGGATCTGCGACACCAGACCGTCGCCGACCGACAGCTTGGTGAAGACGTCAGCGGCTCGTGACAGCTCCATGCCATGATGAGTGACACCGATGATGATGCCGCCAAAGATATTGATGGCGGTGATGATCAGGCCAGCAATAGCGTCGCCGCGCACGAATTTCGAGGCGCCGTCCATGGCGCCGAAGAACGAACTCTCCTCCTCCAGCTCGTGGCGCCGACGCTGCGCTTCCTTGTCGTCGATCAGACCCGCTGACAGGTCGGCGTCGATCGCCATCTGCTTGCCGGGAATGGCGTCGAGCGAAAAGCGAGCACCGACTTCGGCGATACGTGTTGCACCCTTGGTGATCACAACGAAATTCACGGTAACGAGAATTGCAAAGATGATCAGGCCGATGACGAAATCGCCGCCCATCACGAATTTGGCGAAGCCGGCGACGACATAGCCGGCGGCATGTTCTCCCTCACCGCCATGCGACAGGATCACACGTGTGGTCGCTACGTTGAGCGCCAGGCGCAGAATGGTCGCGATCAGCAGCACGGTGGGAAATGCCGAGAAATCCAGCGGCCGCTGGATCCACAGCGACACCATCAGGATCAGCGCGGACAACGCGATGGAGAAGGCCAGGCCGAGGTCGATCAGGATCGTCGGAACCGGCAGCACCAGCATCACCAGAATGGTGACGATGCCGAATGCGAAGGCGACGTCTGTGCCGGCCCGCCGTTCGGCCGGCAGGGCTGAAATCGTTACGTCGGCCATGGCAGTTCTCGCGCGAATATCATATCCGCACCTTGCAGCGCCGACCTTGCGTGAAGATGGTGCATGCGACGGCGGCTAGAAGCCGCGCTCGATCCGGCCGTAAAGCACTTCGGTGAAGGCAAAGATGTGGGCTCCCATGAAGGAGCCGGTGACAGCGACCACAATCAACATCACCACGATCTTGGGGATGAAGGTCAGCGTCATTTCCTGCACCTGGGTCAGCGCCTGCAGGAGGGCAATGACAATGCCGACGAACATCGCGGCGCCGACTGCCGGGCCGGCGGCAACGATGATGGTCCAGATCGCTTGTTGGGCGATATCGAGGGCGTCGCGCTCGTTCATGGTTCAGCTGATCGTGATGCCGGGTCCAAGGGAAACCTTGACTCCGTTCTCGAGCGTCGCGACCGCGCCACCCTTGATGATATAGACTTCCTTGATCTTGCCGGTCGTGCTCGTGCCGGATTCGTCCGTGAATGACGCAGTACGGCCGATCAGCCCTTCCGCCTGGGACATCGCGCTGGTCGACAACAGCGTATCGAGTTTTGCATTGGTCTGAACCGCCTGCTCGACTGACGACAGCTGTGCAAGCTGGCTCATATACTGGGTCGAATCGGTCGGATTGGTGGGATCCTGATTGCGCATCTGCGCGATCAGAAGCTGGAGGAACCCGTTGTAGTCGATCATGTTGGCCGACTGCGACGACGTGCCCGACGTCCCGTTGGTCGCGGATTTCGCGGTATCTACGCCGTTGACGATCATCTCGCTCTCCTTGAATTCAGGCCACAACCGGCAGCAGCATGTCGGCGCTGCCCAGGATCGCCTGTTCGATCTCGAACAGGACCCGGATTTTCCGTAACGCCTCATAATAACGCTTTGCCTCGACCAGCTCGTCGATCGCATCGAGACCTTGCAGCAATTCCTTGTTGTCGGCGGCCGCGTAAATCGCGCAACGCTGATGCCCGAAGACCGCACGCGCCTGTTCGATATCGCCCGGACTCATCAACATCAGCTGCACAACGAAATAGAGCTGCCGGAGCGGTGTTGTCGCGTCGGCGACCTGCATGACCTGACTTTCCAGCAGGAATGTCACGTCGTTGATCAGCTCCAGCGTCACCTTGCGGTCGACCCGCAAAACTGCGCCGTTAATATAAATTTTCTCGCCTGATCGCAGCGATATGCACATCGGCTTCTTCATGCCAGCGAATCCCGGATGACGATATTGATGGCGACGAGATCGCTCACGTCCGACAGCTGCTCCTCCCGGAGGCGCTCGGCTTCCTTGACGACCCAGAGGCCAATCGAGATCAGCTGCGCTCGCAACTGTTCCGGTAGACCGTTTCGCGGACTCGACAGATCTTCTATGAAGAACGTCCAGAGGTTGCGAATATAGAGGAGAGCGTCTGCTTCTTCGGTTGAAGCAAGCGCACCGCTCTGGATCTTCTGAAGGAGTGCAATGCCGTGGTTGAGTGCTTGTTGTTCCCTGGATCGCGCCTCGCGGCCGCTATCCTCGATTTCCGTGTCGTAACCTGCCAGCGTCATTTCAATCGACAATCTGTTGCTTCATGGATCAGCCCGCCAATCAGAGATAATTGAGGATGCTGAGCCGCTGGATTTGCGCCGTTAACGCATGCGACATCTCCAGCTGGTTCTTCAGGCTCGTGACCCGCACCGATGCTTCCTCGGGGTCCACAATTTCCATCGCATTGACCTGCCTGTTGACGATATCGACCTGGACCTTGAGACGGCTGGTTGCATTTGTCGTCTGCTCCTGTGCGGTACCCAGACGCGCACCGACGCTGGCCAGGTCAGAGATCGAGTCAGCGACCATCAGCAGCGCTTTATCGGTGACCGCCTGAAAAGTACCCTGGTTGAGGCTCTGAAGATCGAGCCCACTGAGCATCGTGTAAGCCATCGCCAGTTTTCGGAACGCCTTGTCATTGGCACTGACCGATGAATCCACGGTTTGTGTCGTGGAAATACGACTGCGCATGACCTGATCGGATGCTGAAGACCAGTTTGTTCCCCAGGCCGGATCGTCGAATTCGGTCGCAAACGCATTGTTGAGGAAGCTCTCCATGGCGGCGGGTGTGATGCTCTCGGAGCCCACCGCTCCCGGCGCGAAACCAAAAGTGGCGGTGAATGCTGCATCGATCGCCGTCTTGCTGGGCGAGCCGGCCTCGTATGACGTCATTGGCTCCTGCCCGGTATTGATGCCGCCGAAGAGATACTGCCCGTCCATTGCGACATTGAGCGTCGTGAGGAGTGATTGGAGATTCGATGCCGCGGGCTGAGCAATGATGCCGCCGCCATTTGCCGAATTGCGCGCCGCCAGAAGATCCTTCTGGAAGGATTGCGCAGTGTCGATCAGCTGGGAGATGCGCTCCTGTGCGACGTCGAGGCGGGCGCCCACGAGCGCATTGGTATCGACGAGTTTCCCCATATCGAGGAGCTCTGCCCGCAGCGTGACGTCGCGGCCGGCGAGTGCCCCAAGGCCCTCCCCGACATCGGCCAGCCTGCCGGTCGTCGCTTCCTTGATCGCTTTCGACATTGCCACCTGGCTCTTCGAAGCGGAGATGCGCAGGGTGGTTGAGATCGAGTTCGACGAGATGAAGTTTGTTGCCATATCGATTACCCCACCGCCATCAGAAGTTGTTTCAGCATGTCGTCGATCGTCGAAATTAGCTTCGACGATGCTGAGAAGGTACGCTCGACCTGCAACATGAAGGACATTTCATCATCCATATTGACGCCATTGACGTTCGACAGCGCGTCGGCGCTGCGCTCCAGAAGTGTCTGGCTATAGGTGGCTTCGTCGCCCACGCTCTTACGCTGCGATTCCAGCCAACTCACCGAGGAGCCGGCAAAGTCGACCAGGCTGCCGCTGGGTTTGCCGAGAGCAGCCGGATCGTAGGTTCTGGATGCTGCCATGCCATCAACGAGACCCTGAATGCGGGCGAAGAAACCTGCTTCGCCTCCGGCATTGTAGACGTAGTTGGCGCCGTTCATGCCGCCGTCGCGAATCAGGCTCGGATTACCTCCCAACGCCTGATCGACCAGATCGGTCACCTTGATCGTGCCGGCGAGACCGACATTGATCGCGCCCGTGGTCGGCATCCCGGGTCCACCGGCATAAGTGAAGAGGCCGGTTTGATCCGGCCCGCCGGCACCGGCCTGATCCTTTTCGGCAAAGACCTCGATCACGCCGCGCGCGATTTCGTCAAGCTGGTTCTGGTATGTCACCATCTTGTCGTCGCGAAGCGTTGCCAGGCCAGCGAGCTTGCCCGAGCTGATCGGCATGATCGCATTAGCGCCGGTGACGGGCACGCCGTCGATAACAACAGCGTTCCCCGTTGTGCCGGCCGTGTAGGAATGTGTCGGATCGAAGGTTACGGAGCGAGCGGTACGTTCGAACAACGTGACCCCGGAATCCGTATAGACAACCATGTCATTGTTCGCGCGGGTGGCAAACGTGATGCCGACCTCCTGGGACAGCTTCGACAGAATATTGTCGCGTGTATCAAGGTAGTCGGTGACGTCGGAGCCGGAGATCGTTCCCTTGATGATCGCCGTATTGACTGTCTCGAACTGGGCTAGCAGCTGATTGATATTGTTAACCGAAGTCGCCATCTCAGCATCGGCATCGGCCCGAGTTGTTTGTACAGTATTGGTCGCATCGTTCAGCGCTGTGGCGACGCCCTTTGCCGCGGTCACAGCAGTCTGTGCAAAGGTGACATTGTTCGGCGCCGAGGCATACTGCTGCAGGGCGCTTTTCAGCTTGGCGAGCTGTGCCGCGGCCGATTGATCAAGCTCGGGATCGTCGATCGTGACCGCCGCAACTTTTTGCAGGCCGTTGTAGAGAGCATCCTGCTGCGCCGAGGTTGAGACGGCCTTGACCACATTGTTGAACAAGCCGGCGCTGGCGGCCCGCTGAATGCCGCTGACATAGACGCCGCTGCCCGGCTGGGAAACGATCAGGGCATTCTTGCGCGAGTAACCGTCCTGGTGCAGGCCGGCCACATTGCGCGAGATGACGGAAGACTGCACGCCCGACGCCATGAGCGACGAGCGGGCCGAACTAAGTGCGACCGTAAGTGACATTGGAGACTCCCGTCATTGATCGACGCTATGCGCTAGCGCTTCAGGTTGACGAGCACGTCGAGCAAATCAGCGCCGGTCTGGAACACCTTGGAATTCGCGGTGTAGCTACGCTGCGACTCAATCATTGCCGTGAGCTCGTTGGCGAGATCGACGTTGGATGCTTCGAGAGCTTCCGGCTTGATCGTGCCGAGACCGCTATTGCCCGCGAAATCGACCTGGATATTTCCGGAATTGATGCTGATCGAATAGACATTCCCGACCTCAGGCGACAGATTGTCGGGACTCGGCACCGTTGCCAGCGGGATCTTGTAGGTCGCAAGGCGCGTACCGTCGTCGAAGATCGAATACATCGTGCCGTCGGAACTCACTTCCACGCGATCAAGCGCGCTCGGTGCATTGCCATTGGTGGTTGCCTTGAACTGAAAGTCGGCTGCGACCTGTGTCATGTTCGACATATCGAGCGTGAATGGCGAACCGCCCGGGATTGTGAAAGCCATCGATGTCGGGCTCGCCGCATCGAGCCTGCCTTTGCCGGTCGCGCTGACGTCGAAAGTGAAGGTTTGGGTCGACAATGCCGGACCACCATAGGGGAAGCCGCCGCCGGCGGCCGCGTCTGCGTTGTTGTAAATCTCCACATCCCACGTATTGGCGGCCGTCTTGAACATATACATGTCCAGCTTCACCGGATTGCCAATATTGTCGTAGGTGATCAGTGAGGTTTTCGACGTATAGGCTGGCGGGCCCGCGGTGATCGCCGCATTGGAATCGAGGTTGGCGCCATCGAGCTTCGCTGTCGTGGTCGGATTTCCGAGCAGCGTCTGCTGGGCGATGTTGACGACCTCCAGATTTCCGAGACCGTTCGCGACCACATCCGGCGCCGCGCCGTTCTTGATGTTGTAGCCCATCAGATAATAGCCAGCGGTATTGTAGAGATTACCCTGACCGTCAGGCACAAAGGATCCGGCACGCGTAAGATAGGGCGTTCCGCCGGAATCGCTGACGATGAAGAAGCCGTTACCCTGGATCGCCAGGTCGGTGGCCGACGTCGTGTAGTTCAACGTTCCGGGATCGGAGATGGCGTAACGAACCTGCGTCTCGACGCTGCCGGAATTGTAGTTTCCGGTGCCGCTGCGAAGAATGAGAGAAGAGAATTCTGTCGAGGCGCGCTTGTAGCCTGTCGTGTTCACGTTGGCGATATTGTCAGCGACCGTTGCCAGCTTGTTCGACTGCGCGTTCATGCCGGAGCCGCCTGTGCGCATCACCCCATACAGACTCATCGATTATCCTCCGTTTCACGTGTGAAGTATTAGAAGTGAAGTTGCTTGCGTGAGGCTGGCGGTTATCCACAGGGTCATCGTGACGCAGTGCGTTCGGCGCAAAAGTCGCGCGCCTTGCTTGTCCACGAGCCGAACCCGCTTGCGACAAGGCTGCCGATAACACTGCAGATATAGCGCTTCTGGCCGATGACATTGGTCGGCCCGGCATTGTAGCGCGCGACGGCCATCGTCCAGTTTCCCTCGCGCTCGCGCAGGTCTTTCAGGAATCGCGCGGCGTAATCGACATTGCGCGCGGGATCGAACATTGCTTCCACGCTGGGAAATTTCCCGCCGTGATAGCGATGATTGATCTGCATACAGCCGAGGTCGACCAGCTTCGCGCCCTTGGCCTTTTCTTCCGTAAAGCGCGCAACGGCATTGCGCAGATCGGCGGCCAACACTGTTCTGCCATCGACATTGAGTGCATAGGGATTCAGCATGCCCTTGCGTCCGGTCTCGCTGAGCCCGACCGCATACAGCACGCCGAGCGGCACATTGTGACGGCGGGCCGCGCGTGCCATCTCCCGTTCGCACGAGCCCTCAGCCTGAGCTTCGGTCGCGGCGCTAGATATAAACAGTGCTGCTGCGAACCCGATTGCTGTTTTGATCCTGCTGCCGTTCCGCCGGCCTTGGCGATTGTTCATGGTCATGCCTGTTATGCCGTGCACCGCTCTGCGCATCACCGGACGATCGCCCCGAAGAGCCACCATCCGCCTGCGATCCGCCTGACGACGGCAGCGAGGAACGCTGATCGGACTGCCCCTGCTGTTGCTGTTGGCCATTGTTCAGATTTGAATCGGGGGCGCGGGTATGATCTATCGCCGCGATGTCGAACGTGTAACCAGCCGACTGCATGGCGTCGGTGAGCGCACCGCGCTCCTGCCGCAGCATCTGCGTGGTCTCGTAGCGATCCGCGGTGAGGTGAATCTCCACGGAATCGCCGGCAAGCCGCATCTTGACCGTGACGGAGCCGAGATTGGGCGGATCGAGTTCGAGCGTCATCATGCGCACCGGCCGGCTATCCGCAGCCTTGTTCGTTTCGAGCCCCGGCGCGTCGGCCGCGCGGGCCCCCTCAGGTGATGCGACGGCCGCCAGATCAGTCGCCATCCGATCGACGATCTTCTGTAGCGTCGTGATCTGTTGCACGGGTTCAAAATGCGTTTCTTGTTCGCGAACGACCGCTTTCGCGACCGGAAGCGCCTTGGTATCCGTCGTCTCGACCGTCAGCGTGAACCGCTGCGTAGCGGCTGCATCGGCGTCGGACACGTCGCCCGTTGCAACGTGAATGAGCTTCGCAGGATCGAGCACAGCAGCATCTGCCTTCACGTCCGTTGCCGAGGTGCGAGGCGCTGCTTTGTCATCACCAGCCAGAGGCGAATGAGCGTGATCGAATTTGGCCATCGCCGCACTGAGCGCGGGATCCGGACCGTGCCAGGGGGTAGGTTTTGTCGCTCCCTCCTCGCCCCTCGTCGCCTTCGAATCGTCATCATCGGTTTGATCGTCCCTGACGTTCGGCTTTTGCGCGACGTCCCCCGTCAATTCCGCAAGAACGGATGCCGCGTCGAGCGCCGGCTTTGCTTCAACGATCTTCGCGTCATCAGCTGTCCTGGCGGCATGTGGCATAGCCATTTTGGGCTCCTTTGAGACCAGGCGGAGCTGCTCGCGAAAGTGATCGGCTTTTTCCTTGCCGTCCTTGCTATGGGCGCTGCCGTTCAATCCGCCTTTCGCCCCGGCCTTTCCGGCCGCCGTCTGGCGAAGCGCTGCCGTCAGGAGATCGGCATTGTTCATCGGGTTTTCTCCTTTAATTGCTCCTGCGACGCATCGAGCAGCTTTTGCGCCCGATCGACGGCTGCGAGAGAGCGGCTGAAATCAATGCGCGGCCGCATGGCCGTCTTCGGTTCGCTGCTTCCGTCGCTCTTGGCTTTTGCCTCCGGGAGCGCCTTTCGAACATTCAGTCCAATGGCAAGCGCGGCGGTTTGCAGTTCGACGTCACGTTCGGATAGTTTTGCCTTGTCAATCTGCTCAAGCTCGGCGATTGCCGTACTGTGCGCGGATGTCGCGACCCGCGCCGCGGCACGATACAGCCGCGCTCGCGCACGCTCGGCGCTGTCGTCATCGGACAATGCGAATACACGGTCGGCGGCGAGCACCGTCATTTCAGTCTTGCCCCGCACCAATGCCGTTCTTGCAATAAGGAGATAGAGCGCGCGCTGGCTCGCCCGATCGAGATGATCGAGTACGGCAACAAGACGCGGAAAACGATCGGGACGCTGTACGAAGCTGAAGCGCGCGACAGAGAGCGCAAAGCGCTGGCGGAAATTGCCTGCATAGATGGAATGCCGATATCGGCGAAAATAACGTATCGCAAGAGCTTCGAACTTGTCGAAGTCGTCGTCCTGCCCGACGATGAAAATCTCCCGACGCAGCGCCGCCTCCTCGACCAGCGTGCCCGGCATCATCAGCCGCACCTCGTCGAGCAACGCGATCGCGGCCTTCAGGTCGTCCTGGGCAACCAGTGCCGACTGCACCAGCGCAATCTCGGCACCGAGCGCCGCGGGCAGACTGCGTGGCTTGATACTCGCGAGCTTCGACTTCGCTTCGTCTGTGCGCCCTTCCACATAGGCGATGGCGCCGTCGACAATCGACTCGTCGATATTCAGCACATTGCGAGAGCGAAGGCTCGCGACCACTTGCGGAGACCCGCCACTCAAGAGGAAGGTGACAGCTGCGCGAGAATTACGCGGCTCCTTCCAGACGGCAGCATCGGCTTTCAGGAAGCTCTCACCCAGGCGCTTCAACAAGGCGGGTTGGGAATTGTGGGCATCGAGATCGCCGCGTGCGATCTGATCCTGCAGCATCTGCAGTGAACGAACCATCTGATACGGCTCGCGTATCTGGTCGTCGGCCGGCTGCGCATGTGCGCCGCCAAGACCGACTAGAAGCGTTGCTGCAATGATCCTGACGCTCGTCATAGCACGGGAGCGCGGATCAGAAGCTCGATCCGCCGGTTCTGCGCGGCGAGCGGATCATTCTGAATTTTCGGCCGGCGGTCCGCATAACCCTCGATGCGCTCGACCCGCCCTGCGTCGAGGCCGCCGCGCACCAGCATGTGATAGGCCATATGCGCACGTGCGGTCGACAGCCGCCAGTTGTCATATTCCGACGTGCGATAGACGCGGCTGTCAGTGTGACCGCGCACGATGACCTGGCCGCGGTTCTGCGCAATCATCGGCGTGATCTTGTCGAGCACGCGAACGAGACCGGGCGTAGGCTCGGCCGAGCCGTTGGCAAACATTCCGTAATTCACGTCATCCGTCAGATTGATCAGGAGTCCTTCCGGGGTTTCCCTTACTTCCGCCACCGGACGCGCTGGTCCAATGGCGGCCAGTGCCGCCGAGATTGCGGCCTGGAGTTTGGCGGCATCCATCGGTTGGGCTTTTTCTGCCTGGGCGGGCGCCTTGTCGGACTGCGCCTGAGATTTGTCAGCTAGCGCCGCTGTCTTGTCTGCCTGCGCCGATTGCGGGCGACCCGCCGCCGGATTGGACTTGTCGCCATCGTCAGCGAACAACCCGGCGGGCTTCGGCGCCTCCTGCTTGTCGGATTTCGCGGGAGTTGAATTCGAGCCGGACATCTCCTGCCCCGGGGTGCCCGTGGCATCAGGCTTGGCATCGAGCGGGCGCGGCTCCTGGCCCTCGCTCGCTGCAGCAGCAACATCCTCACCGAATGGAAGGCTGCCGGCGTCCTTGCGTCCCGACAGCTTCTTCTCGAGCGACGAGATCGACGCCATCGGCCAGTTGATGGGATCGAAGGGGTCTCGATAGGCCTCTCCGCCCTTCAAACCTTCCTTGCGATTCGGATCCAGCGACGCACTGGTCTGCCCAGGCCGCGGGGGACCGCCGGCGATCTCCGATAGCACCGCATAAGGATCGCGAAACAACGTCGCCTCGCCATAGCGCGGCTGCGGAGGCTGCGGACGCGCGAGCGCATCCGTCGGCTGGCCCGGCTCCGGATGCGGCCACTTGCTCTCGCCTTCCACGGCCTTGCCGGGGTCAACCCGCCGGGCGTCGTTGATGCCTTTGCGATCCGGCGTCGAATCCGTCAGCTTGATCGGATTGAAATAGTTGGCAACGCTCTCACGCGTTTCCTGATTGGTAGCATTGATCAACCACATCACCAGGAAGAACGCCATCATCGCCGTCATGAAGTCGGCATAGGCGATCTTCCAGACACTGTTCTTCGTCTCGCCGCTTTCGAGAGAACTGCGGCGGCGAATGATGACCAGTTCAGTTGGAAGCGGATCGGCCATCTCAGCTCTGGACCGCCATCTTCAATCGCTCGGTCCAGACCTTGAGCTGAGTCTCAAGCACGATCTGATCAACGATGATCGACGCTTCCGCTTCGGGGCCTGCACGCAATTCCGATGCAATGGCGCGGACGCCGAGCTTGCTGCGGATCAGTTCAAGCAGCTCCGATGGGCCGGTGATGCGCAGGACCGGGCGGCGGCTGTCGGTGGTAATCGACGACAGATGCTCGATGAATGACGTGACGGCCTGCTTCTGCACAGCGTTACTGATAAGCGGCTCAAGAAGTCGGGCGGCTACGCCGGCGATTCTTCCCTGCAACTGGTCGCCCATTTCGGCGATATCGCCGGCGAGCTTGGCCGCAGTCTCGTTGACCAGTTGCTGCCGTTCTTCGGCGGCCTGCGCCGCAAGCGTCTGCTTTTCCTGCTCCATGCGTCGTTCGAACTCGGCGAGTGCACTCGCATAGCCTTCGGCGCGACCGCGCTCATAGCCATCATCCTCCTGCACAACAGGGGGCTTTGGCTGCATCTGCGCCTGCGGCTGAAACGACGGTTGCTGCTTTGCCTTCTGCAGAAGCGGCTGATGTTGCGGCTGCACGCTGGAGTGATGCAGATGGTCGAAAGGTACGACCCGGCTGCGCGTTTTTGGCGGCTCCGGTCGATCGAAATCGGCGATCAGACGTGCGACTTGCTCTGCGCTCATACCGCTTCCTCTTGTCTGATCCATTGTTTCAGAATCGCTGCCGCCTGCTTCTCATCGAGCTGGATGATCTGTTCCAGCCGTCTTTGCGGCGTATTCTGCATACTGCTCGAGACATCCTGGATAAGATTGGGCGGAGCCTCGCCTCCTGACAGAGCCGCGGTCGCCATCGTGCTGCTGCCACTGAGCAGCGCATTCGTCTCCGCCTGGAACTGCGTCGTCTCGTCGGTCTTCGCGCTCGCCAGGATCGTATTGATGGCCGGACGCAGACCGAACCAGATCAGCATGCCGGCCACGGCCAGGATGGTGATGGCACTTACGAGACTGCCCGCCTGACGCATCATCACCTCCGTGAAGGTGATCGACGGCACCGGCGCAAGATCGCGCGCGCCTTCCATGAATTCGACCGCCGAAACCTGAATCTGGTCGCCGCGCGGACGATCGATGCCGGCCGCGGTCGCAGCAATCTGCGAGATCTCCGCGACTTTGGCTTCGATCGCAGCATCGCTTACCTTGTCGCCGAGGCTCGCAATGAGACGCGGCCGATTGACCAGAACAGCAAGGAACATCTTGTTCACCACGAAACCGTCGCTCGTAGTGGTCACCGTCTTCGACGACACTTCGTAATTGGTGATGTCTTCGCGGCGCTGCTTCTCGTCATTCTGGTTCTTGGCACCGGTCGCGTTGACCTGCTGATCAGGCAGATTCTGCTGGACCGTGGTCGGTTGCTGGCGATCCAGGCTTTGCGACGTTTCCTTCTCGCGTACAGCACGCACAGAGCGCTGTACCCGCGAGTCTGGATCGTAGACCGTCTCGTTGGTCTGTTTCTTGTCGGTGGACAGCTGGGTCGCAACGCTGACCTCGAAGTTATCGAGCCCCAGATAGGGCGTCAGTGCCCGGCTCACATTCTCCTGGATCGAGCGGCTGACGACCTTCTGCAAATTGGCCATTGTGGTCGGCGTTGCTCCGACACCGCCGCTGCCGTCATCGTCCGAAAGCAGCGAACCGTCACTGTCGAGCACGGTGACCTTGTCCGCGGTCATTCCCGGCACGGCCGCAGCTACGAGATGACGCACCGAGCGGGCCGTGCGCGCATCCGCCGGACCGTCCGTTCGCAATACGACTGAGGCCGACGGCGGTGACTGCTCACGCCGGAAAGATCCGCGCGCGGGCATCACGATATGGACGCGCGCAGCCTTGACCCCTTTGAGAACCTGGATCGTCCGCGCAATCTCGCCCTCGAGTGCACGCACGCGCGTGATCTCCTGCATGAACGATGTCAGGCCGAGCGAGCCAATCTTGTCGAAGAGCTCATAACCGCCGCCGGTCGTGCTGGGCAGGCCCTTGTCCGCCAGCAGCGTACGCGCCTGCGCCGTCTGTCCGGGGCGAACATAGACGGTGTCTCCCGCCGTATTCAGATCGAAAGCGATGTTCGCGTCGCGCAGTACTGAGCTGACACGCGTCACATCCTCGCGGCTGAGACCGGAATAGAGAACGTTATATTCTGGCCGGCTTATATAGTACGCGCCGCCGCCAACGCCGCCGAACACAGCGAAGCCGACCACCGCGAGCAGAATGAGACGCTTCGTGCCCAGCTCAAGTAGATTATTCCAGAGCTTCTGCGCGTGCTCACGATTGACCATAAAAACCCCTGCCCACTTCCGAATCGATCATCGATTGTGAAGCTTGTCCGAGGGTTACGGAGTGCCGGAAAGCAAAATGGCCGCGACCATGATGGTCGCGGCCATTTCTATTCACGATGCGAGAGCGATTAGCCGCGGAACAGCGACAGGATGCTCTGGCTGCCCGAATTCGCGATCGACAGCGCCTGGATGCCGAGCTGCTGCTGAACCTGCAGAGCCTGGAGGCGGGTCGATTCGGCGTTCATATCCGCGTCGACGAGCTGGCCGATACCGCGATCGAGCGAGTCGGTCAGGGTTTTGACGAAGTTCTGCTGCAGGCCGATGCGGTTCTTGATGGCACCGAGGTTGGTGGCCGAATCGGTGATCTTGGCGAAAGCATTTTCGACACCCGCAATGTAGGTCTCGAGCTTGGCCAGGTCGGCAGCGTTATCGGTGAGCTTCGAGATGTCCATCGACGAAACGCTGAACGTTTCCCAAGCGGTACCGGTATAGGCGTCGTAGGTCTGGTCCAGAACGCCCTTCTTGGTGTCGACCGGGGTCGCGAGTGCGGTCAGCGTGACAGCAGCACCGAGACCAGAAACGCTCGCGTCAATGGCAATATCGGAGTCATTGCGGCTCTTGAACGACAGCGTGGTGCCATCCGCCGCAACGCCAACCGACAGGCCCTCGATGCCGAGCTTGTTGATCGACGTCGCGATATCCGACAGAGAGGTGTTCGCAGCGACGGCAATGTTGATCGCCGGAGCAGTGCCAACCGTCACCGTGATGTTGCCGCCAACGTCGGTGGTGGCATCGTATGCAGCAGTGGTCGCCGTCGGAAAGGTCTGGGCGTTATAGGCAGTGTCCAGATTGGCGTCGTAGAGTTTGATCGCGCCCAGATCGATCGAGAGCGTATCGATCTTGACGGCACCACCGGCACGAGAGAACGACGATACGACGCTCTTGGTCGCATTGTAGCTGGCAGAGGTCGAATCGCCCGAGATCCAGTTTTCACCGTTGAAAACGGCGCTGTCGGCGGTGTTCTTCAGCTGCTTCTGCAGCTCGGTGATTTCGCTCTGGATCTTGGCGCGATCCACGCCCGGCGTGCGGGCAGCAACCAGCTTCGACTTGATCGACGACACGACGTCCACGGTGCCGGTCAGGCCAGTATACATGGTATCGATGGTCGCGGCGCCGAGGCCGAGAGCGTCCTGCACGGCGCCCAGAGCCTGAACGTCCGAACGCATCGTGGTGGCGATCGACCAGTAAGCGGCATTGTCCGAAGCCGTCGACACGCGATAGCCGGTGGAGATGCGATTCTGGGTGGTCGCGAGGTTGGAGCTGACCGTGCGCAGGGTCTGCAGCGCGGTCATGGCGGAGGAATTGGTCATCAAGCTAGACATCGTATGTCCCTTTAATTTGATTGATTTGCTGGGGACATACCGGACTTTCACCGGTACGGCAGGGCGGCATCATGCCTTTGGAATGTCGATATCTGATCGACCCAACCTGTCGTGAATTGCAAGCTAGCCACCAAACCTTACCTAAAGCTGAAGGCAGCAGCGACCAGTATAGTTAACAGCGGTCATTTGATTCGTCATTTATTCCGTGACGGATCGTCGATCTAGAGAAACGACTTTACGAGACCGACAGCGAGCAAGTTCCAGCCATCGATCAGCACGAAGAAGAGTACTTTGAACGGCAGAGCAAATACTGTCGGCGGCATCATCATCATGCCCATCGACATCGTTAGTGTTGCAACAATCATGTCGATCACCAGGAACGGCATGACGACAAGAAAGCCGATCTCGAATGCGCGGCGAAGCTCCGACACCATGAATGCCGGAATGATGATTCGCAGATCGACGCGCTGACCATCGAGTTTGACCTTCATACTCTCGGCAGCGAGGTTCTCGAAGGTCTGCAGATCCTTTTCACGCACGTGCTGCAACATGAAATCCCGGAACGGATCTGTGACCCGCGAATAGGCTTCCTGCTCAGTGATCTCATTCTTCATCAATGGCTGAAGGCCGTTTACCCACGCCCGATCGAAGGTCGGTGCCATCACATAGAACGTGAGGAACAGCGCAAGGCTGATCATCACAATATTAGCCGGCGTTGTCTGCAGACCGAGACCGGTGCGCAGGAACGAGAGCGCGACGACAAATCGCGTGAAGCTCGTCACCATGATGAGCAGGCCCGGCGCCAGTGACAGTACCGTCAGCAGCGCGACCATCTGGATGATCCGGCCGCTGGCACTCCCCTCGCCCTGCGGAAGCAGACTCGAGAGATCCGGCACCTGCGCCACCGCAGCCGTCGGCAGAAGCACCAGGAGCAGGATCGGAATAATACGCTTCATTGCACCACCAATGTCTCGATGATCAGTTCGCGTACCTTTCCGCTCGACCGCGTCAGCGCACGTTCGTTCAGATCTTCGCGCAGATACTGCAGACCGCGGGCGCCCTCGATCTGCGTCGGTGTGAGCGTGCGCAGATAGGCTGCGACGTCCTCACCGATGCGGGCGACGACGATACTCGCCTCTTCCTCGGTCAATTTATCGGTCACGATCGACGCCTCCATGCGAATCCAGGCATTCGGCGGGGCCGCCAGATTGGTTACGACCGGTGTGATCTTGCGCAGCCGATCATTGGCATTGAAGGCGGACGAAATCGGCTTCTCGGGAACCTCCTTCTGGCTTTCGCTGATGCGCTGAAATGTCGACATCAGGTGCAGGCTGGCGAGCGTTCCTGCTCCCACCGAGAGCACAGTGACCAGCAACAGGGCGCCAAGCCACTGCATGATCCCGGGGCGCTGGCCTTCATTCGCTGTGTTATCGGCCATGGTCGATTTCCATCAGAACGGCGCGACCTGGTCATAGACCTGTTGACCCCAGTTCGGCTGTTGCACTTCCATCGACCGGCCACGCCCGCCGTACGAAATTCGCGCCTCGGCGATTTTTTCATAGGCGATGGTGTTGTTACGGCTGATATCGATCGGGCGCACGATGCCGCCGACATTGACGACGCGCATCTCGTAATTAACGCGCATCTCCTGCGAGCCGCTGACCAGGAGATTTCCGTTCGGGAGTACGTCCACAACAACGGCAGCCACCGAGAAACGCACTTCTTCATTGCGGTCGATCTTGCCCGCGCCCTTGTTCGATGACTGGGATTTGACGTTGGTGTCGAAATTTCCTGCCGAGATCCACTTGGCAATATTGGCCGAGTAATCGGACTCTACCTTGATCTGCGAGTCGCGCGACCGATCGGTCTTGTTGTCGAGGATCGCCTTGTCGTTCATCAGAATATTCACGGTCAGAAGATCCCCGACCCGCGTCGCTCGCGGATCGCGATAGAGATCCTTGCGGTCGCTCCAGACCGACTGAGGGCCCGCGCCGCGATAGGCACGCCTCTCGATCGGAATTGCGCGCGCATCGACCTGCATGCCATTGCCGATCGGCGACATATAGGGCGCCTGGCCAACCTCGGCGAGATTGCTGGCGCAGCCGGTCAGGCATGACAATGCGACCGGAATCAGAATCACTCTCAACCAGATCATTTCTTGGCTTTCCCGTCGTCGGTGCGACGCATCCCAGCGAGCGTGTCGGCGAGATGCGCGCCACGAGCCGGTTCCATTTCATTGAGAATCGCGCTGGCGACGCGAACGCGCAGCTTGGCGAGAACAGCCGCTGCCGTGTCGTCAGCCATGCTGGCGATCTGCTGTGCCGCGGCTTCCGGATTCATGCGCGAGTAGATCTCGACGACGCTGTCTTCCGCCTTTTTGAGGAACTCCTCGCGCAACTTCAGCCATTCCTCATACTCGGCGCGCTTGGCCTCAAGTTCGGCAATACGCAGCTTCAGCTTGGATTCCGTCGCTTCCAACTCTTTCTGCTGCCACGCCACACGCGCATCGAGCGCCTGGTCTGCGATGTTGCTGCAGAAACGCGCGACGTCGGATTCCTGGGAACTCGCGGCTGCGCTATCCTTCTTGTCGATTGCGCCCGTGACCAGCGCCGAATCGGCAGGCGGACGCGCAACTGGATCTTGCTTGTTGACCGCCGGGCGGGGGCGCGCAACTTGCGGCGTCTTTGCAAATTCGCCGAGATTGAGCGGCTTCGACAGCTTCTGCTCGGGCACGGCGAGTGCCGGCGCCGACATCACCATGCCGACCAGCAGAAGAGACTTGATTGATCGACTTACGACGCGCGCCATTCGTGTTCTCGTGATTCAGCTGAGCGAGCGTTGCACGCTTTGGCTTGCGTGACGCTGACCCGGGCTTACTGGATGACGAGTTCCGCCTGCAGCGCACCGGCGGCCTTGATCGCCTGCAGGATCGCGATGATTCCCTGCGGTTTGAGGCCGATCTGATTGAGACCACGCACCAGGCGCTGCAAGTCCGCACCACGCAGAATGGCGATTTTGGCGCCCGGCTCATTCGCTTCGATGAAGGTCTGCGGCACCACCACAGTCTCGCCGCGCCGTGCAAAGGGCGATGGTTGCGACACGATCGGAGCCTCGGTAATTCTCACTGACAAATTGCCATGGGTCACCGCGACCGTCGAAATCTGCACATTGCGACCGATGACCACCGTTCCCGTACGCTCATCGACCACCACGCGGGCCGGTGTATCCGGCTCGACCAGCAGCTCCTCGATTTCGGCGATAAACCGCACCGGCGCAGTCGAACGTGGTCGTGACAGCACGATGGTACGATAATCGCGCTCGAACGCCACGACCTTCTGGTAACGGCCGCTACTATGGGCGTTGATCGCATCCATGATGCGCGTTGCGGTAACAAAATCCGGATTCTTTAACTCAAGAATGAGCGATTCCATCTCGCTGAAACGCCCTTTGACCTCACGTTCGATCAACGCGCCATTTGGGATACGGCCAGCCGTGGCCACACCCTGGCTGAGCGTTTGAGCCGCGCCTTCGACGTTGTAGCCACCTACAGCGATGGCGCCTTGCGCAACGGCATAGGTTTCGCCATCGGCACCGCGCAATTGCGTCATCACCAGCGTTCCGCCAAGCAGGGATGACGCGTCGCCAAGCGACGAAATCGCGACGTCGATCCGCGAACCACCCGCGACGAACGGCGGCAGGTCAGCCGTCACAACGACAGCTGCAACATTGCGCGTGCGCAACGAGGTTCCCCGGATATTGATGCCCATATTGTCGAGCATCGACTGCAACGACTGCTCGGTGAACGGCGCGTTGCGCAACGTGTCACCGGTCCCCTTAAGGCCGATCACAAGGCCATAGCCCAGGATCTGATTCTCGCGCACCCCCTTCAGATTGGCGATGTCCTTCACGCGCACAGCGGCATCCGCCGCCGAGATGGAAAGCGCAAGCAGGAGACCGCAAAAGATACGCAGCATCATCCGTTCTGAATCCGTACTGATCCGTCCTGCTGGACGATGCCCCGAATGGTCACGCCGGTGTCTAGATTGCGAAGCTGTACCAGCATGCCAGGATTGCCTGACTGCAGGGACGTTGCATAGGTGACGATAATGAGCCCATCATCCTCGACGAGCACCTTCACCACAGCACCGCGGGTGACGGCCTTCAGATCCTCGAGCCCGTTGATCGGAATCAGGTGCCCCGCCAACAGCGTACGACGTGCGATTCGGCCAACGAGTGACGCTCGGTCATTGATGAACGCACTTGCCCCCTGGATATTGGGGGCGAAGTTGCGATCCATGATCATCTCATCCCTGATGACATCACCGGGATAGATCGCCGTCGCCGGCACGGGATAGCGGACGGCATCTTCCGCGGCATTTGCGACGCCGGCGATGCCGGCCGCGAGCGCGAAGCTCGCGAGCCAGCGGATGACGATGGTGACTGCGCGCATCAGGCCGACATCCCGTTCTGTGGATTTACCGCAAGCCCTTGGAGATGGTCGAAGCCATCTCGTCAGCTGCCTGGATGACCTTCGAATTCATCTCATAGGAGCGCTGCGCCGAGATCAGTTCGGTAATTTCCTTCACTGGGTCAACGTTCGAGCTCTCGAGATAATGCTGATGCAGCTTGCCGTAGCCGACATCCCCCGCAAAGCCGACAACCGGCACGCCGGACGAGACCGTCTCGCGATAGAGATTGCCGCCCAGCGGATCCAGACCGGATTCATTGGAGAAGTTCGCGAGCGACAGCTGGCCGAGCTGAACAGGCGCAACGTTTCCGTCGACCTTCGCGAAGACCTGGCCCGACTCGTTGACAGTGACGTCCACCGCATTCTGGGGAACGATGATCGCTGGCGTTACGAGATAGCCGTCCGGCGTCACGAGCTGGCGGTTTTCATTCACATTGAATGCACCGGCGCGGGTGTAAAGCGTCTCACCATTAGGGCCGGCGATCTGGAACCAGCCGCGGCCATTGATGGCAAGGTCATAGGTATTGCCGGTCTGCGCCATTGCACCTTGCAGATGCAGCTTCCTCACGGCAGCAGAACGCACGCCGAGACCGAGCTTTGCTCCTTCGGGCACTGCACCTTCACCGCTTCGGTTGGGCACGCCCTGCGCACGGTCGATCTGATAGAACAGATCGGTGAACTCCGCGCGGGAGCGCTTATACGAAGTCGTATTGATGTTCGCGATATTGTTCGCGATCACTTCGACATTGAGTTGCTGCGCGCCCATACCGGTGGCAGCAATGGCCAGAGCTCTCATGATTGAACCTCAAATCGCCATTCGGCTGACTTCTTGATACGCCTGAACGACCTTGTCGCGGACGGCGACAGCCATCTGCAATGACCGCTCAGCAGACATGACCGCCTCGACCACCTTCTGTGCCGAGAGCTTGCCGTGGATGGACTGGATCGACGCGGCTTCGCCGGCCTTCATCGAGCCTATGGCATCGGCTGCGACTTGTTCGAGAACGTTATTGAACCCGACGGTGGACGCACCAGGCTGGGTTGCGGGCGTCGCTGAATTGACGACCTGGCTGGTTTTGGCGAGCTCGCCAGCACTGCTGATGACTGAGGATACCGCTTCAAGCATTGTTAGCTCCTCAAGAGATCGATGGTCATCGACACCATGGATCTCACCTGTTTGATGACTTGAAGGTTAGCCTCGAAGGATCGATTGGTTTCCCGCATATCGCCCATTTCGATCAGCGAATTGACATTGGGCAGCCTCACATAGCCGGTAGAGTCGGCAGCCGGGTGGCCTGGTTCGTAATCCACGCGGAAGGGCGCCTGATCGGTTCCGATATCCTTGACCTTGACCATCCGCACGCCCGCAGCACGATCCATCTCGGCCGTGAAGGTCGTGGTCTTGCGACGATACGGATCCGAGCCGGGCGTACGCCCCGTCGAATTGGCATTGGCAAGGTTTTCCGACACGACTCGCAGGCGGGTCGACTGCGCCTCGAGGCCGGAGCTCGCGATCTGAACGGACGCCTGCAATGGGTCGATCATTGTCACCTCCCTCAGGTCTTCATGCTTGTCATGAACATGCGATGAAACGATTTGACGATCGCCGTATTCAACGAATAGTCGCGATTGATATCGCCGGCCTTCAGCATTTCCTGCTCGAGGCTGACGGAATTTCCGGAGTGCACGGTTTCCCAGCTTTTTTCCTTGCGCATGCCCTGGGCCTCCACCGATGAACCGGTCGTAATGTGCGCCGGTGAGGTCACCGTCACGGGAACAACCTTGGATCCAATGATCTTGTTGAATGGCTCAATGTCCTGCGCGCGATAGCCCGGCGTGTTCGCATTGGCGACATTCGACGAGATTGCGGATTGCCGCAGCGACAGCCAGCGCTCATGCGACGAGGCAACATCGAAGAGATAGACGGGTCCCACTTATCCCCCAGACAAACATGATTCCTTCATCATGGTTTACGAATGGAAACTTGTCCGAGGCTGGAGATGCGCATCACGACATGCACGGAACTTACGCATTCGTCTTCTGTTTGCGCGAATGCAGGAAATAGATGATTTCTGCGACAGGGCGGAAGAACTCCGATGGAATCATCTTGTCGATATACGCGACATCATACATTGAGCGCGCCAGCATCTTGTCTTCCACCACTGGGACACCATTCTTCTCGGCAATTTCCCTGATTTTCAGCGCGATCAGATCCTGTCCCTTTGCAAGCACCGTCGGCGCAGCGTCTTCGCCCTGCTTGTACTTCAACGCAATCGCGTAATGCGTCGGATTCGCGATCACCAGCGTGGCACGTGGCACGGCCGCCAGCATCGACTTGCGCGCGCGATCGCGCGCCAGCGAACGCAGCCGCGATTTGACGATCGGATCGCCTTCGGCCTGCTTGAACTCGTCCTTGATCTCCTGCTTTGTCATGCGCAACTCGCGCCGCCAATGGAAGCGGGCCCAGACAAGATCGAGCGACACCAGGACAATGGTCGCAATGCTGATGGCGGAGACAAGTCGCATTGCCGTCGTCAACACCAATTCCGGAACAGCCGCCGGATCGCTAAACAATGCATTCACGGCCACGGCCTCCTCAGCCCGCAAGACGATCATCACGACCAGACTGATAGCGACGAACTTGAAGACCGACTTTCCGAATTCCACACGTCCCTGCGCGCCGAAGATCCTGCCCCACCCCTTCGCGATCGAAATGCGCGAAGCATCCGGCTGGATGCGATCGAACACAATGCGCGGCGCGTTCTGCAGGAAAGATGACGCCAGCCCGGCCAGCATCAGGACGATAACAATCGGAATAACCAGTCCCGCCGCACTCATACCGACCGCGGAGAGCAACCCAATAGCATCCGTCCCATTGCGGATGCGGATACCCGACGGATCGTCGATCAATCGGGTTAAAGTGAACGTCAGTTTTCTGACATTGTCGGTGGTCAGAAAACTTTGAATAATCAATAGCGCGAGCATGGAGGCGAAAATCGGCGCTTCGCGCGAGACCGGGATCTGACCCTTCTCGACGGAATCACGAACCTTCTTCTCTGTCGCCTCTTCGGTTTTACTGTCCTTGTCGGGTTCGTCAGACACAATGCTCTATCTTCAGGTGAATACCGGCTGATCTTCTTGATCGGGATTGAGTTCAATTTCGCCGCGTCCGGCCATATCGAGCGCAAGGTCGGTAATGGCGCGCCGCGCATCCAGGATTTCGCGCTGATTCGCGGGGATACCGTTTGCCAGTTCGTGGTCCACCAGACGACGGGTGCGCGAGGCAAGCGACGACAGAATGAGCTCGCGGAATGTCGTATCCGATCCCTTGAGCGCCATCACCACACGGTCTGTTGGCACCTGATCGAAGATCAGCATGCGCGCCTTGGCCGTGAGATTGACGATGTCGTCGAAGGTAAACAGCATACCCTTCAGAATCTCGGCCGACTTCGGCCGCGACTCGGTGAGATTCTTCAGCGACTCTTCCATTTGCGTCCGCTCCATCTTGTTGATGATATCAGCCATGCGCGGATAGGTATCGGACGCCAGGTTGCGGGCGAAGTTGATCATGAAGTCTTCGTGCATCGTTTTCTCGATAATGCTCATGGCATCCTCGACAACGGGCTTGAGGCTGAGCATGCGTCGCATCAGGTCGTGACGGATATCCGATGGCAGATGGCTCATCACGCGGGCAGCACAAGCCGGTTTTACGCGCGAGAGAATCAATGCCGCCGTTTGCGGGTGCTCCTTGAGGAGATAGTTGGCCAGCAGACTTTCCGAAACAAGCGAGATGCGTTCCCACACCGACTTCGTCTTATTGCCCAGAACTTCGGAGATGATGTCAGTAATCTGTTCCGGCGGCAGCACGCCGGTCAGCAGCTTCTCCAACTCACCGACGGTGCCGAAGATATTCGGACCTTCCGAGAAATTCTGGGCGAATTCCTCGATGATGGTCTCGAGCTCCGGTCCCGAGATGGGTTTGAGCTCGGCCGCAGCGCGCGTGACCAGTTTGATCTCTTCGGGATCGAACTCCCGGAGCAGGCCGCCCGAGAGCTCGCGCCCCATGGCCAGCAGAAGAGCTGCCGCTTTCTCGGTGCCACCCAGCGGTTTGACGCTGGTGCCGGCGCGCTTAGCAGGTGCATTGAATGCCATGAGGAGTATCTCTTTGGGAAAGTCTCTTTAAGCGTCCGAATCCCCGGACGCTCCTCCGACGATTTCCGTCAGCGATACACCGAAACGCGAATTTTCATCTTCCACGACCACGACCGCGCCGCGCGCGACGATGCGTCCGTTGACGACCACTTCGACGGGCTCGCCAACACGGTGATCGAGCGGGATCACCGCGCCACGGCCGAGCTTCATCAGATCCGCGACCGGCATAGTCGCCGAACCGAGCAATACCTGCACCGTAACCGGAATGCGCAGGATCGGCTCGAGATTCGCCAGCCGACTTGTCTCCTCGGCAGCGCGACCCGCGAGATCTGCCAGTTTGCCGAACGACGCGCCGTCAGTCTTCAGCGCGTCGGTAGCCGTAGCGGCGCTTACCGGATCGATATCGAATGATTGCTTCATATCCCCTGCCTTCTTGAAAATTCAGATATTGGCCTAAGCCGGATTTTGCGCCGCTGTGCGAGTATCGATCTCCGCGATCGCCTTGCGCGCCTCGTCGATCTTGTCACCGAGCGCCTGGACCATCTGCCTTCCGTCCGAACTGAATTCGCGTACCATCAGCACCATGTCGTCCACCGTTTCATTGGTCTTGACGACCACAGTGGTGAACTCGCCCTGATGCGCGCGCAACTTCACGAGCTCGCGATGCATCTTGGTGACGCGAATGCTCGTGAAGAGCAGGGCTGCGAAAAGGATGATGTCAACGAGCGAGGATACCATCGATAAATTCCCGTTTTTGGTCGGCCGATTCCTTGACCTGCAGTGAATAGACACCGTTCATCTGGCCGAGCTGACACCAGAACAGGCGTTGATCATTGCATTCGAGACGAACCATGGTGTCCGGCGTGGCGTTGAGCTTGAGCACCTGGCCGACATGAAACTTGGCGACTTCGCCAAGGGTGAACTGCCGTTCTTCAAGAACCGCCTTCAGAACGACTTCGGTCCGTTTGATCTCGCTATGCAGCTGACGGCTCCAGTTCGGATCGGTGGACGCCGACTCACCGGATACGATCTGGGACAGCGCCTGACGGATCGGATTGAGCGCTGCATGCGGAATGACGATGAACATCTCGCCGCCGCGATCGAGACCTTGCAACAGGATCTTGGCGCATACAGCCATATTGTTGAGGCGGCCAATCGCGAGGTAATCCATGCGCGTCTCGACGCGCTCCAGGTTGAACGTCACGTCGGAGGCACGGTCGAACGACGCTTGCAACGCTTTGCCGAAGCGCTCGAACAGCGCCTGCGCGACATGCAGTTCCACATTCGAGAATACCCGCGGCATATCCAGCGGCGGCTCCGCACCATCGGCGCCGAACAGGAGCTCGATCATGGTGTAAACGAAATCGCGATCGAAGCCGATGAGGATGCGCGCATCCCATGCTTGCGCGTAGAACACAGCGGCAATTGCTTCGCCCTCATAGCGATCGAGGATATCGGAGAGGCGATCGCTGCCCACGCTGCTCAGCGAGAAATACGACTGCGACGGCGACATGGATCGCAGGCTTTCGGCGCAAAGATTTGTCATCTGGTCGAAAATCACATGCAGCATCGGCATGCGTTCGACGGAAATTCCGGCGGCCCCTAGAAGTTGATCCGATCCTTGATCTACACGGCCTGACTTAACGTCTGACATCAGGCCCGCGCTCCCGCTTTCGCCGAGGGTTCAGCAGGTGCCGCTTTTGCAGCACCGCCTGAGATAGTTTCGCTTTCGACGACGTCGATCGACGGGCGCTCGCCAGGGCCGATCATCTTGCGACCATGTTCGATCGCGATCTGTGGCAATGCCCCATTCATGAAGGCCAGCAGCGACTGCTTGACGATCACATACATCCGGGCGCGCTGCTCACGCACCATCTTGATCTTGTGGGCCAGCGGCGCGACGAGTCCGTAAGACAGGAAGATGCCCGCAAACGTGCCAACCAGCGCGGCACCGATAAAGCCACCGAGCAGTTTCGGGGACTGATCGAGTGCACCCATCGCCTTGATGACGCCGAGCACAGCAGCGACGATGCCAAGCGCCGGCAGCCCTTCGGCCACCATCATCAGCGAGCCATACGGCTTCATCTTGCTGCGGATGATGGTCTCGATCTCTTCGTCCATCAGCGCTTCGATCTCGTGCGGCCGAGCGCTCCCCATGATAATCAGACGGAAGTAGTCGCAAATGAAGTGGGTGAGCGGCTCGTTGGCGAGCACTGTCGGGAAAGCGGTAAAAATTTCAGACGACGGAGGATCGTCGATATGAGCCTCCACCTCGTTACGGCCCTTGTTCCGCACTTCACGCATCAACGAATGCAAAAGCCCCAACAGATCAAGGTAGTGACGCTGCTTTGGCACCGCTACCGTCAGTGCCTGCACGGTAGCGCGACCGGTGTCGACCACGGTTTTCCAGGGATTCGCGATGACATAGGTACCCAGCGACATCCCCATAATGATGACGAACTCCCAGGGCTGCCATATCACGCTGAGATGCCCGCCCATCGCGGTGAAGCCGCCGATCAGACTGGCGAGTGTGATGATGACACCAAAGAGAATACTCAAGCGCACCGCTCCAGATTGAGGATGCGACTCACTTAGGCAACGATGCTTGCACGAGGCTGACATCGGCCTGCGGCGGCCAGCCCCGCGCAAGCTTGTCCGGGGAGTTTGAGGCCAGTCTCGCCGCATGCGCCCGCAGACTGGGGAACCCACTGCCGATGGTCTCGACAATCGCAAGCTACCAGCTGATCTCCAAGAATATCGTCAAATCGTTGCAGCAGACGATGGAGAAGCCGGACGTGTCGAAGGACACGGAATACTACCTGTCACACATCCGCGATGTGAAGACGATCGACGAATTCATCGGTGACTATCGCCTGTTCAGCTATGCCATGAAGGCCTATGGGCTGAGCGACATGACCTATGCCAAGGCCTTCATGCGCAAGGTTCTCACGGAAGGTGTCGCCAGCTCGACCACGTTCGCCAACAAGCTTTCCGACGCCCGCTACCGCGAATTCGCCACCGCATTCGACTTCGCCAAGCTGGGTGAGCAGGCGACAAGCACGACCGCCGCACAAGTCGGAGTCGTCGAGAAATACGTTCGACAGCAGCTTGAGGAAGACGCTGGATCGCAGAATGAAGGCGTTCGCCTGGCACTTTATTTCGAGCCCAAGGCACCCAAGATCACCAGCATCTATCAGATTCTGGCAGATCCAGCGCTACTCAAGGTCGCCCAGATCGCGCTTGGTGTGTCATCGATGACCTCGATGGCGGATGTCGACAAACAGGCGAACATGCTCGGCGCGAAAATCGACATCACGGATTTCCAGACCCCGGAAAAATTGCAGAAATTCCTGCAGCGTTTTTCGGTGATGTGGGAGATGGAGAACGGAACGTCCACCACGCAGCCGGCTTCAAGCATCTTCATCACACAGCCGCTCGAAATGGGTCTCAGCACGGATGTGCTGACCAGCCTGCAGAATCTGAAAATCGGACGATAAAATGCAATCAGCACTCTATGTCAGCCTCTCTGCCCAGGTCTCGCTCGAAAAGCGGCTCGAAACCATCGCGAACAATATGGCGAATATGAAAACGGCCGCATTTCGTGCTGACGCTGTGAAATTCGAGACTGCGATGTCGCGCGCAGCGACGCAGGCGGTCGCTTTTTCCTCGCCGGGCGAGAACTTCATCTCGCGCAAGGAAGGCGCCATTACCCAGACCGGGAATACGCTGGACGTCGCGGTCACCGGAAACAGCATGGCCGCCTATCCCGGCGGCACCGACCCCGGCCACACGACGTGGATGGCATTTGCTGGCCCGAACGGCACGGTCTATACGCGCGACGGCCGCATGCAGATCGACATCAATGGGCAGCTTCAGACCCTCACCGGCTATCCCGTGCTGGATTCGGGCGGCACGCCGATCATCGTCGATCCCGATGCGGGCCCGCTCACGATTGTGCGCGACGGCACCATTTCGCAGGGCCGGATCCAGGTCGGTCAGCTTGGCCTGTTCGACATCGCACCGGACGCAAAGCTGGAGCGGTTCGGAACATCGGGCGTGATCCCCAACAGGCCGGCGACCGCTGCGCTCGATTTCGTCACGGTCGGCTTTCAGCAAGGCTATGTCGAGGGATCGAATGTGGACCCTCTGACAGAACTCACGCAGATGATGACCGCGCAACGCACGTTCCAGAGCGTCAGCTCATTGATCGATAATTCGGAAGGCACAATGCAAAACGCCATTCGTACGCTGGGCGACCCGAAGGCCTGATGCCTGATGTGACCGGCGGGAGAGCTCGATGAACGCGCTTGAAAAACTCGAATCGACCATCGCAACCCTGCGCAGGGACGTACCGACCGTGCGTGTCGGCGGCATGGTGTCCGAGGTCACGCCGACGCATTTCCGTGTGTCGGGCCTGTCGCGATACGTCAAGCTCGGCGAGCTGATCGGACTGGAGATCGACAAGCGGGTTCATCTCGGTGAGGTCGTGCGAATCGACAATGACGGTGTAACGGCCAAGCCGTTCGACTCGCACTTCGCCGCAGGCCTCGGCGTTCCCGCTTTCCGAATGCCTCCCAAGACACTGTCGCCGCATCCGTCCTGGAAAGGCCGCGTCATCAATGCGCTCGGCGAGCCACTGGACGGCGCCGGCGATATGCCGGTCGGCGAGCGCGAGATGCAGACCGATGCAAATCCTCCGCCGGCGATGAGCCGCTCGCGCGTCAGCAAACCACTTCGCACCGGCGTGCGGGTGGTGGACCTCTTCACACCGCTTTGCATCGGCCAGCGCATCGGCGTCTTTGCCGGCTCCGGCGTCGGCAAAACCACGCTGCTCTCGATGCTGGCACGCGGGTCCGGCTTCGACGCTGTCGTCACTGCACTCGTCGGCGAGCGTGGCCGCGAAGTCCGTGAATTTCTCGAAGAATCGCTGGTCCATCACAAATCGCGCGCCATCACTGTGGTCTCAACCAGTGACGAGAGCCCGATGATGAGGCGGCTGGCGCCGAAGACGGCGATGACCATCGCCGAATATTTCCGCGATCGCGGCGAGTCGGTGCTGCTGATTGTCGATTCGGTGACCCGCTTCGCCCATGCATTGCGCGAAGTCGCACTCGCCACCGGCGAGCCGGCGATCGCACGCGGCTATGCGCCGAGCGTGTTCAGCGAACTCCCACGCCTCCTCGAGCGTTCGGGACCGGGCCTCGAAGGCCAGGGCTCCATTACCGGCGTCTTCGCCGTACTGGTTGATGGTGACGATCACAACGAGCCTGTGGCCGATACAGTGCGCGGTACGCTGGATGGGCACATCATGCTGGATCGCGACGTCGCCGATCAGGGCCGGTATCCCGCCGTCAATGTGCTCTCATCAGTCTCGCGCCTCGGTCAGCACGTATGGTCGCCGGAGGAAGCCAATCTAGTCCGGAAGCTGCGTGCCATGATCGCGCGTTTCGAGGACACCCGCGACCTTCGCCTGATGGGCGGCTATCAGCCCGGCCGTGACAGCGAGCTGGACCAGGCCGTTCAACTGGTGCCCAAGATCTACGACGTGCTGCAACAGCATCCGATCGACCCGTCCTGCGCCGAGCCGTTCCAGGAATTGCTGAGCGTGATCAAGACTGCGATCGGGTAACCACCCTCCCGCGCTCTAGACACCCGGGATCGATTCGAGATTCGCCGCCGCGACGATTGCGCCGGATCGCACGAGTCGAAGCGATTTCTGGATATCGTCGTGAAAATATCGGTCCTCGTCGAGATGGGCGACTTCGGCCCGGATACGTTCGCGAACACCTTCGAGGCGATCGCTGGACTTGAGCGGCGCATGAAAATCGCAGCCTTGCGCGCCCGCCAGCAGCTCGATGGCAATGACGGCCATTGCATTCTCGATCATCGGCAGCAGCCGGCGCGCCGCATGGGCAGCCATGGAGACATGATCTTCCTGGTTGGCCGATGTCGGAATCGAATCGACGCTGGCCGGATAGGCGCGCTGCTTGTTCTCCGACACCAGCGCTGCGGCAGTGACCTGAGCGATCATGAAGCCGGAATTGAGTCCCGGCTTCGGTGTCAGGAACGCCGGCACACCGGAGAGTGCCGGGTCCACCAGCATGGCGATCCGCCGCTCTGAAATCGATCCGATCTCACAGATCGCAAGCGCCATCATATCCGCCGCAAACGCAACCGGTGCAGCATGAAAATTGCCACCGGAGATCGCGACATCGTCGTCGGCAAAGACCAGAGGATTGTCAGAGACGCCATTCGCCTCGGTCAGCAGCGTAGTGGCCGCCTGCCGCAAAACGTCCAGCGCCGCGCCCATCACCTGAGGCTGACAGCGGAGGCAATAAGGATCCTGAACGCGCACGTCGCCGGTACGGTGCGATTCGCGAATCGCGCTGCCGGCAAGAAGTTCCTTCAATGCCTGGGCCGATACGATCTGCCCTTCATGCTTGCGCAGTTGATGGATGCGTGGATCGAACGGCGTATCCGAGCCTCGCGCGGCATCGGTCGAGAGGGCGCCGCTGACGATGGCGGTCTTGAAGAGGATTTCAGCCTCGAACAATCCCGCAAGTGCATAGGCCGTCGAGAACTGTGTGCCGTTCAGCAGCGCCAGTCCTTCCTTGGCCTGCAGCTCGATCGGCTGCAGACCGGCACTGGCGAGCGCCTCCGTTGCCGGCAATCGCCCGAAATTCGTCAGCGCCTCGCCGACACCGATCATGACCGACGCCATATGCGCGAGCGGGGCCAGATCGCCGGAGGCGCCGACCGATCCCTGCGCGGGCACGATGGGCGTGATGCCATGCGCAATCATGGCGCTGAGCAACTGGACGGTCTCCATGCGGACGCCAGAGAAACCCTGCGCCAGACTCGCAAGCTTGAGGCACATCATCAGCCGCACCACCGGCGCTGGCGCCGGGTCGCCGACGCCCACGCAATGCGACAGCACGATATTTTTCTGGAGAGCCGTGATGCTTTCGGCCTCTATGCCGACATGTGCAAGCTTTCCGAAGCCCGTATTGATGCCATAGACGGGTTCGCCCTTGGCGACGATCCGGACAACGGCGTCAACGCTGGCATTGATGCGGGGAATACAGCTCTCATCAAGGACTGGTACTGCACCCCGATAGATCGACCGCCAGTCCGCCAGTGTCACCGCACCCGGTGTGAACCGCATTGTCATAAAAGTGCCTCCAGGCCATCAGTTGATGGGCACAAGGCACCACATTCAACGCTGCGCTTCAACGTCTGCACGCAACAAAACGGCCAGCCCTGCGACTGGCCTTTCAGCAGATCGACAGTCGGATCGTGCGCTGCGACGTGCGACGCAGTGCCACGCTTGGCTTATGGCTTCCAGCCACCGCCCGGCTGGTTGCCGAGATAAGCCATGTTGCGACAGTGCCCCCACGGACCGCGCCAGTAACCGGGAGGGCAGCCGTTACCCATCACGGGAGCTTCCTGATAATAGCCGCCCGGGAGCGGGCCGTAGTAAGGTGTATAACGGCAGCCACCATAGGGACCACGCCAGCCATTCGGACCACAGCCACCCGCAACCGGGATCACGTGCACGTCGACAACGATGCTCTGGCCCATCATCGGCGCAGCACTTGCCTGCGTCGAGACAATGAACATGGCAACGAGACCTGCCGCCATCATGTGCGGAATTTTAGCCATTCTATTCCTCTGGATGAATTGAAGATTGGCCCCGACGAAAGCCCTTCGCGTTGCCGCGCGATGCGCAACCTGACGCTGCGCTGGTCTTCATTTTGCTTAGAAGCACGGGATACCGGTTGCAATTCCGTTCTCCCGATGTGGCTGCACAACTCGTTCGGTTAGTTATCCGCCCGTTAAAAAGCGACAAGCGGAGCTAGGGCGGAGTGCTTGCCCCGGAGACCGGAGCTCTACGTCTGATCGCGCGCTGCTATCGAAAGCCCTGCGGTGCCACCTATTTCAATTGCCGCAAGGCCTTCGCATGAGAGCCGGGTTGCGTGGAGCTCGATTCTCGCGCTACCACCGGCCGCCGTGCAATCGCTTGATGAAAGATACCCGTGCTTCCCTGGAAACTGATCGATACGACCGAAGTACCCGGTGGCGGCGTGCCGCTGCGCCTGATGCAGCGCGGGCACGAGTTCACGATCAAGCTCGGCCAGAACGAATTGATGAGCAGCCGGCTGTTCGGCTCCGAAGAAGCGCTGGCGACGCTCACCTGCTTTCGCCTCAAGGACATGAAAGCGCCGCGGCTTTTGATCGGCGGTTATGGCATGGGCTTTACATTGCGCGCTGCGCTAAAGGTGCTTGGCCCGAAGGCGAAGATTACCGTGGTCGAGCTGGTGCCCGCGATCGTCGCCTGGGCGCGTGGCCCAATGGCCGAGCTGTCTGGCGACAGCCTGAATGATCCGCGTGTGGAGATTGTCGAAGGCGATGTCGTTAAAGCCATCGCCGGCGCGCGCGGCAAGTATGATGCGATCCTGCTCGACGTCGATAACGGACCCGAAGGCCTGACGCGAAAATCGAATGATGCCCTCTATGACCTGAAAGGGTTGCGCGCGGCCCAGGCCGCGCTCAGTCCGGGCGGGGTGTTGGCCGTCTGGTCGTCATTTCCATATGACAAATTCACGGCACTCCTCGGCAAGGCAGGCTTCAATGCCGAGGAAATCAAGATCCGCGCCACGGGCACACGCGGTGGCGCCCGTCATGTCATCTGGCTGGCGACGAAGCCAAAAACATAACCGTCGTCGCGATGAAGATGGGTCTTAATAGGCAACCGAACGCCGACTGCGGCGCGGTTCGCCATAAGGCTGAGGGCTGAAGGCCAGACGCGGATTGACGATGCAATCGACCCCGCGGCCCGATGCGGTCGCCTGGCACGCCTCATAGCTCGGATAGGAGCAATCGGTCCCGAAGGCCTGCGACTGGATGCAATAGGGATAGGCCGGAGCGGCGGCTGCAGGGCTCGAAGCCGTGCCCGAAACACAGCCAACGGCCAGCGCAGCCAGCATCAGATTACGCATCATGTTCTCTCCTCCGCGACAGCGGTCCTATGACTCTCCAGAAAGCAACAGAGCCTGCGGATGATCGTTCCCGCAGGCTCCGGTACATCCCGGTCTCGTGATCACGCACCTATACTGGCGCAATCACGAGGGTTAGACACCATAGCATCGCATGGGTTCATTCAACCTTGAGGCCAGCGGCCTTGACCACTTTCTCCCATTTCTCGGTTTCCGCGACGATCATCTTGCCGAAGGCTTCCGGCGGCCCGATCAGCGGCTCGCCGCCGAGATCAATCAGCTTGGCCTTGACCGCAGGATCAGCCAGCACCGCATTTACGTCGGCGTTGAGCTTGGCGATGATCTCCGGCGGAGTCTTCTTCGGCGCACCCATGCCGAACAAAGCGCTGGCCTCATAGCCCGGCACGGTTTCCGCAACGGTCGGCACATCGGGCAACAACGATGACTTCTCGGTGGTCGTCACCGCCAGCGCACGAAGGCTGCCCGAGCGGATATGCTGGATGATTGACGGCATGTTGTCGAAGATCACCTGGACCTGACCGCCAAGCATGTCGGTAATCGCTGGCGCAGCACCGCGATAGGGAACATGCTGCATCTTGGCGCCCGACAGCATCATGAACATCTCGCCGGACAGATGCACCGAGGTGCCGTTACCCGACGACGCCATGTTCACCTTGCCCGGATTGGCCTTCACATAGGCGATGAATTCTCCGACGGTCTTAGCCGTGATGTCCTTGTTGACGGTCATCACATTGGCGGTGCGATGGAAGGCGGCGACAGGCGCGATGTCGCGCACGAAGTTGAAGCTCAGCTTCCCATAAAGCGTGGCGTTGATGTAGTTCGCCGGATTGACCAGCAGGATCGTGTAGCCATCAGGCTCCGCATTCACGACGGATTCAGTGCCGATATTGTTGCCGGCGCCCGGCTTGTTCTCGACGACGAATTGTTGGCCGGTTCGCTCGGACAGCTTCTGTCCGATCAGGCGGGCCAGAATATCGGTTGCACCGCCGGCAGGATAACCGACGACAAAGCGAACCGGCCGCGTCGGATAGTCCAAGGCCAGCGCCGAGCTGACAGGAACGACAGCGGTTGCAGCAAAAGCAGAAAAGCCAAGCGCAATCAGACCGATCGCGGCACGACGTGAAGCCATAATTTTATTCCCTCCGGCTGCCGCGACTTTGTGCGCGGTCAGCGTGTGTTGAATTGACAACGGCCGTATCTACCAAACAATTCAACTATCGACCAGTGCGACACACCTGCGGCACCGGCCCAAAGAAACGTCAAGGCAAAGCGCTGGACCGTTCGATGGCCCTCACGGTCACGGCCCTCGATCATCTCGTCCTCAACGTCGCTGACGTCCAGCGTTCTGCCACCTGGTATCAACGCGTGCTGGGCATGGAGGTGAAGGCGTTCGATCCCGGTCAGCGCGCGCTGCACCTTGCGCTCGGTCTATTGCCGGGATCCCGATGGCAGCCTGATTGAAATTTCGCCTTACGAAATAGACTGACCCGTTACGCGTGGAGGTTTGCGCCGCGCCGGCGTCGATGGCACAACATTCTCCGCAAAAACAAAAATAAGAAGGCCGCCCCGCGCAAGCGGTCCCTCCAGCGGCTTTCAGCGGAGGATGCATGCCCAAGCCCACCACGAATCCCGCCATGATTCCCGGTTCGATCGGTCCGTTTGACGGCATGGATGTGCCGTGGCTGCTGCGCATGCGTGCCGAGACGCGGCGCGACCACCCCTTCATTATCTGGTCGCCATTCGACGCGCCCGCGCGGCCATGGACCTATGGCGAATTTCATGATCGCGTCGGCGCACTTTCCGCAGGCCTTGCCAAACGCGGCATCGTCCAGGGCGACTATGTGCTGATCCATCTCGATAATTGCGTCGAGATGCTGCTGGCCTGGTTCGCTTGCGTCGAGCTCGGTGCCATCGCAGTGACCACCAATACCCGCTCGTCGGCCGCCGAGATCGAATATTTCGCCGATCACTGCGGCGCCGTCGCCGCGATCACGCAGCCATCCTATGCCGAACTCGTCGCCGCCAATTGCCGCAAGCTACGCTGGATGGCGGTGACCTCAAACAATGCCGGCGCGCCGGCCGATGGCCATGCTGCCGGCAAAGCCGAGCGTTTCGAGGCACTGTTCGCCGATAGTGCCGACCGACCGCGCCGCCCCGTCGATCCCTGGGCGCATTGCAGCGTGCAATATACGTCGGGCACCACATCGCGGCCGAAGGCGGTGCTGTGGACCCACGCCAACGCTCTGTGGGGCGGCAAGGTGAACGCCGCGCATCAGGACCTGCATGGGTTCGACACGCATATGACCTATCTGCCGCTGTTCCACACCAATGCGCTGGCCTATTCGATGCTGGCAACGCTGTGGGTCGGCGCTTCCATCGTGCTCCAACCGCGCTTCTCCGCGCGCCGGTTCTGGTCCGTTGCCGCCGAGCATCGCGCGACCTGGCTCTCGACCATCCCGTTCTGCATGAAGGCGCTGCTCGAACACGAGGTACCAAAACAGCATACGTTCCGCCTCTGGGGCGCGTCGTTCTGCGAACCGCCGGCCTTCGCCAAATTCGGCGTCAAGATCATCGGCTGGTGGGGCATGACCGAGACCATCACCCACGGCATCATCGGCGAGGTCGATCAGCCCAATACGCCTATGGCCATCGGCCGCGCCGCAACCGAATACGGCATTCGGGTCAGCAATGACGACGGCACGCCGACTGCGGTGGGCGAGACCGGCAACCTGACCATCAAGGGCATCCCCGGCCTGTCGCTCTTTAAAGAATATCTCCACAACGAGGCCGCGACCACAGACAGTTTCGACCCCCACGGCTTCTTCATCACCGGTGATCGCGTCACATTGCTGGAACGTGGCTACATCAAGTTCGGCGACCGCGCCAAGGACATGCTGAAAGTTGGCGGCGAGAATGTCGCTGCATCGGAGATCGAACAGGTCGTCATCACCGTCCCGGGCGTGCGCGAAGCTGCCGTCGTCGGCAAGAAACATCCGATGCTGGATGAAGTACCTGTGGTTTTCATCATCCCACATGGCGGCGTGGCGCAGGCACCACCAGCACTGCGTGAGAATGTCATGGCGGCCTGCAAGAGCGGGCTGGCGGATTTCAAGGTGCCGCGCGAAATCCACTTCGTGGACGAGATGCCGCGCTCGACGCTGGAAAAGGTCGCCAAGGCCGAGCTGCGCAAGCTGCTGGCCTGAGGCGAACGGCGCTTATGCGCCGAGCGCCACCGGGCGGAACACCTGTAGCAGTTGCTGGTCGATCTTATCGCCCATCTGCTCCATGATCTCGAACGCCTTGGCATGCGTGAAGGCCATGCGATAGGCACGCCGCTCCACCAGAGCCGCGTGGATGTCGACGATGGTCATAAGGCGAACGATGTCGCTGATCTGATCGCCGGCCAGCGCATCGGGGTAGCCGCTGCCATCCAGAAATTCGTGGTGATGCAGCACGACGTCGAGCATCTCGCGCGGGAAGCTGCCCTGCGCAACCAGCGCTTCGAAACCGAGACGCGGATGCTTGCGGATTTCGAGCGTCTCTTCCTCGGTGAGCTTGCCCGGCTTGTCCAGGATCGACACCGGTATAAACGCCTTGCCCACGTCATGGACGAGAGCGGCGCGCGTGAGACGGCGCTGGTCTTCGTCGCGCATGCCGAGATGCTGCGCAAAGGCCACGGCGAAACCAGTCACGAACAGGCAGTGGCGATAGCTGTGATTGTGATGACGGCCGACCGCGGCCAGCCATTCGCGCAGCGACGTGCGCTTGATGGCCTTCAGAATCTGGTTCTCCGCCTGCATCACGTCGTTGAAAGTGAGCGGCACACCGGCGGGCAATTTCTCGAAGATCTTGACCATTACCGCATGCGCCGCCTCGACGCCGCGATTCAGCGCCTTGCCGCGGGTCGAGAAGTCCTCGTCATGCGGGTTCGGGAATGCGGCCCGGATGCGCTGCATGACACCACGCGCATCGAACGGCCGCGCGATCGTATCGGTGGCGCCAAGCGCCCAAGCCTGCATCGATCCATGATGCAGCGAGTCGGCCAGCACAAACAGGCGCGGTATCGCTTCATAGGATTTATGGCGCAGTTTGTTGCGCACGCGCTGCACGGCCTCTGCCGAACGCAGATTGATATCGACCACGATACCCGACAGCTCGCTGGGCGGCGTCTCCGGAATGGCTGACGTTTGGACAACGTCGACTTCGCCGACCTTCTGCAGGATATCGACGAGTTCGCTGCTGCTATCGCTGCGGTCCGATGCCAGAAGCAGTCGGCGGCGCGCCGGCGATTGTTTGACTGAAGCGGTCATATGCCCTCGATCTATTGCGGCGAACGGGCCGCAAGCAGGGACATACATACTTCGGAACAGGGTTCCCGAAGCTTAAGGGGTATTGTTAATGCTTCCTGATTGGCCCCCGGAGGGTTTCATTCCCGCGGATAGCACTATCCGCGGGTTAGGGATTTCGTGAAAACTTTAAGCAATCCCACCTTGCGCCGGTATCCGATCCGGAAAACAATCGCGCCATGAAGATCCCCGAATTCATCGTCGCCCTTGCGAGCGCGCTCGCCGTCATCGCTCCAGCGCACGGGCAGCCCACCGGGATGACGCCCGATCTGCCATTTACGGCAACCCTTTCGAACACCACGCCGCTGGCCTTCGGCATGGCGGCGGATGATGCCGCCCACGCACTAGGCGCGCCACTGACCTATATCAGCGGCCGACCGGGGCATGAGATCTATCTGGCGATCCGCACCTTCGGCGGCAGCGGCTTCTTCGACCGCCGCGACCGCCTCTATCTCCAGTTTCGCAAGGGACGCCTGACCGGTTGGAAGGGTGACTGGGGCCGGAGCTGGATGTGGCAATAGCCGCTTTGTGAGTAGACCGGCGCTGCCGACCGCGCCAAACAGACCTCACCCCTCAACAACGATATGGAACACCTCGTGGGACAAGACATCACGCTGACTGCATCTGACGGCTTCAAGCTCGGCGCCTACCGCACCCAGCCTGAGGGCCGGCCCAAGGGCGCCGTGGTGGTGATCCAGGAAATCTTCGGCGTAAACAACCACATCCGCACGGTCTGCGACCGCTTCGCCGTGCAGGGCTACGTGGCGGTGGCGCCGTCAATCTTCGATCGCACCGAGCCCAATTTCCAGTCCGGCTATTCGCCCGAGGAAATCGCCATCGCGCGCAAGTTCGTTGCTAATCCGGATTGGCCCGCGATGCTGCGCGATACCCAGGCCGCGATCGATTCCGTGAAGGACATAGGCAATGTCGGCATCATCGGCTTCTGCCTTGGCGGCAGCGTTGCCTTCGCCGCCGCCACTAAACTAACGGGCCTCAGCGCCGCCATCGGCTATTACGGCGGCGCCGTGGTGCGCTTTGCCGACGACAAGCCGACCGTGCCGACGCAGCTGCATTTCGGCGAAAAGGATCATGGCATTCCGCTGTCGGATGTCGAGACCATCCGCGCCAAACGACCGGATGTCGAAATCTTCGTCTATGACGGCGCCGAACACGGCTTCAACTGCGATCAGCGCGCCAGCTACAACAAGGCCAGCGCCGACCTCGCCAGGGAGCGCAGCCTGGGCTTTCTCGCCAGGCATCTTGTGAAATAAGCATCGCAATTTGCAGGGTGGGCAAAGCGAAGCGTCCCCACCACAGTCATGACCGGGCGCGGGGTGGCGGGCACGGCGCAAGTGCGCCCTTGCCCACCCGCGGCTTCGTCCAGGCGAGTAAGCGAAACTTACTCGCCCTTCACACCAGCGGTCCTTGCCACCGTCGCCCAACGATCGAAGTCGCGGCGCAGGCTCTTCTCGAACGACTCGGGGCTGTCACCAACGGGAACGAGATTGACCGCTTGCAGGCCGGCGGTGCCTTCCGGTGAACTGATGATGCGGCCAAGCGCGGCGGACAATTTGTTCACGATGTCCTTCGGCGTCGCCGCCGGCACGAACACGCCGACCCAGCCTTCGGCCTCGAAACCGGGATAGCCGAGTTCAGCCATGGTCTGCACATTTGGCAGCTTGGGTTTGCGTTTCTCGCCGCCCACCGCGAGCGGGCGGATCTTGCCGGCCTCGAGCTGTGGTCCGGCGGTCGTCAAGTCAAGGAATGCGGCAGTGACCTGATTGCCGAGCAGATCATTCAGCAACGGGGCAGCCCCCCGATACGGCACATGAGTCATATCGATGCCGGCATTCTTCTTCAGGAGCTCGCCATAGAGATGCGACGTGGTGGCATTACCGAAGGTGCCGTACGGATATTTTCCGGGATTCGCCTTGGCGAGATCGACCAGTTCCTTCACGGATTTCATCGGCTGCGCTTCAGGGACGACGAGCACGATCGGCGAGATCGCGACCTGCGTCACCGGCGCGAGATCCATGAACGCGTCGTAAGGCAGTTTCGACATCAGGCTCGGCGCCTGGATGATCTGCGTGATCGCAACCAGCACGGTGTAGCCATCGCCCGGAGCCTTGGCGGCGAAGTCGTTGCCGATCACACCGCCGGCGCCCGGTTTGTTCTCGACGGTGACGGTCTGCTTCCAGGACTCTTGCAGCTTCTGCGCCAGCAGGCGCGCGGCGACATCGGTGGCACCACCGGGAGCATAGGGCACGACGAAGGTGAGGCGCCGATCGGGATAGGATTGCGCGGTCTGCGCAAATGCTTGCGAAGACAGCGCCGTTCCCCACGCCACGATGGCTGCCAGAGTGACGCCGCGCAACGCGTTGATCGACTGACCCGTCTTCATCTCTTCTCCCCCTGATCCATGTGTGCCGACATGGCGGCGCGTTTCAGCGAGTTGGCCTCGCTTGATCATTGCTTACAGGGCGGGAGGCGATTCTGATACAGGGCAACACGTATCCCGACGCCAATGCGCCGATACATCGCAGCCAGTTTCACCGCGGGAAAGCGCCTATTCCACGAAGCGGAGAACATCGCGCTTGGGATGATACTTGCGGTCGACGCGCGATCAGAACCAGCGCTCGCTGACCAGCACCGTATCGCCGGGATTGATCGGCGTGCCCAGCGGGACCACTGCGCGGTACGAGCCCTCAACGGTGGTGTGGGTCAGCGTGACTTCGTCGCGCTGGGCGCGCGGCGAGAAGCCGCCGGCAATGGCGATCGCGCTCTCGACACTCATATTGGGTACGTAAGGATACTGGCCGGGAGCGGCGACTTCACCGAGAATGAAGAACGGACGGTAGGCTTCGATTTCGACAGCCACCGACGGCTCGCGAATGAAGCCGTTGCGCAGGCGGCCGGTGATACTCGCAGCGAGCGCAGCGGGCGTCATGCCGCGCGCAGGCACGCGGCCGATCAGCGGCATGGTGATCGCGCCACCGGCATCGATGGCATAGGAATTGGTGAGACCTTCCTGGCCGTAAACCACCACGCGCAGCTTGTCGCCGGCATCGAGCTTGTACTGCGCATCATAGGTCGAGACGGGGGGAGCGTAAGCAACCGGCACGGCTGCCGGACCGTAGCCCGGGCGACCGTAAGCGAGCGTATCGAGATCGGCAGCCGGCGCGACCACTGCAACAGGACCCGGTCTCCGCATGCAACCGGATAGAACCAGCGCGGCAACCGCGACAATCATGGGCAGACGAAACACGCGGGCAAGCGACACTGGATATCCCTCATAGAGGCAGCTTCGGTTTTGGCCTCTTATGGTTAAAATTCCGTTGTCATTACCTTCCATCAGCCAGCAAAAAGCCCGCCTCCGGGCACATCCGAAAGCGGGCTTTTGACGTTGTTTATCTACACTTAGCCGTGGTCAGCTCCGGCCGGGACGCCGACCCCGATCGGGCACGACACGCCGGTGCCGCCAAGACCGCAATAACCGCCAGGATTCTTCGCCAGATACTGCTGGTGATAGTCCTCGGCGAAATAGAACTTCCCGGCCGGCGCGATCTCGGTGGTGATGGTGCCGAGGCCCTTCGCCGACAGCGCCTTCTGATACGCCGCCTTCGACGCGGCAACGGCATCGCGCTGCGCGTCGTTGAAGGTGTAGATCGCAGAACGATACTGCGAGCCGACGTCATTGCCCTGGCGCATGCCTTGGGTCGGGTCGTGGCTTTCCCAGAACGTCTTCAGGAGTTGCGCGTAAGAAATCTTCTTCGGATCGAACACCACCAGCACCGCTTCGGTGTGACCGGTGCGGCCCGAGCAGGTCTCTTCATAAGTCGGGTTCGAGGTGAAGCCGCCGGCGTAACCAACCGCCGTCGTGTAGATGCCGTCACCGAGCTCCCAGAACTTGCGCTCTGCGCCCCAGAAGCAACCAAGCCCGAACACTGCACGCTCAAGGCCTTCCGGATAGGGCGGCTGGATGTTGCTGCCATTGACGAAGTGATGTTTGGCAGTGGGGATCGGCGTATCGCGACCGGGCAGCGCCTCGGCCGCGGTCGGCAACGCAGTGGTCTTGCGCATGAACAGCATGGATCATCTCCCGGCGCGCTCGCGAACGAAGTGGACTCCGGTTCGCTGGACGAACGCGCAGATCTGGGGGGCCAATAGCACCGGCGAGGCAGAACCGGATTCACTCCTGCCGCGCGGCGTATCTCAGGTGGCAATATAGGCATCTACGACGGAAACGGCAGGTCTGTTACGCTGCCGGTACGCCGTCAATTCCGCGAATAGCCGATCAGCGGCTTGCTCGGCCGGAACAACAGCATCAGCACGATGCCGAGCACGCCCATGACGGCCCAGGACGGCTGGTCGAGCAGCAGCTTGAGAAGACCGCTGAGGAACGGCGCATTGGCATCGACCATCGCCTGGAAGGAACGCTGGCTGGCCTGGTTAACGTCGTTCCAGAACTCACCGAGTCGGGTCAGCCGCAGGGCCTGATCGGCAATCGAACGTGCGCCATCATAGACCAGGAACACGAACCCACCGGCCAGCAGTAACAGCCCTATCAGGCGGAAAAACCCGCGGATCATTCGAACCCCCTCATCACTCGCACCCCCGGCAATACCGGGCAAACCTGAGAAATTCAACCTCATCAGCAACTTAACCGCCGTTCTGCGGTTGTTTTTCGTCTAAAGGCATAGCCGGAAAGCGTTGACGGTGGAAATCGGGCGCTCTATAAGGAGCGCCAATGGCGGTGGGCGCAATCCCGCCGCCGCTGTTCTTTGAGCGGCGCGCCCCGTGAGTTTCGAAACGCGTGAGCTTTGCCGCTCCGGGGATAGCATTTTCAGGAACACCCCGGAAACAGATCAGCGTTGGCCGCAGTCGAGCGGCAGACGTCAATCAGCCCGGCGCCCGAGACGGGACGCTGCTGAAGGATAGTGAGATATGGCCAATACGACCTCCGCCAAGAAGGCGACGCGCAAGATTGCCCGCCGCACCATCGTCAACAAGTCCCGCCGCACCCAGATGCGCGGTGCAGTCCGCACCGTCGAGGCGGCGATCAAGAGCGGCGACCGCGAAGCGGCGCTGAAGGCGATGAAGCTCGCCGAGCCCGAGCTGATGAAGGCCGCTCAGCGCAACCTCGTTCACAAGAATCTCGCAAGCCGCAAAGTCTCGCGCCTCGTCCATCAGATCGCGAAGCTCGCACAGTAATCTGACGACGACATCCTTTCTAAAAGCCCGGCTTCGTGCCGGGCTTTTTTTATGCCGCAATGCGCGCGCTATCGCGTCACAAATTCTGATGAAGCACAAAGACCGATGCGCGCTTGCACAATGCGCGTCTCGTCATGTGTCTTCAATGGCGCAGCCGGAACGCACAACACGTCACACCGGGGGCCAATCCGCGTTATCGCTTACGCCCGCGTGATTCTGAAAAAGCAACAGCGCTGCGCCGCCAGCGCGAGTCCGATGTCTAGGGTTACCCTGACTCAACGCACAGAAAAAAACGCGCGGCTCTAATCACTTATCGGCATAGCGAAGCGGACCAGTTTGAAAACGCGGCCTCGGTGCCTTCATTCGTAAATGAATTATGAATTTCTTTTTTCGCTGGATCGAATTTGCAACGGCACTGTCACATTGCGATTCAGCGCGTTGATTCAAAACCTTGACGTACCGCCAAAAAAATCACGCCGCGATCGGGGCTGCGCAAGTGAGGCTTTTGCTGGGCACCTCAAAAATGATTCCGTTGCGAGAAACGGGCCGTGCTGTATTTCTTAATCACTCGCGGCGCCCGCGGTTCTTGAGATCAGAGCGATTTAAGAACCAGGGCGGACTTTAGGATCAGCGACGGTCTTCAGGTTAGCGACACCTTCCAAGCTTTGATCGGATCGCAGCCCATAGCAATATGGGAAGGGTTGTTCTGTGTCGAAATTTCTCGAGTATCCGTTCGGATGCTTTGAAAAGAAATGCGCACCGGCCAATCGTAACCGGCAAAGCTGAAGGTGCGGAAGTAAGCGGGCAGACGAGCGGGCAAGACGACGGCACGGAATGCGACCTGAACGAGTTTCAATGTTCAGCGTTGCGAACTGACTTTGAACCATATGTGAACTGACACCTTGCCGCGAGCGACCGCGGCGAGCGGGGGAGGCTTTATGCGCAAATCGACCACGACAGCATTCCAGCTACTGCGATCTGCGTCTCGTTCAGATATGGCTGCACATGCAGCGATCCGGCCCTCCGCCCACGCTCCCGACAGACCCTCCAGTACGCGCTGACCTCGCGACGAGGTCCTCTTCGACATCACTGATCTGACTTCGGCCGGATGGTCGTTGGCGGAGCTGTGCCCGAAGACGACACGTCACACGAGGTCGCACCGCGTTTCCATACGCGGACATTCAATCGGCGGCGTTCTGCCGGACACTCACTCTATCTGAAAAGTTCTCTGACAATGGCTAATATGGAACAGGATCACTGGTCTCGCGTGAAAGGTCGGCTGCGGTCGACGGTTGGCGAAGACGTCTATTCCAGCTGGTTCGCGCGGATGGATCTCGAAAGCGTGCAGGACGACAGCGTCCATCTTTCGGTACCCACCCGATTCCTGAAGAGCTGGATCCAGGCCCACTATGCCGAGCGCGTGCTGAACGCCTGGCAGGCCGAGATGCCGCAGGTTCACCGCGTCGACCTCACTGTGCGCTCTGCAATGCGCAACGTTGCGCCCGCGAACAAGGAATCCTCAGCGCCGACCGAAGCGCGCCGCACCGAGACGTCCAACAACCGTCCCGCGCCCGAGCTCCGCGCCACGGCCACCGCACCGGTGTCCGCAAGTCATGAAGCGCTCGGCGGCTCGCCGCTCGATCCGCGCCTGACTTTTGCGAGCTTCGTGCTCGGCCGCGCCAACACGCTGGCCCATGCTGCGGCGCGTCAAGTCGCCGAAGGCCGCCGCGGCGATCCGGTGATGTTCAACCCGCTTTATATCCATGCGGGCGTTGGCTTGGGTAAAACCCATCTTTTGCAGGCCGTGACCTGGGCCGGCAATTCCGGCCCCGACCGCAAGGTGCTTTATCTCACCGCCGAGAAGTTCATGTACGGCTTCGTCGCTGCGCTGAAGACGCAGACGGCGCTCGCCTTCAAGGAAGCGCTGCGCGGCATCGACGTGCTCGTCATCGATGACATGCAGTTTCTGCAGGGCAAGACCACCCAGGCCGAATTCTGTCACACGCTGAATGCGCTGATCGATGCAGGCCGCCAGGTCGTGATCGCCGCCGATCGTCCGCCATCGGATCTGGAAAGCCTCGACGAACGCGTGCGTTCGCGCCTCGCCGGTGGCCTCGTCGTCGAGATGAGCTCGCTCGGTGAAGAACTGCGCCTGGGCATTCTGAAATCACGCGTTGCCGCAGCCCGCGCGCACCACGCCTCGTTCGAGGTGCCGGAACCGGTGCTGGATTATCTGGCCCGCACCATCACCCATAACGGCCGCGACCTCGAAGGCGCGATCAACCGCCTGCTGGCGCATTCGAAGCTCAATGCCACACCGGTGACGCTGGAAATGGCCGAGCGCGAAGTGCGCGACCTGATCCGCCCGCAGGAACCGAAGCGCATCAAGATCGAGGACATCCAACGTGTCGTCGCGCGTCAGTACAATGTCAGCCGGTCCGACCTCCTGTCCTCGCGTCGCACCGCCAATGTCGTGCGCCCCCGCCAGGTTGCGATGTATCTGGCCAAGACCCTGACGCTGCGCTCGCTGCCAGAAATCGGCCGCCGCTTCGGTGGCCGCGATCACACCACGGTTCTGCATGCCGTGCGCAAGATCGAGGCATTGGTCGGCAAGGACGTGGCCCTGCAGGACGAGGTCGAAACGCTGAAGCGTCAGCTGCAGGAGTAAGGCGCTCCCGATCCCGGTGCGCCGAAGCGTGCACCGGGGCAGGATCCGCCTCTTAACCCTCAAAACATTGGGGGCCGGAAGTGCATCTCTCTTGCGCTTCCCGGCCATCCACGCCACCTTGCGGTCCCCCGCGGGATTGAGCAAAATCCACTGATCGAGCTTGCGGGTGTCATCGCCGCGGCGCCCGTTCGGGCTGCCGGGCACCTCCACACGATACCGGATTGAATCGGGCGGGTTTTGTTATGAAGGTCACCGTCGAACGCGCGCAACTCCTGAAGTCGCTGAGCCACGTGCATCGCGTGGTCGAGCGCCGTAACACGATTCCGATCCTCGGCAACGTGCTGATCCGCGCCGAAAATGCCCGGCTGTCGCTGAAGGCCACCGATCTCGATCTGGAAGTGACTGAAACCCTGGCCGCCGAAGTCGGTACCGCCGGTTCCACCACCGTGCCCGCGCATATGTTCTACGACATCGTCCGCAAACTGCCGGATGGGTCGCAGATCGTGCTCGAAGCCGATGGCGATCGCTCGGTCATGGCAATTCGCGCCGGTCGCTCGCGCTTTACCCTGCAGACCCTGCCGGAGAACGATTTCCCGGACCTCGCGGCCGGCGACATGACCCATGCGTTTGCGCTGCCGGCCTCCGACGTCAAGCGCCTGATCGACCGCACGCAGTTTGCGATCTCCACCGAAGAAACCCGCTATTATCTCAACGGCATTTATCTCCACGCCGCCGGCACCGCGACCGCCGCAACCTTGCGCGCCGTCGCCACCGACGGTCACCGTCTGGCACAGATCGACCTCAAGCTGCCCAAGGGCGCCGACGGCATGCCGGGCGTCATCGTGCCACGCAAGACGGTCGGTGAGGTGCAGCGCCTGATCGAGGACCTGGAAGCCGAGATCACCATCGAACTGTCACAGGGCAAGATCCGCTTCACGCTCGGCAATGTGGTTCTCACCTCGAAGCTGATCGACGGTACCTTCCCCGACTATGGCCGTGTGATCCCGCAGAACAACGACAAGGAACTGATCATCGACAAGAAGGATTTCGAGAACGCAGTCGATCGCGTCTCGACAATCTCCAGCGAACGCGGCCGTGCCGTGAAACTGGCTTTGTCGGCTGGCAAACTGGTTCTGTCAGTGACCAATCCGGACTCGGGCAGCGCCACCGAAGAACTCGAAGTCGAATACGCGTCCGACGCGCTCGATATCGGCTTCAACTCGCGCTATCTGCTCGACATCGCCGCCCAGATCGAAGGCGAAGTCGCCGTACTACGCCTCGCCGATCCCGGCTCGCCGACGCTGGTGCAGGACAAGGATGCCAAAGGCGCCTTATATGTGCTGATGCCGATGCGGGTGTAGTCTTCCTCCCCTCTCTCCCCCCGTGCGAAGCGAAGCTTCGCCAGGTGGGAGAGGGTGAATCGACCAAAGCGGTCGAAACGGGTGAGGGGTGCCACAAGCTCCGAGCCCCGCACTACCCCTCATCCGGCACGGCCTTCGGCCGCGCCACCTTTTCCCACAAGGGGAGAAGGAAGAAGAGCGCGCCGTCGTGGACGCCAGTGAATGACCGCCTCCCGCATCCATCGCCTGTCGCTCACCAATTTCCGCAGCTATCGCGCGGCATCACTGGAGACGTCGGCGGACATGATCGCCCTCGTCGGCCCGAACGGCGCCGGCAAGACAAATTGCATCGAAGCGATCTCGTTTCTGTCGCCGGGCCGCGGCCTGCGCCGCGCGACACTCGAAGACGTTGCGAGTAACGAAGGCGACGGTTCCTGGGCCGTGTCGGCCACCGTCGAGGGCGAGGTCGGCCTGGCCACACTCGGCACCGGCATCGATGCACCGTCCGCGGAAGGCGCATCGACCAGCCGACGATGCCGCATCGACCGCGAGCCTGTGGGCTCTGCGGCAGCATTCGGCGATCACCTACGCATGGTGTGGCTGACGCCCGCCATGGACCAACTGTTCATGGGCGCGGCATCGGAACGCCGACGCTTCTTCGACCGCCTCGTGCTGGCCATCGACAAGGACCACTCCGGTCGCGTCTCCGCACTTGAGCGTAGCCTGCGTTCGCGTAACCGCTTGCTGGAAGACCGGAACAGCGACGCCCACTGGCTCGATGCCATTGAGCGCGAGACCGCCGAACTCGCGGTTGCCGTCGCCGCGACGCGCGGTCAGACAGCGATACGGCTCGCAGGGATGCTGCGCGTGCGCGGCGAAGCCTCGGCCTTTCCGTCGGCGCTCATCATGCTCGACGGATGGATGGAGAATGCGCTGGTTAATGAACCGGCCACAGCAGTCGAAGATCGCTATCGCCAGATTCTGCGCGATGGCCGCCCGCGCGATGCCGCCGCCGGCCGCACGCTCGACGGCCCGCATCTCACAGACCTGCAGGTGATCTACGCCCCCAAAAACATGCCGGCCCGTGATGCCTCCACCGGCGAACAGAAAGCATTACTGATCGGCCTGGTGCTGGCCCATGCCACGCTGGTCGCCGAGATGACCGGCATCACGCCGCTGTTGCTGCTCGACGAAGTTGTCGCCCATCTCGACCCCGACCGGCGCAGATCACTGTTCGGCGAATTGTCGAAACTGGGCGCACAGGTCTGGATGACGGGCGCCGATCCCGCGGCCTTCGCCGATATCGGTCCCGCGGGCGAAATCTTCGACGTCGCCAATGGTCACGTCACACGCCGATAAACCCCGGCATGAATAATGCTCTCATCGCACGATGATGATCGCGGATCGCGCCATGATCGATCGCCTCTTGAAGATCTGCTAGAACACCTGCAAACATCTGGTGATGTTGACCTTTTTAGCCATCCACCTGACCAGCTTCGGCCGCGCCCTGTGGGGCGAGATGCGCGCGCTGCCGGTGCCTGGCCCGCGCATGATCGATGAGGCCGAATGCATCTGTTCGGTGCTGCTGGCCATCGTCTTGTCGCATGCCATCGGCGCCGAGAATGTCGGCTGGGCCGCATTCTCCGGCTACATGGTGATGCGCTCGCATGTCACTGAAAGCTTCACGCGCGGCATCCTTCGCGTCATCGGCACGCTTGCAGGTGCAGGGCTCGCTCTTGCCGCTGCGCCCTTACTGCTCCGGCAGCCGCTGTTGCTGAGTCTCGGTCTTCTGATCGGCGGCGGCGGCACGCTGTATTTCGCCATCGTCGGCCGCCGCGCCTATGCCTGGCTGTTCACCGGCCTCACCTTCCTGATGGTACTGATCGAAGGCATGGAACATGCGCGGGAGCCGATCCTGCGCTTTGCTTCAACGCGCGTGCTCGAAGTGCTGGCCGGCACCACCGCTTGCGTCATCGTCAGCGCGATTTCGACCTTCACGATCCGCCGCGCACTGCCCAATCCCGATCTCAATCTGCGCGCCAAGCCGATCGACCAGCCGGCGCGGCAATGGCACGCCACAGTAGCACGTCACGCTCTGGTCGGCGGCATTGCATTGGCGCTGATCCCCTGGGCCTGGCTGTGGCTCGGTATCCCGTCGCTCAGCCAATCCAGCATCACCATCTTCGCGGTCATGCTGGTACCGGCCGCGTCGCTGGCGGAAGGCATGCTCAGTCCGGTTTCCTCGCGCATGATGAACCGTCTGATAGGCTGTCTCGCAGGGGGCCTGCTCGCCAGCGCGATCCTGCTGGTGAGCCACCATTCGCCGGTCGTGATGACCATCGGGCTCGCGCTCGGCGTCATGATCGGCCGTCACATCGAAAACGGCCCGCCCTCCATGAGCTATGCGGGCCTGCAGTTCACGCTCGCTTTCCTCGTGGTGCTGGTGCCCGACAACTACGCCAATGCCGCCCTGGAGCCCGGCTATGATCGCCTGTTCGGCATTCTGTTCGGGATGGTGTTGCTTGAACCGGTCGTGCTGGCTGCGCATCTGATCGCCCGGCGCGGTCTCAAGACGAATGCCGACAAGCCGGCTGCGGAACTAGCTGACAAATAGTCTCCGGAATGCACGCAAGCCGGGCATTTTCGACGCCCGAAACAGACGCCAAATCAGGCCGTGAAAACGGCCTGAAACAGGCTTGAAACGGCGCCAAAAAATCCTATTTATTCAATAACTTGCCACGCGTTACTTTGCGCTAGGCGCAATGCGCCTTTCATGGCACAAATAGAGTGATTCAGGCGCCGTTTTCCGCGCTGATTCGGCACACCTTCGAAGGCCCCTACATGACTGAACCAGCCCGGCAACCCATCGCCGACACTGAGCATGCCATTCCCATTGAATATGGCGCGGAATCGATCCGGGTTCTGAAGGGACTCGATGCCGTCCGCAAGCGGCCGGGCATGTATATCGGCGATACGGATGACGGTTCGGGCCTGCATCACATGGTCTACGAGGTCGTCGATAACGCGATCGACGAAGCGCTTGCAGGTCACGCCAGCGCCGTCGAAGTTATTCTGAACGCCGATGGTTCGGTGACGGTGCGCGACGATGGTCGCGGCATTCCTGTCGACATCCATAAGGGCGAAGGCATATCGGCAGCCGAGGTCATCATGACCCAGCTCCATGCCGGCGGAAAATTCGACCAGAACTCCTACAAGGTGTCCGGCGGTCTGCATGGCGTCGGCGTGTCCGTCGTCAACGCGCTGTCGAGCAAGCTCATCCTGCGCGTCTGGCGCAACGACAAAGAGCATCGCATCGAATTCGCCCATGGCGACGCGGTGGCGCCACTCTCGGTGGTCGGCGATGCCAATGGCAGGCGCGGCACCGAGGTGACATTCTATGCCTCGGCGGAAACCTTCACGACGCTCGAATATGATTTCGCGACGCTCGAACATCGTCTGCGCGAACTCGCCTTCCTGAATTCCGGCGTCAACATCAGATTGTCGGATCTGCGTCATCCGGTCGAGAAGACCGAGAACATGATGTATGAGGGCGGCGTCGAGGAATTCGTCAAATATCTCGACCGCAACAAGAAGGCGATGGTGCCGACGCCGATCGTGATGCGCGCCGAACAAGGCGGCATATCAGTTGAAGTCGCGATGTGGTGGAACGACAGCTACCACGAGAACGTGCTGTGTTTTACCAACAACATCCCGCAGCGCGACGGTGGTACCCATCTGGCCGGTTTCCGTGGCGCGCTGACGCGCCAGGTCAACGGCTATGCCGAAGTTGTCGCCAAGAAGGAAAAGATCGCGCTGACCGGCGACGACTGCCGCGAAGGCCTCACGGCCGTGCTGTCAGTGAAAGTGCCCGATCCGAAATTCTCGTCGCAGACCAAGGACAAGCTGGTATCCTCGGAAGTGCGTCCGGTGGTCGAGAACGTGCTCAACGAAGCCCTCGCCTCATGGTTCGAGGAACATCCGACTGAAGCCAAGATCATCGTCAGCAAGGTGATCGAGGCCGGTGCCGCCCGTGAAGCCGCGCGCAAGGCCCGCGAACTGACCCGGCGCAAGGGCGCGCTGGACATCGCCTCCCTGCCCGGCAAGCTCGCTGACTGCCAGGAGCGCGATCCCGCCAAGTCCGAACTGTTCATCGTCGAGGGTGACTCGGCAGGCGGCTCAGCGAAACAGGGCCGCAACCGGGAATTCCAGGCCGTACTGCCGCTGCGCGGCAAGATCCTCAATGTCGAACGCGCGCGCTTCGACAAGATGCTCGGCTCCGAACAGATCGGCACGCTGATCACGGCGCTCGGCACCGGCATCGGCCGCGACGACTTCGACCTGTCGAAACTGCGTTATCACAAGATCATCCTGATGACGGACGCCGACGTCGACGGCGCGCATATCCGCACGCTGCTGCTGACATTCTTCTTCCGCCAGATGCCGACGCTGATCGAAGGCGGCTATCTCTACATCGCGCAGCCGCCGCTCTACAAAGTGACGCGCGGCAAGTCCGAGCAGTACCTCAAGGACGAGCGGGCACTGGAAGACTACCTCATCGAGACGGGTCTCGACGACTGCATCTTCAAGCTCGCTTCGGGCGAGGATCGCACGGGCCGTGATCTGCTGGCGCTGGTGGAGGATGCCCGCGTCATCCGCGGCACGCTCAACAATCTGCACTCGCGCTATAATCGCAAAGTCGTCGAGCAGGCTGCAATTGCCGGCGTGCTCAATCCGCGGGTCACTGCCGATCTCGCAACCGCCAATGCCGCCGCCGACTACATCGCCAAGCGTCTGGATGCGCTGGCCGACGAAGTCGAGCGCGGCTGGATCGGTGAATTCCGCGAAGGCCAGGGCTTCTTCTTCGAACGCACGATTCGCGGCGTGAAGGACGTCTCCTTCATTGACGATGCCCTGCTCGGCTCGGCCGACGCCCGCAAGCTCGACGAATATGCCGGCAGCCTGCAGGAAGCCTATCCGAAATCCGGCGTCCTGCGCCGCAAGGACATCGAATTCCCGATCCACGGTCCTGTCAGCCTGTTCGAGGCCGTCACCGACGCCGGCCGCAAGGGCGTTGCCCTGCAGCGCTACAAAGGTCTGGGCGAGATGAATCCCGGCCAGCTCTGGGAAACCACGCTGGACACCAATGAGCGCTCGCTGCTGCAAGTCAGGGTCAAGGAGGTCGACGAGGCCGACGACATCTTCACCAAATTGATGGGCGACGTTGTCGAACCGCGCCGCGAATTCATCCAGGACAATTCGCTCAGCGCGAATGTCGACGTCTAAGCGGATCGCACAGAGATAAACTGAAAGGCCCGCCATTCTGGCGGGCCTTTTTGCGTCTATCCTACTTCTTCACCAGCGGGCAGCGCGACTGCGCCAATGGCTGGAAGGCTTGATCTGCCGGAATTGTGGCAAGCAGCTTGTAGTAATCCCACGGCGCCGTGGACTCACCCGGCTTCTTCACCTCGAACAGATACATGTCGTGGACCATACGACCATCTTCGCGGATCTTGCCGTTCCTGTAGAACACGTCATCCACCGGCAATTCACGCATCTTCTTCATCACCTGTTCAGTGCTGTCGGTGCCGGCGGCCTGAACGGCTTTCAGATAATGCAGCACCGATGAGTATGTGCCGGTCTGCAGCATGTTCGGCATGGCGTTGACCTTCCCGTAGAAGCGCTTCGACCACTTCCGCGTCTCGTCGTTCATGTCCCAATACGACGCCTCGGTGATCGTCAGCCCCTGGGCCTCCTTCAATCCGAGACCGTGAACGTCGTTGATAAATCCGGCCAGCGCCGAGAGCTTCTGGCCGCCTGCCGTCAAGCCGAACTCTGCCGCCTGCTTGATCGAATTAATGGTGTCGCCGCCGGCATTGGCGAGAGCCACAACCTTGGCCTTGGACGACTGCGCCTGCAGCAGGACGGAAGCGAAGTCCGCGGTTCCGACCGGGTGCTTGGTCGCGCCGGCGACCTTGCCGCCCGACGCCTTGACGACATCGCCGGTGTCCTTCTCAAGGCCTTGACCGAACGCATAGTCGGCCGTCACGAAATACCAGGTGTCGAAGCCCTGGCTCACAAGCGCCTTGCCCGTGCTGTTCGCGATAGCGAATGTGTCATAGGCCCAGTGAACCACATAGGGTCCACATACCTCATTCGTGATCCGGGTCGATCCGGGCGAGCTGAGCGTGATGATCTTCTTTTTCTCTTTGGCGATCTCAAGCACCGCCAGCGCAGGCGACGACGACGCAACGTCGAGAATGGCATCGACCTTGTCGGTATCGAACCATTTGCGTGCAGCGTTGGCGGCAATGTCAGGTTTGTTCTGGTGATCCGCGAACACGACTTCGATCGGCATGCCGAGAACCTTGCCACCGAAATCCTCGACAGCCATCTGCGCCGCCGTCACGGCGCCTTTGCCGGTGATGTCGGCATAGACTCCCGACATGTCCTCAATGACGCCGACGCGAACGACGCCGTCCGAGATCTGTGCGGTTTGTGCGTGGGCCGAAGCCGTGCAAAAGAATAGGCTCGCAAGTGCGGTCGCGAAGTGACCTGCACCGAAGTCGATCTGTCTCATGTTTCCCCCTTCCGCGTATTGATTGGCTCAATACGCCTGTTGCGACGTGGTCTTATCGTTACTTCCCGCTTCTGTTCGCGAAGGCGGCGAGACCGCGCTTGGCGTCTGCACTCGTAAAGGTGCGCTGGCCGAGGGCGGCCTCCTTGTGAAAGGCGTCCGCGAGCGGGAGGTCCTGCAGCGTCAGCGCGGCTTCCTTGATGGTCTGGATCGCAATCGGGCTCAGCGCGGCGATCTTTTCGGCGAATTCGAACGCGACCGACTCGACCTGTTCCGCATCGACGACGCGGTTAACGACGCCCCTGGTAAAGAGGTCATTGGCCGAAAAGCGTTCCGCCGTCAGCATGATCTCCATGGCATGGGCGTAGCCGATCTGCCGGACCAGACGCACCAGCGTGCCGCCGGCCGGCACGAAACCATGTTTCGGCTCGGGCAACTGGAAGATGGCATCGCGCGCGGCGATGCGAATGTCGGTCGCCAGCATGATCTCGAAACCACCGCCCATGCACATGCCGCGGATGGCGCTGATGACCGGCTTGTAGAAGCCCGGAAACTTGATATGTGCGGGATCCCAGGCGGAAATGTCGATTGTATCGGCGGCCAGCGCCGGGATCGACTCCATCAGATCCGCACCGACGCAGAAAGCACGGTCGCCCGTGCCGGCCAGCACAACGACGCGCACGGCGTCGTCATCCTTGATCGCGTGAAAGGCGCGGCCAAGATCGTCATACATCGCGAGCGTCAGCGCATTCATCTTGTCCGGCCGGTTGATGCGGACAGTGGCGACATGGCCGTCTCTGGTGACATCGATCGACATCAGATCGCTCCCGACGCCTTGAGACGCGCCAGCTCGGCCGGCGTTACGCCAGCCAGGCGGGCAAGCACATCCGCATTATGTTCGCCGGGCATCGGCGCCTTCTCGAACGACGTCTGATCTGCACCGGACAGTTTGATCGGAAGGCCGAACATACCAATCAGCTTGCCCGCGACCGGCACATTGACGATCATGTTTCGCGCAGCGATGTGCGGGTCTTCCACCACTTCGGCGATGGTTTTGATGGCGCTGAGCGGGATCTTGTCGCCCGCCATCTCTTCGAGCTCGGCCTTGGTGTAATTGCTGAACCAGCGCTCCAGCAGCGGCTTCACCCTGGTTTCCGCCACAGTGTGATCGAACCGTTTCTCCATTGTATCGATGCCAGGATCGTTGGCCTGTTCCGGCTCGCCGAACAACGTGCAGGTGATCGCCCAGAACTTGTCGGTGTAGCCGCCGAAGAAAACGTAGCCGTCCTTGCAGGGGAACTGGCCATAAGGTCGAACGAACGGGTGATCGTTGCCCAATGGCGAAGCGACTTCTTTCTGCGCGGTGTAGCGGACTACGGCATTCTCGGTCAGTGTCAGCACGGAGTCTTGCTGAGACACATCGACTACCTGACCGGCGCCGGTCTTTTCTGCCTCTCGCAATGCTGCGAGCGTTCCGATGGCCGCATAGAGGGACGCAGCGAGATCGCCTATGATCGTGCCGACACGGACCGGCGGCATGTCGGCATAGCCATTCATGGACCACAGCCCGCCGGCCGCCTGCCCCGTATTGTCATAGGCCGGCTTGGAGGAATTGGGGCCTGTGCGGCCGAAGCCGCTGATGGCGGTGTAGACCAGCTTCGGATTGAGCTCGCGCAGTACCTCGTAGCTGAGGCCAAGCTTGTCCATCGTGCCGGGCCGGAAATTCTCGACAAGGATGTCGGCCTTCTGCACCAGCTTCTTCAGCAGGGCCTTGCCATCGTCGGATTTGAGATTGAGCGTGATGCCCTGCTTGTTGCGGTTGAATTGCGTGAAGAAGGCGCTGAGCTGCTCATCGCCTTCACCGACGAGGGGCGGAAATGTTCGCGCGTAATCCGGCTCGCCGGGATGCTCCACCTTGATCACGGTGGCACCCAGGTCTGCGAACAACATCGAGCAGAATGGACCTGCGACGACCCGCGTGATGTCGAGCACCGTCACGCCCTTGAGAGGACCGTTACGTTCCTTCAACCCACCCATCTTTTCTTCCGTGTTCACATCATCCTCCCAGTCCATGCGAATGGACGCCAACAACATCGGCGCGCATGGTTTTCGTACAAGAGCATGAGCATCGAGGATACATCTTCATATTCGCTTGCCGTGCCGGCAGCGCGCCTGCACGAGGTTGCGTTGCAGAAACTGGCGTTGGAAAAACTCCACTTTCTACGAACGCAGCTTCTCAAGAATTTCCTTGGCGCGATCGACACGCACATCGTGATCGGCTGCGAGGGCGGCGGCGACCTTCTCGATCTCGTCGCCAGCAGCGCCGGCAACAATCGCGATATTTCTGGCGTGAAGCGCCATATGGCCCTTCTGGATGCCTTCCGTCGCGAGCGCGCGAAGTGCTCCCATGTTCTGGGCGAGGCCGACGGCAACAGCGACTTCCGCTAGTTCCTGCGCACTCTGCACGCCAAGTATCTTCAGGGCCGCTCGCGCGGCGGGATGGGTCTTGGTGGCGCCGCCGACGAGGCCGAGCGCCATCGGCATCTCAATGGTGCCGACGAGATTGCCCCTGCCATCGATTTCCCAATTGGTCAGCGAGGTGTAGCGGCCGGAGCGCGAGGCCCAGACATGAGCGCCGGCTTCGATGGCGCGCCAGTCATTGCCGGTGGCGACCACGATGGGATCGATACCGTTCATGATGCCCTTGTTGTGGGTCGCAGCGCGGTAGGGATCGACGATCGCAAATGCGCAGGCCTCGACGATACCACGGGCAATGCGTTCGCCAGCATATTCCTCGGTCTTCAGCGCCTTCGGCGTCACTGACACCATGGCGCGGGCGATGCGCAGATCGGCATAGTTCGACAGGATTCGCAGACGCACGGTACCGCCGGTAATCTTCTCGATCAGTGGCGCGACCGTCTCCGCCATCGTGTTGACGGTGTTGGCGCCCATGGCATCGCGTACGTCGACGATGAGATGCACGGCCATCATCGGCCCCACCGGCGTGTCTTCGAACACATGCACCTCGACGTCGCGGCAGCCGCCGCCGAGCGAGATCAGTACTTTGTCTTTGGCATTGGCCGCCTCAAGGATGGCATCGCGCTCGCGTAGCACGCGCGCACGGGCACCGTGCACATCGGTCACGCCTAGCACCTGCACCTGCGCACGCATGATCGGCGCGGAGCTCGAGGTCTGGAAGCCACCGCATTTGCGAACGATGCGAGCCATATAGGACGCCGCAGCCACCACCGACGGCTCCTCGACCGCCATCGGAATCAGGTAGTCACGGCCGTTCACGGTGAAATTGGTGGCGATACCGACCGGCAGTTCGAACGTGCCGATGACATTCTCGATCATGCCATTGGCAAGTTCGAGCGGCAGCGTACCGGGGCCGAAGGCCGCGCGCTCGGTGTCACCGAGCGAGGTCGCGTCGATCACACGGCCCAGCCTTTCGGCAGGCGCGAGATTGCGCAGATTTTCCAAACGCGAATTGATCTTTCCGGGTTGTTCGCCCGACTTCGAACCGGCCATTGCGGCGCCTCCCACACACAGGGTCTTTTGTTGGCCGCACGTTAGGCACCCGTTGACGATCTCCGAAAGAGACAGTTTTGAAATATTGTCCTAGACTGTACCCATGGCGAAATGACTTCTCTGGTCGCGGATGCAGCATTTTTCCCTGCAAATGGCGCGCGACCCAAGATCCGCCTGCGCGGAGACATGAGACTGGACTATTGAATTCAATCTTATCGCTCTTGGAGAAAGGTACGGTTCTGATGGATCGTCCAGCACTGCACCTGGAGACATTGCTTGACCGCTTCGCGTGAACCGTCCGACCACAGAGCAACGCTGACCCAGACTTTAGCCAGCCGGTTGCGTGCGCAAATCCTCTCCGGCACGTTGCCGGAAGGCAACCGCCTGCCTTCAATCAGAAAGGCCACCGTGGAATTTGGCGTGTCGAAGAACACCGTGGTCGACGCCTATGACCGGCTCGTGCTTGGCAAACTCGTCGCGGCCAAGGCAGGCTCCGGTTTCGTTGTCATCTATCGTGGCGATGATGGCGGACGACCGAAACACGTCAGCGAAGCCGTCGACATTGCATCTCTGCTGAGCGCCCAGCTCTCGCAGAATTTCGAGATTCGCGTCGGAGACGGGCGGCCGCCGGCTTCGTGGACGGAACAATCGGAGATCAAGCGCCATCTGAGCGGGACCGGACGGATCCTGCCGGCCGCTGCTGACGCCTATGGCTCTGCGCTCGGATTCCTGCCGCTCCGACAACAGATCGCGTTGCGGCTGCAAGCCCAGCAAATCGCGGTGAGGGAAGACGGGCTTCTGCTCACATTCGGAGCTAATCACGCGCTCGACCTGATCATCCGCGCTATGCTGGCGCCTGGCGATACGGTGCTGGTGGACGAGCCCGGCTACTATCCTTTGTTCGCCAAGCTCACGCTGGCCCAGATTCGCATCGTCGGCGTTCGCCGCCTGGCGGATGGGCCGGATGTGGATGACCTCGCCGCAAAGATCCAGTCGGAGCGGCCGAAGCTGTTCTTCACGCAGTCGCTCGGCCACAATCCGACCGGAGGATCGATCACGCTGCCCGTGGCACATGCGGTGCTTCAGACGGCGATGCGATCTAATCTCGTGATCGTCGAGGACGACCCGTTTGCCGATCTGCCGATGGCGGCAAACAGCCGGCTGGCGACCCTCGATCAGCTGAACAATGTGATCTCGATCGGGACCTTCTCCAAGACGCTGTCGGCGAGCCTGCGATCGGGCTTCATCGCGGCCCGCAGCGACCGCATCGCGACCCTGGCCGAACTGAAGATGCTCACCACCGTCAACAGTTCCGGCCATGTGGAGCGGCTGCTGCACCGGCTGCTCGCGGACGGCCACTATGACCGGCACCTGAAGCGGCTGGGACAGCGGAGTGACGCCGCCATGGGCCAGGTGCGCGCCAATCTCGTTCGCAGCGGCCATCAGATCTATGCCGACGCACGCACGGGCTATTACCTGTATCTGCTACTGCCGGACGGAATCAACGACATGGCGCTGGCACGCGAAGGCGCGAAAGACAGCATCTTCATCGCGCCGGGAAGCCTGTTCTGCCTCGACAAGAACAGTCCGCTGGCGCGGGCGATCAGGATCAATGTGTCGCGGGCGGACAATCCGAAGTTCTACGAATTTCTGCTCCGCCGACTGCAATAGACGCAGCGACGCCTTCAGGTCGCTTCTTCGGCATAGGGCGCCAGCACATCCAGCAGATCCCGACCACGCGCCGGGGTCGGCTCCACCAGCGCGCGGTTGGCGACCGAGTCGAGATGCGAATGCATCAGCGACATCGCCTTGTTGGCGTCGCCGTCCTGCAGCGCTTCGATGATCGCAATATGCTCGCTGACGCCACATTCCGACGAATGCGGCCGACTGAACAGCGACAGCGTCAGACAGCAGCGATAGGCGATCTCGCTCACATAGCGGACCAGCACCGGGCTGTTGGTCATCGACGCCAACATGATGTGAAATTCCGTCGCCAGACGGATGGACACGGCGTTCGGCCCATCATGCGCCTCGCGCTCCGCCTCGACATGCGCCTTGAGGCGCGCGATCTGGCTGCTGCTGAGCTTGCCGGCGATCTTGCGGACGATCAGCCGCTCGAGATCCATCCGGATGTCGAAAATGTCCCGCGCATCCTGCCAGCTCGGGGTCACGACCACTGCAATGCGATTACGGCGAAGCTCCACAAGCCCCTCAGACGCCAGTTGCCCGAGTGCATAGCGCGCAATGGTCCGACTGACGCCGAAGCGCTCACCCAGGGAGTCCTCGGGAAGCTTGGCACCGGGTTCCAGGGCCTGCTCGATGATCGCCCGCCGCAGCGCACGGCAGATAACCCCAACCTTGTCTTTTGAATTCGGCGCTTCTGGCATTCAGTCAGACCTGTCGCGATTAGAGCGTTCGGGGTCGTGCCCGAAGTGCATGCAGTCGAGAAGAATGGTTGCCCAATAATTCCTCAGGGAATGGCGAGCGAACGTAAAATGACAACATTTCGCCCCGGACTCAAGTGGCACCCCAATTGCATGCACTTGTTGTTATGACAAGTATGCAAGACACGGGGGCTACCGGAGCCCAGCGCAGGCCGACCGCGATCGAATTGTCGGCCACCTCGGTGACCTTCGGCCGCGGCCCGACCGCCACGCCGGCACTCGCCGAGACCAACCTTAGCATTCCCGACGGCGAATTCCTCGCCCTCGTCGGCCCCTCCGGCTGCGGCAAGTCGACGATCCTCAAGCTCGTCAGCAATCTGCTTCACCCCACCACCGGCGTCGTGATCGTCGGCGGCCGCGAGGTCGCTGCCAAGGCGCTACGGATCGGCATGGCGTTCCAAAATCCGACCATGCTGCCCTGGCTGACCATCGAGCGGAACATCATGTTGCCGCTCAAGATCGTGGAGCCGTTCCGGTCCGAGTATCGACAGAAGCGCAAAGGCGAATTTCGCGACAAGGCCCATGCGCTGCTGGCGCAGGTCGGCCTCAGGGATTTCGGCAACAAGTATCCCTGGCAACTTTCCGGCGGCATGCTGCAGCGAGCCAATCTGTGCCGCGCGCTGATCCATGAACCGCGCATGTTGCTGCTCGACGAACCCTTCGGCGCGCTCGACCAGTTCACCAAGGAGGAACTCTGGTCGATCCTGCAGAGCCTCTGGCTGCAGCACAAACCGACGGTGCTGCTCGTCACGCACGATCTCCGCGAAGCCGGCTTCCTGGCCAGCCGCATCTGCGTGATGAGCGCCCGGCCGGGCCGTATCCTCGACGACAGCCGCGTGGACTTCGCCCGCCCACGCACCATTCCGATGACTTTCGAGCCGGACTTCGTCGCGCTGAACCAGCGTCTGCGCGATCTCATCGTCAATGCGCGGAGCAATGCGTCCGCCACACAGGAGGCATAAATGAATCTCGGCCTCCGTCAGAAGCTCTGGTCGTTCGGACTAATCGTCGCCTTTTTCGCGGCGTGGCAACTGTTCTGCGTCGTCTCGGGCATGTCCGATCTGATCTTGCCGCGCCCAACCGATGTTCTCGCGACACTCATCGCGCGCTTCCCGGTGCTGTGGCCGCATATCATCCAGACCCTAAGCACGACCATGGCCGGTTTTGCCCTTGGTGTCGGCCTCGGCGTGGTGCTGGGCGCGGTCATTGGCGTCTCGAAAGTTGCCTATGACACCGCCTATCCGCTGCTGGTCGGCTTCTCGTCGATCCCGAAAGTCGCCGTCGTGCCGATCTTCGTATTGTGGTTCGGCTCCGGCTCCGTACCTGCGATCCTCACCGCACTGTCGATCTGCTTCTTCCCCATCGTCGTCAATATCGCGACCGGCCTCGCCACCACAGAGCCGGAACTGGAAGACGTGCTGAAGGCCCTCGGCGCCAGCAAGATGGACATTCTCTGGAATGTCGGCCTGCCGCGCACCATGCCGTTCTTCTTCGCTTCGCTGAAAGTCGCGGTCAGCTACGCCTTTGTCGGCGCGGTACTGGCGGAAACCGTCGCGTCCAACCGCGGCATCGGCAATGTGATGATGAGCGCATCATCGAACTTCAATGTTCCGCTGGTCTTCGCCTGCCTGTTCATTCTCGCGATCCTCGGCGTGGCGCTTTACGTCATTTTCTCTCTGATCGAGGCGCGCGTGACCGGCTGGGCCACGCGCAAGAACGATCTCGTTGCGACCTAATCAACCCACATCAACCAGGAGAACGTCATGTTGAAAAGATTGACCGCCCTCGCAATCGGCAGCGTCCTGCTCACAGGCTCTGCCTTTGCTCAGGAGACGACCATCAAGTTCACATTGGGCTGGAAAACCCAGGGCAGTGACGCGGCGTTCTTCTACGCGAAGGACAAAGGCTACTTCAAGGAAGAGGGCCTGAACGTCGTGATCGATCAGGGCGAAGGCTCGGGCGCGACCGTGACTCGCATCATGTCCGGGGCCTGGGATGCCGGCTTCGGCGACGTTAATGCCATCATCCAGAACGCATCGACACGCCCGCAGGACGCGCCAGTGATGGTCTATATGATGTGGAACCAGCCACCCTTCTCGATCGTCACCAAGAACACCAGCGGCATCAAGACGATCAAGGATTTCGAAGGTCACACGCTGGGTGGCGCGCAGGGCACGCCGACGACCCGCCTGCTGCCCGTCTTCATCCAGAAGAACGGTCTTGCGGCCGACAAGATCAAAGTCACGAACATGGCCCCCAATCTGCAGGAGCCGATGCTGATCAAGGGCGATATCGACGCCGCGCTGGTGTTCAACATTACCAGCTATTTCAACCTCGTCCTGAATCGCCAGGATCCCGAAAAGGATTACAAGTGGTTCTCCTTCGGTGAATTCGGCCTCGACCTCTATTCAAATGGCGTGATGGTGTCGCAAAAGCTGTTGTCGTCGAATCCAAAGGCCGTTGCCGGCCTGGTCCGCGCGATCAACAAGGCCAACATCGCCGTAGCAAAGGATCAGAACGCAGGTATGGCGTCGGTCGTCGCCTTCGACAATCTGGTGGATGTTCCCGTCGAGAAGCGCCGCCTGCAATATTCCTTCGACAAGCTGATGGTCTCGCCCGAGATGAAGGAAATCGGCGTCGGCGACATCAAGGATGACCGCATGGCCCGCGCCATCGGCATGGTCGTCGAAGGTTACGACCTGAAGCGCACCCCGACCCCGAAGGAAGTATTTTCCCGCGAATTCCTGCCGGCGCGTGGGGATCGCGAACTGGTCTATACCGCGAACTGAGCGCACGCGGCATGACCGAGGTTGCGTCTGCGACGAATATCTTCACCGGCACAGATCGGGGCCTCGTTCCTCGGGCCAGCCTCCATTATACGGATGGCCTGATCACGAGCGTCTCGACCGGCGCAAGCCTTTCGCCGCAGACGAACCATCTGATCATCCCCGCGCTGGTCAATGCCCACGACCATGCCCGGCCGTCCATGACATCCTTCGGCGCATCGAACATGCCGCTGGAATCCTGGATCGTTCGTTCGGCTTTCGGTACGCCGCCCGATCCCTATCTCGTCGCCGCTGTCTCGCTCGCCCGCTCGGCGCGTGCAGGCTGCGGCGGCGCTATGATTCATTACACCCGCCCGAGCGGGAAGATGCCGATCGTCGATGAGTCGATCGCCATTGCAAAAGCCGCGAGCGATGTCGGCATCCGGCTGGCCTTCGCGCTGGCCGTGCGCGACCAGAACCCGATCGTCTATGGCGATAGCGCCGACGTGCTTGCCGCATTGCCTGAAGAAGATGACCGCAGCACGATCCAGGACATGTTCATTCGTCCGAGCCCGACGCCATCAGAATATCTTGACCGCGTGGAGGCCATTCATGCCGCCATCGCCGGGCCAATGGTCGACGTGCAGTTCGGCCCCGCCGGCGTCCAGTGGTGCTCGCCCGCTTTGCTCGAAGCCATCGCAGAGCGCTCCGCGACCACCGGCCGGCGCGCCCACATGCACCTGCTCGAAACCATTTATCAGCGGCAATGGGCCGACCGCGCTTTTCCCGGCGGCGTTGTGCGCTTTCTGAAAGATATCGGCCTGCTATCGAGCCGACTTACGCTGGCGCATTGCATTCATGCCCGCCCGGACGAACTCGACATGATCGCCGAATCCGGCGCGACCATCGTAACGAATTTCAGCTCCAATTTGCATCTGCATTCCGGTCTTGCGCCCATTGCTGATGCACATCGCCGCGGCTGTCCGATCGCCGTGGGCATAGACGGCATCGCTCTAGACGAGGACGATGATGCGATCCGCGAAATGCGCCTGGTGCAGATGGCGCATGACGGCCTCGGCTTCGACCGCACGTGGAGCCGAGCAGAGTTTCTCGCGCTCGCCATCCGCAACGGCCGCAAGTCGATCGGCGCACCGGGAACGGGCATACTCGCAGCCGGAGAAGCCGCGGATTTCGTGACACTCGATATCGGCCAGCTCGACCGCGATGCCATCATGCCTGTCGACCCGATCGACATGCTGTTTGCCCGCGGCAACAGCAGCTGCGTCCGCGATGTGATCGTCAACGACCGCACCATCAGCCGCGATGGAAAACCGACCGGTGTCGACCTGGAGGCCATGGAGATCGAGTTGCGCGGGCTCTACCGGAAGAGCGTGCCGCAGTTCAAGGCGTTCGAACGCACCTGGGCGCCGTTCGAAAGCGCCGTGGCACACTGGTTTCGGCAACAGGGATGTTGCTAGCGTACCGAACGCTGAGCGCCTTCAGTTCACCTGACGTTTTTCCAGCTTTCGGGCCAGCGTGCGGCGATGCATGCCGAGACGGCGCGCGGTCTCCGAAATGTTGAAATCGCTTTCCACCAGCGTCTGGTGGATGCGCTCCCATTCCAGCGTCTTGATCGAAGTCGGACGTTCCGTGAGCGCCACCTGAACGTCGCCCGTCGCTTTCTGGAACGCTTCCTCGATATCGTCGGTGTTCGAGGGCTTCGCAAGGTAATGACACGCGCCAAGCTTGATCGCCTCCACCGCCGTGGCGATGCTGGCATAGCCGGTGAGCACCACGATCAGCATCTCAGGGCTCAGCGCGTGCAGCGCTTCAACACAGGCCAGGCCCGAGGCGCCCGCAAGCTTGAGATCGACCACCGCATAGCCCGGTACCTTGTCGCCAAGCACCTCGGTCAAGGTCTCGAAGCCCTCGGAATGCAACACAGTGTAACCGCGACGCTCAAACGAACGCTTCAAGGTGCGCGCGAAACCTTCATCATCCTCGACAATGATCAGCAGACGTTCATCCGACATGTTTGCGCGCTCCAATCGCGAGGGCGGACAACGGCAGCGACAGCGTCACCAGGGCGCCGCCCACGGGCCGATTCTCTGCCACCACGGTGCCGCCCAGTTTGCGGACGGCATTGACCACCAGAAACAGACCGAGCCCGCGCCCGGACTGGCCCTTGCTTGAATTGTAGGGTCTTCCGAGATTCGCCAGCATCTCTTTGGGGAAACCCGGCCCCATGTCGCTGACCTTCAGTACCAGACATTCGCCATCGCGCTCGATGGCCAGCCGGACCCAGAGTGGAGATGCTTCATTCGCATTGTCGAGCACGTTGAAGATCATCTGCTTCAATGCCGAGTCCGACACAATCGGCATATCCTCGCCAAACCGGTTCTCATAGACCAGCGTGTTGATCGAGCGGGCGCCGCGCCAGTCCTCGACCAACTCGCCGAAAAAGCCATTGACTGTGGTCACGACCGGAGCCTCGCCGCGCATGTCGCCCGCCGACATCAGAATGCCGGTGACGATCGATTTGCAACGCTGCACATCGGCCTGCATCTCACTGATCTCTTCCATCAGCTCGGAATTAGCAGCAAGCGCCGGCATTCGGCGCCAGTCGCTGAGGATAACAGACAGTGATGCCAGCGGTGTGCCGAGTTCATGCGCGGCGCCCGAGGCGAGCAGGCCCATGCGCACGATATGATCTTCCTCCGCGGCTTGCTGGCGCAGTGCTGCGAGACCCTCGTCCCGCTCGCGCAAATTTTGCGCGATGCGCGCCATGAAAACGACGATCAGCGCCGCGTCCAGCACGAAGCAGATCAGCATGCCGATAATGTGCAACTGAAACAGGTCGTCGCGTAGCGCGTCCGGCAGCTCCAACGGGCGATGAAACACAATCAGCCCGGCGAAGCATAGACAGGCAACGATAACCACGACCCAGGTCGAGCGGCCATTCAGCAGCATCGCCCCGAGCGTCACCTGCAGAAGATAGAGCGACACGAATGGATTTGTCGCCCCACCGCTCAGATAGAGCTGCCCGGTCAACGCCGCCACGTCGAGCAGCAAGAGCAGCAGCAGTTCGCGGTCACGCGCGTCGGTCTGCTGGCGCAGCCACTCCTGGCTGATGACATTCAGGAATACCGAGCCACACAGCACCATGACCATGGCCATCAACGGTAGCGCGATCCCCATCACCAGATGCACGAAGCCGATGGTCAGGACCTGCCCGACAACGGCGATCCAGCGCAACTGGATCAGCAGATTGATATTCTTGATGTTGGTGGTCTCGTCGAGCGGTGAAGCCGCGAGCGCAGCACGTGCGGTCGCCCCCGCGCTAGGCGACGCGGTCACCGCACTGACGCCACTGACGTCTGGTGTCTCCACGTTGCTCTCTGCTCCCAAACCCGGCATCTCGCCCCGTCGGCCTGATCGGCCGGTCTCAATCGAACCGGCGCGTCGTCCATGACGTCATACGCGAGGTAGTGATTTTTTCCGAATCCGCCACTCGTCACGGGCGACGAACAAGGCGCCACCGGCCAGCATCAAAGCCAGGCCGAACCAGGTGATGGCATAGACCACGTGATTATTCGGGAACGCGATCACTGTCAGGCCGCCATGAGGCTGACCCGGCGCGTCCAGCGCGGCATGGGCATCGATGAAATAAGGCGCGACGACACCGAGCTTCTGGCTGGCCGCAATGGCCTCGACGTCGCGGGAATACCAGCGCTGGGCGACCGGATCGTTGCTGCGCAGGAACCCGCCCTTCGGCTCGGTGATGCGCAGGAGGCCCGTCACCGAGACCGGCGTCGCGGGCGCCCCGAATGCGCCAGCCTTACGCTCGTCCGGGCTGACAAAGCCCCGATTCACCAAAACGGTGTAGCCGGCCTCGGCGCGCAATGGGGTCAGCACCCAGAAGCCGGCGCCGAGATCCGAGACGGCCTGAACCAGAGTATCGGCACCCGGCACGAACCGACCGGTGACGCCGATGCGACGATATTCATCGTCACTGCGATTGATCGCAAGCCACGCCGCGGGCCCGGGTGCAGCTTCGGGCGCGGCGTGGCTGCGCTGATCGACACGTGCGATCAGATCCAGTTTCCAGGCGCGGCGTTCGACCTGCCAGATGCCCAGCGCGGTCAATCCCGCAATGCCGAGCAGCGCCAGCAGACCCAGCACCGCGAGCGTCGTCGCGCGACGTGGCGACCGCCCGGATTCGATGTTCGATTCAGAGGAGTCCTGTCTGGCCGGGCGGCCCACGACGATCCCGTCGTTGGCGCACGCCATGGCCATCAGGGCATATTCCTCATGTCGTGAACCGGCATCATGTTGACGTTGAGGTGATACATCACCCAGAGCGAGCCGCTCAGCGCAATAACCACGACGATGATCGTGAAGATCAGCGCCATCATCGTCCAGCCGGCATCCGACTTCGTGTTCATGTGCAGGAAGTAGATCATGTGAACCACGATCTGCACCACAGCGAACGCAACAACGATCGCGATAGTCCAGTTCTTATTCTCAATCGCATTGGTCATCACCAGCCAGAACGGAATGGCGGTGAGGACGACCGACAGGAAGAAGCCGATCAGATAGGACTTCATCGAACCGTGGTCGCGGCCGTCATCATGGCCGTGGTCATCGTGACCATGTCCGTGCGCGGCATGTGCATCGGCGCTCATCGCAGCACTCCCAGCAGATAAACAAAGGTGAAGACGCCGATCCAGACGACATCGAGGAAGTGCCAGAACATGCTCAGGCACATCAGACGGCGCTGATTCGCCTCGATCAGACCGAACCGGGCGACCTGCACCATCAGCGTAACCAGCCAGATGATGCCGAAGGTGACGTGCAGACCGTGGGTACCGACCAGTGTGAAGAAGGACGACAGGAAGGCGCTGCGCCAGGGTCCTGCACCTTCATGGATCATGTGGTGGAACTCGTAGAGTTCGATGCACAGGAAGGCCAGGCCGAACAGGCCGGTGATGCCGAGCCACATCTGGGTCGACTTCACTCTGCCCTTCATCATCTCCAGCATCGCGAAGCCATAGGTGATCGACGAGAACAGCAGCATCGCGGTGTTGAGCGCGACGAGCTTGAGGTCGAACAGATCCTTCGGCCCCGGCCCTGCGGCATAGCTGCCGCCGAGTACGCCGAAGGTTGCGAACAGCATCGCGAAGATAAGGCAGTCGCTCATCAGGTAGAGCCAGAACCCCAGCATGGTGCTGGAGCCGGCCGGATGATCGTGCTCGTCGACGACGTAGAAGACCGGAACTTCAGTGCCGTTTATCGTCTGGGTCGTAATATTCATGACGCGGCCTGCGCTGCGAGAAGTTTCGTACGGTCACCTTCGGTACGGATGACGTCCTCCACCGGGATATGGAAGTCACGGTTGTAGTTGAAGGTATGAAAGATCGCGACGGCGACGAGAGCGACGAAGCTCAGAGCCGCGAGCCACCACATGTACCAGATCAGAGCGAAGCCCATGGCCGTAGCGAGCACCGAGAGGATCACGCCAGTACCGGTGTTCTTCGGCATGTGGATCGGCTTGAAACCTTCCAGTGGACGGACATAACCGCGGCGCTTCATGTCCCACCACGAGTCGTTGTCGTGAATGACCGGGGTGAAGGCGAAGTTGTAGTCCGGCGGCGGCGACGACGTTGCCCATTCCAGCGTACGAGCGTTCCACGGATCGCCCGTGGTGTCGCGCAGTTTCTCGCGATTCCAGATGCTAACCGCGATCTGGACCAGAAAGGCGCCAATGCCGATGGCGATCAAGACGGCGCCGAAAGCCGCGATGATGAACCAGATCTGCAGAGACGGATCGTCGAAGGTACGCAGGCGACGGGTGACGCCCATCAGGCCGAGCACATAAAGCGGCATGAAGGCGAAGTAGAAGCCGACAACCCAGCCCCAGAACGACACTTTGCCCCAGAACGGATCGAGCCTGAATCCGAAGGCCTTCGGGAACCAGAAGTTGATCGCCGCGAAGATACCGAACACCACGCCGCCGATAATGACGTTATGGAAGTGGGCGATCAGGAACAGGCTGTTATGCAGCACGAAATCAGCCGGCGGGACCGCGAGCAGCACGCCGGTCATGCCGCCGATGACGAAGGTCAGCATGAAGGCGATCGTCCACATCATCGGCAATTCGAACCGGATGCGGCCGCGATACATCGTGAACAGCCAGTTGAATATCTTGGCCCCAGTCGGGATCGAGATGATCATCGTCGTGATGCCGAAGAAGGAATTCACGCTGGCGCCCGAGCCCATGGTGAAGAAGTGATGCAACCAGACGAGATAGGACAGGATGGTGATGACCAGCGTGGCGTAGACCATCGAGGTGTAGCCGAACAGCTTCTTGCCCGAAAACGTCGAGGTCACTTCCGAGAACACGCCGAACAGCGGCAGAATCAGGATGTAAACCTCCGGGTGGCCCCAAATCCAGATCAGGTTCACATACATCATCGGGTTGCCCCCGAGATCGTTCGTGAAGAAGTTGGTGCCGACGTAACGATCCAGCGACAGTAGCGCGAGCACGGCCGTCAGGATCGGGAAGGACGCGACGATCAGGACGTTGGTGCAGAGCGAAGTCCAGGTGAAGATCGGCATCTTCATCATGGTCATGCCGGGCGCACGCATCTTCACGATGGTCGCGATCAGGTTGATGCCCGATAGCGTCGTGCCCACGCCGGCGACCTGCAGCGCCCAGATGTAGTAGTCGACGCCGACATCAGGACTGTAGCCGATATTCGATAGCGGCGGATAAGCCAGCCAGCCGGTCTTGGCGAATTCACCGACGAACAGCGACATCATGACGAGGATGGCGCCACCGGTCGTCATCCAGAAGCTGAAATTGTTGAGGAACGGGAACGACACGTCGCGCGCACCGATCTGCAGCGGCACGATATAGTTCATCAGGCCGGTGACTAGCGGCATCGCCACGAAGAAGATCATGATCACGCCATGGGCCGTGAACACCTGATCGTAGTGATGAGCAGGGAGGAAGCCGTCCGAACCGTTGAAAGCCATGGCTTGCTGGGCGCGCATCATGATCGCGTCAGCGAAACCGCGCAGCAGCATGACAATGCCCAGCACCATATACATGATGCCGATCTTCTTGTGGTCCACGCTGGTGAACCATTCCTTCCAGAGATAACCCCAGAGCTTGAAATAGGTCAGCGCGCCAAGCAGCACGATGCCGCCGAGCGCGACCATGGCGAAGGTGGCGACCAAAATCGGTTCATGGAGCGGCAGCGATTCCAATGTCAGGCGGCCGAAGATGAACTTCGCGAGCCCGGTATTTGCCAGTGCGGCTGTATCAGACATTCAGATCAACCCGATCAGGTGTTGGAAGCGCGCCGCTCGGCAAGCGACGGCGCAGGCGTGAAATTGAACGGCGCGGGGGCGGCACCCGGGCGCGAGAGACCAGCACCGGTGACCGGTGTCGGGTCGAGCGGGGTCGTCGAAAGGCGATCAGACGCTTCGCGTGCAGCCTCGGCGAGGGTGCAGACGCTGGCGACGTAGTTCTTCGTCGAACTGGATCCGTCGAGCATCGAGATATTGTACTTCAGCGGCAGGATGTTGCGGGCGCTGGCGAGGCCGAGCCCGCCCTTCGCGTCGATCGCCATCATCTCGCTCATGCACATTTTGCCGGGCTGGGCGCACATGTTGAGGATCGCCTTATAGAGGTCAGGCGCGACTTCCTTGTAGAGACGAACCGGCACGTTCTCGCTGGGCTTTTCGAGCTCCAGATAGGCCTCGCGGCTCAGCGTCTCGCTGCTTGCCTTGGCCTTGGCGATCCAGGCATCGAAGCCAGCCTGATCGAGGCCATGGAACTTGAAGCGCATGCCGGAGAAGCCTGCGCCACTGTAGTTCGCCGAGAAGCCGTCATAGATGCCGGCCTTGTTGATGACCCCGTGCAGCTTCGTTTCCATTCCGGGCATCGCATAAATTTGACCGGCGAGCGCGGGGATATAGAAGGAGTTCATCACCGACGAGGCAGTGATCTTGAAGCGCACCGGGCGATCGACCGGGGCAGCCAGCTCATTGACCGTAGCAATGCCGTATTCCGGGTAGAAGAACAGCCACTTCCAGTCGAGCGCGACGACTTCGACCTGCAGTGGCTCGTTCAGGCTCGCCGCGTTGCCGGGCGCAATCCGGTCAAGCCGGCGATAGGGGTCGAGCAGATGCGTGCTGGACCAGGTCACGGCGCCGAGACAGATGATGATGAGGAGGGGCATCGACCAGATGACCAGCTCGAGATGGGTCGAGTGATCCCAGTCCGGTTCGTATTTGGCAGCGACATTCGACTGTCGGTACTTCCAGGCGAAGAACACAATAAGCGCCATCACCGGCACGATGATCAGCAGCATCAGCACGGTGGAAATGACCACGAGATCGCGTTGCTGCACTGCGATGTCACCCGCAGGATTCATGACGACGAAATTGCATCCGCCCAGCAAGGCAACCGAGGGCAGCAAAAGGAGTATCCGTAGGCGGCTCAAGGTGTTACCCATTCGATAATGTCCGTTCGCGTGCACGGTTAGGCGCATTTGCTGCAGGGCAACATTGGACAATTTGTCCAATGGTCCGAAGACGCCGTTCGCGACAAATCGTCAACCTCGCGTCGCCCCTTGGGCGTCGATTGCATGACCTTCAACACACCACTGACGGATAGAAAAAATGGCGCAGACGTCATCGACGATGGAACGGGACGCACGCCTTCTGCACGCGGATGGCCACGGCAAGGTCAACCCGGGCGAGATCGCCATCGGCGTGATCATCGGCCGAACCTCCGAGTTCTTCGACTTCTTCGTCTATGCGATCGCCTCGGTGCTGGTGTTTCCGAAGCTCGTCTTCCCCTATCTCGACCCGCTGACCGGCACCCTCTATTCCTTTGCGATCTTTTCGCTGGCCTTCATCGCCCGTCCGATCGGCACGATGATCTTCACGGCCATCGATCGTAGCCAGGGCAAGGGCGCCAAGCTGACGATCGCGCTATTCCTGCTCGGCGTCGCCACCGTCGCCATCGCTTTCCTGCCCGGTTACGAATCGATCGGCGTCGCGTCGGCCTGGCTGCTGGCGGCCGCACGTATCGGCCAGGGCATTTCCTGGGGCGGCACGTGGGACGGCCTTGCTTCGCTGCTGGCGCTGAATGCGCCGGAGGGCAAGAAAGGCTGGTACGCCATGATTCCGCAGCTCGGCGCGCCGATCGGTTTGCTGGTGGCCAGCGCGCTGTTCGCCTTCTTCGTCGACACCCTGTCCGCTGAGGACTTCCTCGACTGGGGCTGGCGCTATCCGTTCTTCGTCGCTTTCGCCATCAACGTCGTCGCGCTGTTCGCCCGTCTGCGCATGGTGGTGACGCCCGGCTACACCGAGCTGTTCGAAGCCCGCGAGCTCGAACCGTCCTCGATCACCGAGACGATCGCCTCGCAGGGCCGCACCGTGGTGATCGGCGCTTTCGCCCCGCTGGCGAGCTTCGCGCTGTTCCACATGGTCACAGTGTTCCCGCTCTCCTGGGTGTTCCTGTTCACCCGCGAAGCACCCAGCCGCTTCCTGCTCGTCGAATGTATCGGCGCCGTGTTCGGTATCATCGCCATGATCGTATCGGGCTATGTCGCCGACAAGGTCGGCCGCCGCACGTTGCTGACCGGTTCGGCGATTGCCATCGCCGTGTTCAGCGGCTTCGCCCCGCAGATGCTGGACGGCGGCATCGTCGGCGAACTGGCCTTCATGGTGACCGGCTTCATCCTGCTCGGCCTGTCGCTCGGTCAGTCGTCAGGCTCGGTCGCATCGAGCTTCTCCAAGCGCTTCCGCTATACCGGTTCAGCGCTCACCACAGACCTTGCCTGGCTGTTCGGCGCCGGCTTCGCGCCATTCGTGGCGCTGGTGATGTCGAGCCGCTTCGGCCTGTCCTCATCGGGCGTTTATCTGCTGTCGGGCGCGGTCATGACCCTGCTTGCGATCTCGATCAACCGGCAGTTCGCCAGCCGCGACGCTTCGGCGATCGAGTCGTAAGCAACATTGACGCTGGACAGAAAGAGCCTCGGTTCTGATCAGAACCGAGGCTCTTTCTGTTTGTTTTGAATTGGTTCCCTGACGCGAACCTGCATCCGCTTCGCTTAGGATGCGTTCGGCAGCGCCTTGCAGATCGTCATACCGGCCTGACTTCAGCGACCACAGGAATGCCACGAGGCCAAGCCGAGCCCGATGGCAATCGGGATCAAACAGAAATAATCCGTCATTCCGCCGGCTCCATTCTGACCGACATGCGCGGCGTTGATACGTTGGCCCCCTGAGACTTGTCGGACCTGCTGCGGCCACGCAGCCGCAGCGCATTGGCGACCACCACGATGGACGAGCCGGACATCGCGATGGCTGCGACCAGCGGTGTGACATGGCCCATGATCGCGATCGGCACTGCGATGAAATTGTAGCCGACCGCCAGCGCGAGATTCTGGCGCACCAGATGCCCGGCCTCGCGGGACACTGCGATTGCCTGCGACACCGCCGACAGATCCTCGCGCAGGAAGACGAGATCGGCAGCGTTGCGCCCGACATCGGCAGCCGAGGCCGGCGCCATCGACGCATGCGCGGCCATCAGCGCCGGCGTGTCATTGAGTCCGTCGCCGACCATCAGCACTTTCTTGCCGGCGGATGCCAGCGCTGCCACATGCGCCGCCTTGCCGCCCGGCAACACGCCGGCGAAATACGGCACGCCCATGCCGATCGCGAGTGTGCGCACCGGCATCTCTCGATCGCCCGACACGACCTCCACAGCAAGACCATCGCATTTCAATGCGAAGACCGTCTCAGTCGCACCCGCACTCAAACGATCCTCGAAGCGGAAATCCGCCAGGCATCGCCCATCGCGCGACAGCACCACGGAGGAGCCATCGAGATCCACCCCGCTGATATCGGCGAGGGCCCATTCCGGCCGCCCGAGGCGAAGCACGCTGCCACCGAGACGCGCTTCCATGCCGCAGCCCGGATGTTCGGAGACATCATCGAGTACAATCGGAGCCTGCGCCGCCACAGCGGCAGTTGCGAGCGCACGCGAATAGGGATGTCGCGAATGCGCGGCGACCGCACCGGCCAGTGCAAGCGTCGCCGGATCGATCGCTTCTGCATTGACGACGCGGGGATTGCCGAGCGTCAACGTTCCCGTCTTGTCGAACACCACCGTATCGACCTCGGCAAGGCGCTCCAGCGCACCGCCATCCTTGATCATGATGCCGCTCTCGAACAGCCGTCGTGCGGCAACCACCTGGACCATCGGCACGGCAAGACCGAGCGCGCAGGGACAGGTGATAATGAGCACCGCCACTGCAATGGTGATTGCGCGATGCACGTCGCCCGACGCGATGAGCCAACCTACCAGCGTGATGGCGGCGGTGAGATGTACCACCGGCGCGTAAAGCCCGGCCGCACGATCGGCGATGCGACGATAGACCGAGCGGCCCTGCTCTGCGGCTTCCATCATCCGCAGCATTTCCGCGAGGAACGAATCGTTGGCGGAGGCTTTCGCCGTGATGATCAGGGGCCCCGTGAGATTCAGCGTGCCTGCGCGCAGCACCGAACCAGGGAGCGCCGGCTGCGGCACGCTTTCGCCGGTGACCAGCGAGACATCGAGTTCTGACAGACCCTTGGTCACCGTTGAGTCGACCGGCACCCGCTCGCCGGCAGCGAGCATGATGGTCATACCCACAGTGATTTCGCCCACCGGCAGATAGGTCTGCGAACCGTCATTCTGCAGCACCAACGCACCGCGCGCGGCCAGACGCGCCAGCCCCTTCACCGCGACACGCGCACGCTCGCGCATCATGTGATCAAGGGTACGGCCGATCAGCAGGAAGAACAGCAGCGTCACCGACGCATCGAAATATGCGTGCGGCCCATGCGTTGCGGTCTCATACAGGCTCATGCCGAAGGCCAGCAGCACGCCGAGCGAGATCGGCACATCCATATTGGTGCGACCGTGACGTAGCGCCTGCCACGCCGAACGAAAGAACACCCGACCCGAATAGAACAGCGTCGGCAACGCGATCAACGCGGAAATGCCGTGGAACAGATCGCGTGTCGCGGGCTCTGCGCCTGACCACACCGACACCGACAACAGCATGATATTGCCGGCCGCAAAGCCCGACACCGCCAGCGCCCGGATCAATTCCGACAGCGTCGTGTCCTTGGCATCGCCATCGACTTCGAACAGATGCGCCTCATAGCCAACATTGCGCAGCGTCTCGATGAAAGGCGGCGGCGCGGCATCGACGTGCCATTTGATGGTGACGCGCTTGGTGGAGAGATTGACCCGCGCCCAGGTCACGCCATCGAGCGCACCCAGCGCTTGTTCGACCGTGCGAATACAGGCCCCGCAATGAACATCCGGGACCGAGAGGTCGGTTTGCCTTAAACCGCCGGCAATGGTCCGGCTGGCCAGCAGCACCTCGCGGGGATCCGGCGCCGCCAGCATGGCCAATTCTGCTCCTGAGCCACAGCAACTCATCGGCGACCTCGTTTCTCATGTTGCGCATGATCCTTTCGAAAACCCGGTTTCCACTTTTCCGGATCATGCCGGGCACCTCGACACCCCGCTTCATCGCCATATAGGCGCGCCACGTCCCGTGACCGGGCACGGGAAACACGACGATCATACCGAGCAGCCCGGTCATGACATTGATCAAGAACAAAGCCAGCGCGATTCTCGCTCAGGTCAGCATGACCGGCAGATTGGCGCAGACCATCCCCATACGGGTGCCCATGGCAGTCAACGCATCGGTACGCTCGTTGAGCAGCATCGGAATGGCGCACCCAGGACCGACCACCAATCTTGCGATCGAGCGGTGCCAGCCGGGAATCCCCTGCCCGTCTCGCGGCGGCTCCGCCGCCGCTCCGGTTGACATAGGTCAAGCCCGCGAACGAATTCCGACCGGGATCAATCGCCATTTCTGGCATTTATAGCCAATGTCGCGCAGCCGGATCCGGCATGCCTCTTCTACAGGTGCAGGCAGAATGCCTGCGCCTGTTAGTCCTTCACGTCGTAACGATAGGATTTCGACACGATCTGCCAGCCATCGGCCAGCTTCATCGCGATCAGGTAATCGGTGAAGTAACGCGGCGGCAGCTGACAGCGCACCTTGATGAAGGCTGTTTTGTCGTCGGATCGATCAATGGTGACGATGAGATCATCGCGGGTCTTGCCATCGACCTTGCCCGAGGTCCGCGTGCGAACCATTGCCATCCAGTCCGGCATGGGCAGCACTTTCAGCTCACCATTCTCGACCCAGCGCAGGTCCGCGGTCGGATGAAAGATCGCGCCAAGCTTGTCGGCATCAGCCTCATAGAGACCGTCGAAATAATGCTGAATCACCGCCTCGACGGTCGAACGATCGTAAGCCAACTTATTCCCCCACCCACAATCAGATTGACCCTTATAACATGAAAGCGATGACGGGCATGCTATAACGCTGCATAGGTGGTCCGGCTTTAGATCACTTGCCGTCGCCGAGCATCTTTCGGAAGCGCTCGATCTCCTGCGGCACGAAGGCCGCGAGATAGGCCGGTGCCATTTCGGCATCGCTGGCGGGCATGGAGCCGAGATCATCGAGCCGTTTCTGATAATCGGGATTGGCAACGGCAGCGCGCATCGCGGCATTGAGCTTCCCGATAATCGGCGCAGGTGTGCCCTTCGGCGCAAACAACGCGTACCAGCCGGATATTTCAAACTGCGGCAACCCGGCCTCGCCGGCGGTCGGAACATCAGGCAAATGCGGCAACCGCGTGCGGGACGCCAGCGCGATGGCCCGGATGAGACCGCTCTGAATGGCCGGCGTTACTGACGCCGAGGAATCGCAGATGCCGTCAATCTGTCCGCCGATCAGATCATTCAATGCCGGCCCGCCGCCGCGATAGCCGACCAGCGTGACATCGATGCCCGCAGCCTGAACGAAAGCCTTGCAGAACAGATAGTTCTGCGAGCCTACGCCAGAGTGCCCGATGTTGAGGCGGCCGGGATTCTGTTTCGCATGAGCGATGAATTGCGCGAGATTGTCGGCTGGAAAATTGCGCCGGATGGCGACCATGGCGGAACTCTTGTTGAACATGCCGATTCCTGTGAAATCCGACGGCGCAAATTTCACATCGGGCGTGAACAGATAGACTGCTGTGTTGGTACCGCTATTGCCCTGCACGATGGTGTAGCCATCCGGTGGAGCCTGCGCGACGCGGGCCAGCGCTACGGCCCCACCCGCGCCGCCGATATTTTCGATCACGATGGGCTGACCGAGATGCCGGCTCATCTGTTCGGCAATCAGCCGTGCATTGACGTCGGAACTGCCGCCCGCAGCGAATGGCACAATCAGCGTGATGGGACGGGTGGGATAGTCCTGCGCGGACGCATACAGCGGCGCGATCAGCACCAGACAGAGCGGAGCAAGCCTGAACCAAGCCATCCCAAATCCTCCCTGACCAGGTCATCCCTGATTTTTCCGTGATCTTAGGGAGTATCCGGCGCCGGAGGCAAAGACATGTTATGCTGCAAAGCGGCGTAGCCGACGGCGTGTTGCGCCACTCCTTGACGTTTACGGAGGTCCTGATGACCATCTCCATGGTTCACCCAACGATCGACACCAAGGGCCTGCTGACCGGCGCCCAATTCGCCGATGCCTTTAGCATTTCCACCGAGACGACGGACCTGACCGCCCGCGACGCCGCCACCCGTATGCTCAGTCACTCTGCACCTTGGGTGGTCGCCCTCACGCGGCTGCGGGATCTGATCGTTGCGCCCTTTGGGCTGAAGACGGCGCACTCCGCGCGTCGCGCTGATATCGACAAGATCGGCCTTTTTCCGGTGCTCACCGAGACGCCGCAGCGTCTGGTCGCCGGCTTCAACGACAATCATCTCGATTTTCGCGTTGTGGTCGATGTCGCGCCAGATGGCGCCGGTCAGCGCGTCACCGCTACGACAGTGGTGCTGATGCACAACTGGTTCGGACGTATCTACCTGACGGTCATCAAGCCGTTTCACCGGATGGTTGTCCGTTCCATGCTGCAACAGGTCGCGCGTTGATTTCGCCGTGGCGCCGTGGGGAACCTGGGTCATCGCAGCCCGTTAGCCCATATGCCATTTACCGGGATTGATCCGCCGAACGACGAGCTGAAAGTCAAGCTGGCGCGCGCGTTTGACGCCGCATGGCAGCCCTTTGTGGCACATGAAGGCGCGGCCGCAGACACGCCAGAGAATCGCCGCCGCCTTGCAGCGCGGATTGTTGCCGTGGCGCGATCCGGACAGATCGATGAAAAAACGCTCGGCGAAGCGGGCCTGATTTACCTGCGCGTGATTGCCGAAGCCGCGCGACTGTCGGTCCGTATCCGCGAAGTGTCATCTCCCGGTCTTGCGCCTCTGGCGAACGACCAGCGAACCCAATCGTTCGGCCCGGAGATCGTTGCGGCCATGTCCACCGCACTGGACCGCTGTCTTGACGAGCTGCCGCTGCGGATTTCGTCGGATGCGGTTCAATTGCTCTCCAGCAGCATCCTCGACGAAGCGTCGCGCGGCGAGCGCGATCCCGAAAAGCTGCAGCTCCACGCTTTGGCGGCGCTCAAGTCCCGTCAGTAAGCTCCTTGCTCACCGGTTCTGGGTCCGTCTCGGCCCATTCGGCGACGCAACGCTCGAGATCCTTCAAGTTCTGCCGCATCTGCTCCAGCGAGAAACCGATCGCGAAAAAGCGTTCGGCGACATCGCCGGGCAATCCGCGCGTCAGTCCTTCCTGCCGAAGCGCGGCAACTTCCCCGGCATAGGCCTGCAATGCGGTCTGCACCGGCCAGATCGCCGGCGCTCCAGTGCCACCGCGCAACGCCACGGCGGTCGAATGCAGAAATGTCGCCATAGCATCGCTCACGCGAGACAGTGGCCCGGCGAGACGAATCTGTAGCGCAGACGGCAAAGGCACCACCGTCGAGCGCCCGATCATCACCAGATCGTGCCTTAGCCGCAGCGTCGTACGCAGCAACGGGCCGGTATCGGGACCGCTCGACAGATGCGCAGCGCGCTCGCGCTCTGCTTCTGCACCGATCGCATTCAGATTGGTGAGCGCATGACCGATGCCATCCTGCAATCGGTGCAGCGCCTCGTTGTCGCGACCGCGCGTCAGCGACGCGAGCAGTTCGGTGAGCGCTGTGGCGATCAGATCGAGCGCCTCGGCCGAACTGGCGCGGACCTGACTATGCGCCCGCGACGGCAGCACGAGGAACGACACCAGCAGACCTGTGACGGCACCAACTGTCACTTCGAGCACACGATCGATGGCGGATTCGAGCGGCGTGTTGTGGTTCATCATCGGCAGCAGCAGCACGATGATCGCCGTCACCGTCGCGACATTCAGGCTCGGATTGATGGCCGCGATGAAGGCCAGCGGGGCCACCGCCAGCACCAGAACGGCCAACAGCGCACCTTCATTGGAATGCGGGATCAGAATCGCCACTGCGCCGCCATAAATGGCGCCGCCGATGGTCCCGACCAGATAATCGCGCGTCGCCTTCAACGACCGTCCGACGCTCATTTGCGTCACGATGATCGCGGTCAGCACCGCCCAGAGCGGCAGTTTGAGCCCTACAGTCAGGGCCACGATCAGCGCGGCAAGCGCGGCGGCCGTCACCCGGACGCCGAGGCCGAGTTCGACCTTGCGCGCCTGAAAGAAGGCAACCACCCGTTTCAGGAAGCCGAGAATTCGCTTCGATGCGGACATGTCCAGATTGATCCCTGAAACGGATTTTGACGAACTGGTTTCAGCATGGCTGATCCACGCGTCGCCATGCCGGCTTGAAACGCCCATTTGGTCCGCCTAAGGCTATTTCAACAAGAGTGAGGAAACACAATGGCTAACGAGACTGCAACGCTTGCCGCCTATGTCGCTGACCTGAAATTCGACGACATTCCGCAGGACGTGCTGGAACGAGCCAAGGTCCTCACCCTCGATTATCTCGGCAGCACCATCCGTGCCCGCAGCGAGGCCGAATCCACCCCATCCTTGCTGAAGATGCTGGAAGCCCTGTCGCTGGACGGCAAGGGCGAAGCCACCGTGTTCGGCGACAGCAAGACCTGGACACCGGCCGTAGCCGCCCTGCTCAACGGCGCGCTCGGCCACTCGCTCGATTTCGACGATACCCATGCAGATTCCTCGCTGCATCCGAGCGCTCCCGTGGTGCCCGCCGCCTTTGCCGTGGGGGAAATGGTCGGCGCCTCCGGCAAGGATGTGCTGACCGCGATCGTCGCCGGCTATGAGGTCTGCTGCCGGCTCGGCAACGCCCTCGACCCGACCTCCCATTATGCCAAGGGCTTCCATCCCACCGCCACCGCCGGCACCTATGGCGCCGCCGCTGCAGCCGGCAAACTGTTCGGACTCTCGAAGGATCAGCTGATTTCGGCTTTCGGCGTGTCGGGCAGCCAGGCGGCGGGTTCGCTGCAATTCCTTGTCAACGGCGCCTGGAACAAACGTTACCAGGTCGGGGCTGCAGCCATGAACGGCGTGATCGCCGCAACGCTGGCGCGCAACGACTTCATCGGTGCGACCGAATCCGTCGAAGGCAAGCATGGCTTGCTGGTCGGCTACAGCGACGATGCGCATCCCGAAAAGGCCGTGGCTGATCTCGGCTCGGTCTATGAGACCATGAAGATCGGTATCAAGCCCTATCCGAGCTGCCGCTACACCCACGCCGCCATCGACGCTCTGCTCGCAATGCGCCGCGAACACAATCTGACGCCCGAACAGGTCAAGCGCGTCGAGATCGGCCTGCATCGCAACGGCATCACGCTGACTGGCGACGCCGCCACCAAGCGCCATCCGAGCTCCATCGTCGGCGGCCAGTTCTCGATGTTCTTCACCGGCGCGCTGGCGCTCGATCAGGGCAGCTTCGGCTGGGACGACTACAAGCGTCTCGGCGACAGCGCGATCAATATGCTGGCCGACCGTTTCGACGTGGTTCAGGACGCGCGCCTTGAAGGCAAGCGCCATCCGTTCGGAGCGCGCGTCAGCATCACCACCGAGGATGGCGTGCATGAGCGCATCTATGCGGACCCGTCGGGCGAACCGACTTCGTTTCCCGATGCCGCCGCCATGCAGCAGAAATTCCTGCAGCTCGCGCGCCCCGTGCTGAATAATCGCGCCGAGAAATTTGCCGACGCCATTCTCTCGCTCGAGAATTTCGACCACGTTGCGACTGCGACCGCGCTGGGGCGCTGACGACCTCACGATCAACGTCGCTGCGGTTACACCGCACGGCAACTATAAATAACGACGCGCAGCCGTTTACACGCTCTTCCTCCCGTTGCTATCGTCGCGGCAACACAAAGCAAACGGGAGGAGACCTTTATGAATCGCATCACCGCGATCACGGCTTGCGTCGCGATCGTCCTGTCTGCGTCCAACATGGTCAGATCGGCATCGAGCCAGTCGGAAAGTGGCTGGGTCACGCTGGTCGATAGCACCAGGATGGGCGACTGGGACAAGGTCGGCGACGCCAATTGGGCGATGAAGGACGGCGCGCTCGCCGCCGACAAGCTGCTCTCCGGCAAGGACCTCGCTTATCTCGTCAGCAAGACCCCCTACAAGGATTTCCAGATCAGGGCCGAGTTCTGGACCGATGCCGAAGCCAATAGCGGCATCTTCATTCGCTGCGATAACCCGAAGGTGATCGACGGCAAGACCTGCTACGAGGTCAACATCTTCGACAAGCGACCCGACCCGTCCTATGGCACCGGTGCCATTGTCGATGTGGCCAAGGTCAATCCGATGCCCAAGGCCGCGGACAAGTGGAACACCTATGAGATCACGGCGAAAGGTCCGAAGCTCACGGTCGTCCTGAACGGCGAAAAGACCGTCGACGTGGAAGATACCAAGCACGCCGCCGGCCCGATCGCCCTGCAATACGGCTCCGGCGTGGTGAAATTCCGCAAGGTCCAGATCAAGCCGCTGTAAGCACAGCCATTCCTCAGTCCGGACGGAGCGATCCATCCGGGCTGAGCCCCTTTTACCCGCCCCGCCAAATGCTGCTATGATGGCTCCAACCCCACGGAGCCCCTCATGAGCTGGCAACCATCAGAAGATCCGATCCTCGGTGATCCCAAGACCTGCGACGCGCTGGAGCTGGTAATCGTGCCGCGCACCCGCGATCTCGGCGACGGCTTCCTGGTCCGCCGCGCACTGCCCCACGGCAAGCGGCAGATGGTCGGCCCGTTCATCTTCTTCGACCATTTCGGCCCGATGCAGTTCATTTCCGGCAAGGGCATGGATGTGCGGCCGCATCCGCATATCGGCCTAGCCACCGTCACCTATCTGTTTGACGGCGCCATCATGCATCGCGACAGCGAGGGCAATGTCCGCGAGATCCAGCCGGGCGCGATGAACTTGATGACCGCCGGAAAGGGCATCGCCCATTCCGAGCGTACACCCGACGTCCAGCGCCGCGACGGCCAGAAGATGCTAGGCCTGCAAAGCTGGATCGCGCTGCCCAAGGGCTCCGAGGAAATCGCGCCGTCGTTCCAGCATTATGCTGCCGAGAGCCTGCCGACCATCACAGACACCGGCTTCACCGCGCGCGTGATCGCCGGCAAGGCATTTGGTAAGGCTTCGCCGGTGTCGATGGTGTCGCCGTGGTTCTATGCCGAAGTTGCGGTCGAGGCCGGCACCAGCGTGCCGCTCGATCCCGATCACGAGGAACGCGCGGTTTATATCGTCGATGGAGAAATCGAGATCGCCGGCGACCGCCATGAGGCGCCGCAACTGCTGATCTTCCGGCCCGGCGATGCCATCACCATCAAGGCCATCAACAATACCCGCATGATGTTCCTCGGCGGCGACGCACTGGAAGGGCCGCGGCACCTGTGGTGGAATTTCGTGTCCTCCAGCAAGGAACGCATCGAGCAGGCGAAAGAAGACTGGAAGACCGGCCGCTTCGCCCATGTGCCCAACGAGCACGAATTCATCCCGCTGCCGGAATAGGCCCCCCTTCATCACGACGCCGCCGGCCTGACGCCGGACGGTTCTGCTTTCGAAAGACCCCCTGACATGACCACGATGGCCACCAGCGACCTGCCCCTGCCCAAGATCGGTCGCGGCAAGGTGCGCGATATCTATTCCGTCGGCGACGACCGCGTGCTGCTGCTGACCACCGATCGCATCAGCGCCTTCGACGTGGTCATGAATGAAACCATCCCGATGAAGGGTGCGGTGCTCACCCAGATCAGTGCCTGGTGGTTCAACCAGCTCGGCGGCGTGGTCCCGCATCACATGATCTCGGCCGATGCCGACGACATCATCAAGCAAGTGCCGGCGCTCGCAGGTCACCGCGCCGCGCTGGCCGGTCGCGCCATGCTGTGCCGCCGCACCACCGTCTTCCCGATCGAATGCGTGATCCGCGGCTATATCTCGGGCTCGGCCTGGAAGGAATATGCTGCGTCAGGCACGTTGGCCGGCGAGAAGCTCGATGCCGGACTGCTTGAGAGCCAGAAATTCCCCGAGCCGGTGTTCAGCCCGGCCACCAAGGCCGAGACCGGCCATGACGAGAACATCACCATTGCCCGGATGCGCGAGATCATCGGCGAGGAGGATGCCTTCACCCTCGAGAGCATGACCCGCGCCATCTATACCCAGGGCGAAGAGATCGCCCGCGAAGCCGGTATCATCATCGGCGACACCAAGTTCGAATTCGGCAAGGAGGCCGATGGCCGCATCATCCTGATCGACGAGGTGATGACCCCCGACAGCTCCCGTTTCTGGGCGGCCGATGTCTATAAGCCGGGCCAGCCACAGCCGAGCTTCGACAAGCAGCCACTGCGCGACTATCTCGACATCGAGCGACGCGCCGGCCGCTGGAACGGTGAGGCGCCTCCGCCGGCACTCCCCCCTGAGGTCATCGACGCCACCAGCAAACGCTATCTGGAAGCCTATCGTCGCCTGACCGGCGCTGAGCTTGTGGTCAGCTAAGCCGCCGACGGTCCTTCACGTGGACTGTCATAAAAATATTCTTGTCCGTCCATCTCTCCGTCGTCTACCAGAGACGGCGGCGGTTGCGCTTGTCGCGCAGCGCTCCGACAGGTTCGCGCGTGACATACTTCTTGCCCGGCTCCACCATCCCCTCCACCTTGAAGGTAGCCGCCCATGGCTGACTCCCTCGTCAGCCCGGACGCGTTGCGCGTCTGGCGCAATGACATCACCGGCGGCCTGATCGCCAGCGTTCTGACCATCAGCTTCGGCCTGTCCTATTCGGTGCTGATCTTTACGGGGCCGCTGGCGGCGCTGATGCCCTACGGAATCGCCGCAACCTTCATCTCGGCGAGTGTCATCGCCGCCGTCGTCGCCCTCGGCAGCTCATTTCCCTTCGCCGTGGCCGGCCCGGAGAGCTCCACCGCAGCCGTCACCGCGATCCTGTCGGCAGCCCTGGTCGAACACCTCGTCACGGCCGATGCATCGCCCACTTTGCTGGGTCCAGTACTCATCACATTGTCCTCGGCCACGATCGTCACGGGCATCGTGCTGTGCGGTTTCGGCATCACGCGCATGGGGCGGGCTATCCGCTATGTGCCCTATCCGGTGATCGGCGGGTTTCTCGGAGCTACCGCCTGCCTGATCGTCGCTGGCGCCATTCAGGTGATTACCGGCCACAAGCTGCAATGGGCGAACCTCACCAGCCTCTCCAATCCGATGACGCTCTACGAGCTGCTGGCTGCGGCTGCCGTGGCACTGACGATCTACATTGTCTGGCATCGCTCCCGCAAGCCGCTGGCGCTGCCCACGATCCTCATCGGGAGCGTCGTAGCGGCGCATCTCGCGTTCCGGATCGCCGGCATATCCGTGATCGAAGCACAGGCCATCGGCTGGACCTTCGCGTCGCCCCCGAAAGCCAGCCTGACCTTGCCCTGGGGATTCTTCAGCGATGGCTACCCGTGGCAGGCGCTGCCCGGACTTGTGGGCAATTTCATCGCTGTGATCTTCGTGACGGCAGTGAGCACGCTGTTCAATACGACGGGCCTCGAAGTCGCCGCGCATCAGGAAGCCGATATCGAGCGCGAACTCAATGTCACCGGAGCCGCCAATATCCTGGCCGGCGCACTTGGCGGCTATGCTGGCTGCATCTCGATCAGCCGTTCAGTCCTGAACCGCAGCAGTGGCGCTACCGGTCGTTTGTCCGGCCTGACCGTCGCCGCGGTAGCCGCGCTGATGCTCGTCGTCGATCCCGCATTACTTGCCTATATGCCGCGCTTCGTGCTCGGCGGCCTGCTGCTGTATCTCGGCCTGGAGCAACTTCATCGCTGGATCGTCGACTCCCGCAAGCGGCTCTCGCTGCTCGACTACCTGTCGCTGCTGGCGATCATCGTCATTATTCTGACCTGGGGTTTCGTGGCCGGTGTGCTGATCGGCATCGTCATCGGCTGCGCCACCTTTGCGCTCAGCGTGTCGCGGGTCTCCTCGATCAAATACGGTTTCGACGGCTCGGAATATCGCAGTTCGCTCGACCGGTCGCTGGAAGACCAGCGCACGCTGGCGACCCATGGCCGCGAAATTCAGGGCCTCAATCTGCAGAGCTATCTGTTCTTCGGCTCGGCCAACCGACTGTATCTGCACGTCAAGGCGCTGCTGCGCCGGCATCCCGAATGCCGCTATCTGGTGTTCGACTTCAAGCTGGTGACGGGCATCGACTCATCGGCTGCCCACAGCTTCGCCCAGATCAAGCGCATCGCCGAAGGCCACGGCACCACGCTGGTGCTCGCCAATCTTCATCCCGCGGCCAATCGCAATTTGCGCGCCAGCCTGTTCATCGACAACGCCGTCAAGGTCATGGGCGAACTCGATCACGCGCTGGAGTGGTGCGAGAACGAGGTGATCGTCAGGCATCGCGGACTCGCCGAAGAAGAAGCCAACTTGCGCGACTGGTTCACCAAGATCCTGCGCACCGCGGACGATTCCGAAGAACTGATGCGTCGCTGCCAACGCATCGAGGTCGGCGCCGGCGAAATCGTCGTTCAGGCTGGCGACGCTGCCGATTCCATGCACTTCATTCTGGACGGCCGACTTGGCATCATGGTGCCGGCGGGCGATGGCAGGCTGACGCGGGTGCGCAGCCTCGGGCGTTACACGACAGTGGGCGAAATGGGCCTTGTCGCCTATGCACCGCGCAGCGCCACGATCCAGGCCGAAATCGCGAGCGTGCTGTATCTACTGCGCGCCGACGCCTTCGAGGACATCAAGCAAAACCATCCGGCATTGAGCCAGAAGCTGCTGACATACTTCGTGTCGGTCATGGCGGAGCGGCTGGCTTTTGCGAGCCGGATGATCGCGGTGTTGCGAAGGTAAGCAGAGTCCACACGACGCATGCGAAACGGACGGCCGGCTACGAGTTGGAGCCGCCGGCACCGACGGTCGAATTTTCAGGTATCGTTGCCTTGCGGCTGGCGCGCCAGTTCTCCCACCTCTGGATGACGACAAAAAAGGTGGGAACGAACAAGACGGCAAGGCAGGTCGAAGCGAGCATGCCCGAGAACACGGTGATGCCGATCGACTTGCGGGCGCTGGCGCCGGCGCCGGTCGCCAGCACCAGCGGCAGCACGCCGAGAATGAAGGCGAAGGACGTCATCAGGATCGGCCGAAAGCGCGCACGCGCGGCTGCGACTGCAGACTCGAGCAGCGGCTTGCGATCGTGCACATGCAGCTCGATCGCCACCTCCACGATCAGGATCGCGTTCTTCGCCGACAGTGCGATCAAAAGGATAATGCCGATCTGCGTGTAGAGATTATTCTCGATTCGTAGCGCGGTGAGCACCGTCATCGGGCCAAGTAGCGACAGCGGCACGGCCAGGATCACCGAAATCGGCGCATACCAGCTTTCATATTGCCCTGCGAGCACAAGATAGACGAGCAGCAACGCAAGGCCGAACACATAATACAATTGATTGCCGACGACCTTTTCCTGATACGACATCGCCGTCCACTCGAAGCCCGTTCCCGGCGGCAAAGTCTTGGCCGCGATCTGCTCCATCAATGCCATCGACTGCCCTGAACTGTAGCCCTGTGCCGGCAGGCCGATCACCGCCGCCGTCGGATAGAGATTGTAAAGGCTGATCAGCGACGGCCCTACGGCGGGCGTAATCTTCGCCACGGTGCCAAGCGGGATCATGCTGCCCTGCTGGTTGCGGACCATCAGGTTCTCGATGTCCCGGGCGGTCAGCCGGAATTTGGCATCTGCCTGTGTATAGACCTGAAAGGTGCGGCCGAACTTGTTGAACTGGTTGACGAAGGACGAGCCGAGATAGGACGACAGGGTCGAAAACACCTGATCCGTCGTCACATGCAGGGTCTGGGTCTTGATACGGTCGATCTCGATATCGAACTGCGGCACCATCGAGCGGAACGGCGAACTGACGCGCTGCAAGGCACTCTGTGTCTCTGCATTGGCAACGATCGCGCCGGTGATCGCCTGCAGCTTGGCGTAGTCGGCGTTACCGTCGCGCAATTCCACCTGCATGGCGAAGCCCGCAGCATTGCCGATGCCCTGAATCGGCGGCGGAGGAACCACCAGAATGCGGGCTTCCTCGATCACCGAGAGACGCTCGTTCAGTCCGACGAACAGCGAACGAAGGTCCTGACCCGGTCCGCGCTCGCTCCATTCCTTGAGGATCAGATAGGCAACACCGGCATTGGCCAGGCTGGAGCTGTTGTCGAGCGCGGAGATGCCTGAAATGGTAAGCACCTGTTCCACCGCCGGCGTCTTCGCGGCCAATTCGCTGACCCGATCGAGCACACGTTGCGTCCGGTCCAGCGCGGCGCCATCGGGCAACTGGACGGCTACCAGCAGATAGCCTTGATCCTCGATCGGGATGAAGCCGGTGGGAATCCGGGACAGCCCATAACCGCCGATACCGATCAGAATCAATGCGATGAAAACCGAAAGATTGCTGTGTGCGACCATGCGAGTGATCAGGGCAGCATAGCCCCGCTCAACCCGGTCGTAGACCTTGTTGAACCCACGATAGAAGAAATTGCGCTTCTCCGGGGGCACCGGGCGGCGCAACCACAATGCGCATTGCGTCGGCTTCAGCGTGGCCGCATTGATGGCGCTGAGCAGAGCCGTCGCGGCAATCACCAACGCGAATTGCGCATACATGCGCCCGGTCAATCCAGGCAGGAATGCCGCCGGCAGGAACACCGAGATCAGCACCAGCGTGATGCCGATGATCGGGGCAAACAGCTTGTCCATCGCGCTGATCGCAGCGTCGTGGCCGGACATGCCCTGCTCGATATTGTAGGCGGCACCTTCGACAACCACGATGGCGTCGTCCACCACGATGCCGATCGCCAGCACGATGGCGAACAGAGTCGACAGATTGATCGTAAAGCCCAGCGCGGCCATCGCCGCAAAGGCGCCGATGATCGTCACCGGCACTGTCGTTGCCGGCACCAGCATCGCACGCCAGTCCTGCAGGAAGATCAGGATGACCACCAGCACCAGAAGCCCAGCCTCGAGAAGCGTCTTGTAGACCTCGTCGATCGATGCCTGGACGAATTTCGTGGTGTCGAAGGGGGTGTCGTATTTGATGTCGTCGGGAAACTGCGCAGCCAGCGCGACCATCTTCTTCTCGACGGCCTTTTCGACCTCGAGCGCGTTGGCGCCCGGCGACTGGAATACGCCGATGCCGACAGCCGGCTTCTGGTTGAGCGAGAATATCTGGCTGTAGGTCTGCGCGCCCAATTCGACGCGCCCAACGTCCCGGACCCGCGTGACGTCGCCACTATCGCCGGTCTTGACGATGATGTCCTCGAACTCGGCGGGATCGTCCAGCCGCCCGTTGATGTTCAGCGTGTACTGGAACGCCTGCCCCGCGGGTGTCGGCGGCATGCCGATCTGGCCCGCAGCAACCTGTTGGCTCTGCTGCTGGATGGACTGGATGACGTCCTGCGGCATCAGCCCGCGCGCTTGCAGCTGGTTCGGATCGAGCCATATTCGCATCGAATACTGGCCGGCGCCGAACACCGTCACATTGCCGACGCCGGGCAGACGCGACAACTCGTCCCGGATGTTGATCGTGGCGTAATTGCTCAGAAACAGGCTGTCATAGGTCGACTTCGGCGACGTCAGTGTCACGAACAACAGGATTGCCGTCGACTTCTTCTGAACGGTAACGCCCTGATTCTGCACGGCGGTCGGCAGCGACGACAGCGCGCTCGATACGCGGTTCTGCACAAGCACCTGCGCAAAATTCAGATCGGTGCCAATCTTGAACGTGACCGTGAGTGAATAGGTGCCATCGGCAGCGCTGTAGGACTGCATATAGAGCATATCCTCGACGCCATTGACTTGTTGCTCGATCGGCAATGCGACCGTGTCGACAATGGTCTTGGCGCTGGCGCCGGGATAGCGCGTCGTGACCTGGACGGTCGGCGGCACCACGTCGGGATACTGTGCGACAGCGAGGCCATAGAGCGAGACGCCGCCGATCAGGATCATCAGCAACGCGATGACATTGGACAAGACCGGCCGCTCGATGAAGAACTTCGAAATCATGGCCTGTCCCTACTTGGTCGGTATCGGCGCTTCGATTTTTCTCACCTGCGGATCGACCTTCTGCCCCGGAATGGCACGCAGCAGGCCTGCGATGACGACGCGATCATCCGGCTTCAGACCGCTTTCGATCACGCGAAGGTCGGCTTCCAGCGGGCCGACGACGACCTTGCGCTGCTCAATGACATTGTCACCATTCACGACCAGCACATAGCGCCCAGCCTGATCGCTCCCAAGCGATACATCGGGCACCAGCAGGGCGTCACCTTGCTGGTCGATAGGCACGCGAACGCGGACATAAGAACCCGGCAACAGGATGCGATCCGGATTTGGCAGCACACCACGCACCGGTAGCGTACCCGTCGACTGGTTGATGGTCGGCGAGATGTAGTCGATCTTGCCCTTGTGCGGAAAGCCGGTCTCGGTCTGCAGTCCGACCTCGACGGGCAACTGCCTGATATCGCTCACCGTCAGCCCGCGCCGTCGGGCTTCGTCCCGGATATGCAGCACATCCTGTTCATTGACGTTGAAATTCACATAAATCGGGTCGAGTTGCACGATCGTCGCAAGCTGCGTCGGCGACGCGACACCGACCAGTTCGCCGACCGACACCAGATGTGCGCTAACGATACCGTCAAACGGGGCAACGACATTCGTATAGCCGTAGTTGACGGCCGCGATCTTGGTGTTGACCTGCGCCTGCTGCAGATTGGCTTGGGCGTTTTCGCGCGCCGATGTCGACTGGTCGAGTGTGGCTTGCGAGACGGCTTGCCGGGCAACGAGATCTGACTGGCGCTTGAAGTCAGCCTCGGCCTGCTTTGCAGTGGCCTGTGCCCCCGCTTCCGCAGCCTGCGCCTGCTCCAGCTTCAACAGGTATGTCTCCGGTTCGATCGTGAACAGCGTCGCGCCTTGCTTGACGAAGGAGCCATCCTGATAGTTGATCGACTGCAGAACGCCCTGAACGCGCGCCACGAGATCAACGTTCTTGACCGGTGCTGTATTGCCTGTCGCTTCGAAAAAGCGCGTGATGCCGCGCTGCACAGGGACCGCTACCTCAACTTTCGGCGGTGGCGGCGGCACAAAAGTGTTTTGCTCGCAGGCACTTAAAAAAAGGCTCGTCAACACGATACCCGCAGCGCGCATGGCCGTGATCTGCTGCAGCTGCTCAATGCGAGCTTTTCGTCCAGATGAACAGGCGCGCACAAATCGCATTATCCTGCCTCAATCAAATGACTCTCTGAAAACCCCTCGGCCAAGAAAGCGGCAGCCACACGCATTAATAGCAACAATACACTTGTAGTGGAAACGAAACCGTAAAATGATGCCGGACCGAAGTTGTTTTGCGAATGCCTTTCAGAACTCACGTTTCTTGAAGATTTTACGCAATTGCCCTGAATGACCGGGCGGTAGCAACGAGGATTTCAGCGATGAATTTCATGTTCGGTTCCGCCGCGCGATATCGCACGTCGATGGCCACTGTCATTCTATTTGCAATCGCGAGCCCTGCCTTTGCGCAGGCGCCGAGCCAGGCGCAGCGTGACGCGATCAAGACGCAGTGCCGCTCGGATTACATCGCGCATTGCTCGAGCATTCCTCCTGGTGGAGAAGCCTCGTTGCAGTGCCTTCAGAAGAACATGTCGAGCCTTTCGTCGGCATGCGCGGGCGCGGTTCGGGCCGTCGAAGCGCCGGCGGCTGCACCAAAGGCCGCTGAGCCGGCACCCGCAACAACGCCCAAGGCCGAATCCACGCCACCGGCTGCCAAGCCGGCAACGGCCGCACCGAAGGCAGCAGCGACGCCCGCTACGAAAGGCACGACTGCGGCTCCGGCTGCGGCAGCCGCGACCGCTGCACCCGTAACCACTCCCGCAGCCATCGTGCTGCGGCCGATGCGGCCACGCGAAGAATTGTTGGTGATGAGATCAGCATGCGGTGGCGACATCAGATCGCTCTGCGGCGGCATTCCGCCCGGTGGGGGCCGCATCGTGCGGTGCCTGGCCAGCAACAGCGCATCGCTTTCACCGGCTTGTACCGGCGTCCTCGCGCCATTCGCTCAACGGTGATCGAGGCTGCACGATAACGATTCGCCGACTGCGTCCATTACTCCCCACGAAAGGCAAGGATCAGCTGTATCAACCGGGCAGACAGGATGATGTAACAGAGCGACATCGCGATCTGAAACGCGACGTGCCACTCCAGCTTTGCAAGCTTGTAGAGGCCATCGATGAAGTTCAGCAGCAACAGAGCGATTCCGAACAGTTCGACACCACCACCGACGAGACTGTGGCGCAGGTATCCGAACAGAACGATAGAGGGCTCATCGCTCGATACATGTGCCCCGGCCGATATAATCAAGGTGCCGATCACCATCTTTTCGACGTGACTGAATATTTCCTTTGAGGCAGGCTCGATAAGTCGATTGTGAAAGCTAAACCACCTGGTTCTGAAATCCGACATGCTTTCTCCTGCTGAGGCAGCATCGGGCGAAACAGGCCCGCTGCAAGTTTCAAGTCGGCAAGTATCTGCGATATTTAATAAACGTTTTGCCGCATCAGGATACAAGGCGCCGTTACAGGATTCCTGATCGTTCACGAGATTTTTGCGTATTCCTACGAACTACTCTTTGCAATTGAAGCAACTTCCAAAACTCTTGTTCGTATACCGCTTACGCCGCCACTGAAGCCCACGAACCTTTTCGCGCGTCCTTTTCCAACCAACCAAAACGGGAGATCACCATGCGTTCTTTCTTGATGATGGTTGCAGCCGTTTTCGCATTCGGCACGACAATGACGTTTGAAGCCACCGACGCCAACGCCGTCGTCTGCACACGTGGCGTTTACCGTGCCGGCTGCGCCGGCTACCGCGGCGCCGTTGTGGTACGCCGCCCGGCGGCGGCGTGCCGCACCGTCTGGGTCAATGGCGTGCGCGTACGTCGCTGCTACTGACCGAGGGCGGGTTCGGCTGGATCAACTAATTCAGAAGGCCCGTCGGACTCGCCGGCGAATAACCGAGAGACGGACATTGATTTGTGCTGGCTATGGCAGAGCCATTGGCCATGCCTGCCAAAACGCGAATGCCCGGCCCGCACGAAGCTTGCTTCGCGCGGGCCGGGCATGACGAGTGACTGATTCAAAATTCGGAAAGGCGCGACGCCTCAGATCCCCGACATCATGATGTATTTGATCTCGACATATTCTTCCATGCCGTGATGCGAACCTTCGCGGCCGAGACCTGACTCCTTCACGCCGCCGAACGGGGCCACTTCGGTGGTGATCAGACCGGTGTTGACGCCGACCATGCCGGACTCCAGCGCTTCTGCGACGCGCCAGACGCGACCGAGATCGCGCGAATAGAAGTAGGATGCCAAACCGAACGGCGACGCGTTGCACATGGCGATGACGTCGGCTTCATCCTTGAAGCGGAACACCGGCGCCAGCGGGCCGAAGGTTTCTTCCTGCGACACCAGCGCATTCGGGTTCACATTGGCGAGCACCGTCGGTTCGAAGAACGTGCCGCCGAGTGCGTGGCGCTTGCCGCCGGTGACGATCCTGGCGCCGCCCTTCACGGCATCCGCGATGTGACGCTCGACCTTCTCGATCGCCTTTTCGTTGATTAGCGGACCCTGGGTAATGCCCTGCTCGGTGCCGTCACCGACCTTCATGGCCGCAACCTTCTTCGCCAGCTTTTCGACGAACTGATCGTAGATCGCGTCCTGCGCATAGAGGCGATTGGCGCAGACACAGGTCTGGCCCATGTTGCGATACTTCGACACGATCGCGCCCTCGACGGCAGCATCGATATCGGCGTCGTCGAACACCACGAAGGGTGCGTTACCGCCGAGCTCGAGGCCTAGCTTCTTCACGCCGACCGAAGCCTGCTTGTAGAGGATCTTGCCGACATTGGTGGAGCCGGTGAAGCCAACGAAGCGCACGGCAGGATGCTCGCACAACACGAGGCCGATGGCCGATGCATCGCCGGTGATGATGTTCAGCACGCCCTTCGGCACACCTGCGCGCTCGGCCAGTTCAGCCAGCGCCAGCGCCGACAGCGGCGTCTCGTTGGCGGGCTTGATCACCACGGTGCAACCGGCGGCCAGCGCGGGCGACACCTTGCGGGTGATCATGGAGTTCGGGAAATTCCACGGCGTGATGGCGCCGCAAACACCGATCGGCTGCTTGATTGCCAGCAGGCGCGCATCGGCGCGCTGGGTCGGAATGGTCTCGCCATAGACGCGGCGGGCTTCCTCGGCGAAGAACTCGATATAGGCGGCACCGATATCGACCTCGCCCAACGCTTCGGCCAGCGGCTTGCCCTGTTCGGTGGTGAGGATCAGCGCCAGATCTTCACGATTGGCAATGATCAGCTCGAACCACTTGCGCAGGATGTTGGAGCGCTGCTTGGCGGTGAACTTGGCCCAGACCGGAAACGCCTTTTCGGCGGCCTCGACGGCCTGCGTCGTTTCCCTGGCACCCATATTGGGCACCTTGGCGATTTCAATTTCATTGACCGGATTGGTAACCGAGGTCTCGCCGGTGCCGACCCAAGTGCCATCGATGTAGCACTTGTCGCGCAGCAGTGAGGGGTCTTTGAGGCGGTCGCGCAGCGAAGGGGCAGATGACTGGCGTGCGGCGGCGGTCGGTGACATGGGCGGTTCTCCTGCGGAAAGTGTCGCGAACGTATAGCCGCGGACTTGTAGAGGAGTATAGACCCGAAAGCGCCCCTCGGCAGCGAATGGCAGCTATCGCTCGCTCGGGCATTTAACGCCCGAATTCAACAGTCGCCGAACGCCGCAAGCCAGATCAGGCCGCGCCGCGCATATAGGTCTCGCGCCGGTCGATCATCCGCTCGAAAGCGATCCGGGCATTGGCGCGGGTCGTCGTCGAGAAGGTGCGGTATTCCAGCTCCGGCAGCATCGCCACGTCACGGCGACCAAACCAGGAGATGAAGGATTTCGGCGGGGCCGAAATCTTGGCCAGCGCCTGCGCCAGATTTTCAGCTGCATCGAAAGCGAACAAGGCGCCGGTCTGGGCAACCCGGACCTCGAAAATTCCTGGACCGATCGGTGCCTCGATGCTCTCGCCACGGGAAGCGCGGGGATAATGTTTCCAGTCGGTCCAGTTCGCGATCATCGTCGGTCTCCGCAGCTGACACGCTGCACACTCATGGTCTTAGGGTTAGTGTCGGAAAGCGCTTTGACGTTCACGTCATTTTTTGAACACAGCTGCGCCAATTTCGTTCCGGGCCGCTATGAAGTTTGCTGGCTAAACCGGAAATAGTTCCGCCGAGGGGCTAAAACCAGCGCAAGTGTAATCACATCCGCGAGATCGGCGGCCTCGCGCTCAAGTTGAAACGCGGTAAGATAAGAAAAAACTGGAGGGGAAACGGATGTCTACCCAAGTCGAGATCGACCAGATTCTAAAGAGGGCCAGCGAGGCCGGCGCGATTCCCGGTGCGGTTGCGATGGCTGCGACGCGGGGTGAGATCATCTATCGGGGTGCGTTCGGCAAGCGCGACGTATCCAAGGATACCACCATGACCCCGGACAGCGTGTTCTGGATCGCCTCCATGACCAAGGCGATTACCGCTGCCGCAGCGATGCAGCTGGTGGAGCGGGACAAATTGACGCTGGATGCACCGCTTACGACAGTACTGCCGGATCTTGCGGAAACACAGGTGCTGGATGGCTTTGACGTCGTCGGCACCCCAAAGCTGCGTCCACCGCGCCAACCGATCACCTTGCGGCATCTGCTGACCCATACGGCCGGGTTCTGCTACGACATGTGGAACGGCGACATGGTGCGCTATCTGGAAAAGACCGGCATTCCGCCGTTCCGCACCGGGCTGAACGCCGCCATGAAAGTACCAATCATGCGCGATCCCGGCACGCGCTGGGAATACGGCACCAATATCGACTTCGTGGGCAAGGTCGTCGAGACCGTCAGCGGCGAACGCCTCGACGCCTATTTCCGGAACCACCTGCTGGCGCCGCTCGGAATGACCGACACCGCCTTCGTGATCGGCGACGACCAGCGCAAGCGTCTCGTCGCCATGCACAGCCGCAGCACCAACGGCGCACTGACTCCGATCCCTTTCGAGATCAGGCAAGATCCGGAATTCTTCGCCGGCGGCGGCGGGCTCTACGGCACCGCGCCCGACTATATCAAGTTTACGCAAATGATCCTGAACAGCGGGACCGGCAACGGCAATCGGGTATTAGGGCCGGAGACCATCGCGCTGATGGGCCAGAATCATATTGGCGAGCTCAGCATGACGCCGATGGCCGCGGCGGTGCCGACCGCCAGTAACAATGTCGACTTCCTGCCGGGCATCGACAAGAAATACGGCCTTAGCTTCATGATCAACACGGCGCAAACCGCTGAAGGCCGCAGCGCCGGCAGCCTCGCCTGGGCCGGCCTCGCCAACACCTATTACTGGATCGATCCGGCACGCGACATCACCGGCGTCATCATGATGCAGGTGCTGCCATTCGCGGATCCGACTTGTTTGAAGGTGTTTTCAGACTTTGAGCGCGCGATTTATGCGGAGCTGGGCGCGAAGAAGGCGGCGTGAGACGGCGCCTTTCCCTCCCCGCGAGGGGAGGGAATAACACCCTTAAACCGGCAACCCGTTCTTGCCAGCCAGGTCCTTCAGCGACACCTGCGGACGCGCGCCGATATGCTGGATGACTTCGGCGGCGGCCATGGCGCCGAGCTTGCCGGCATTCTCGTAGCCGGCATTGCGCACCAGGCCGAACAGGAAGCCTGCCGCGAACAGATCGCCAGCGCCTGTGGTATCGACGAGCTTCTCGATCTTGTGGGCCGGCACCGCAACGACGCCATCGCCGGATGTCACCACACACCCCTTCTCGCTGCGCGTCACAATGCCGAGCTTGATGTCCTTGCCGAGCTGCTTGAGCGCCGCATCGAAATCCGCGGTCTCGTAGAGCGAGGTCAATTCGGCCTCGTTCGCGAAGATCAGATCGACAGTGCCGGACCGCATCAGGTCGAGAAACTCGGCACGATAACGGCCGACGCAGAATGCATCCGATAGCGTCAGCGCAACCTGGCGCTTGGCGTCATGCGCGATCTTCGAGGCCTTCACGAACGCTTCCTTGGCGCTGACGGGATCCCACAGATAGCCTTCGAGATAGACGATCGAAGACGCTGCAACCGCAGCGGCGTCGATATCATCTGGCGTCAGATCCTGCGCAGCACCGAGATAGGTGTTCATCGTGCGCTCACCATCGGGCGTCACCAGGATGTAGGAACAGCCGGTGGCCGGACCGCCGGTGGCCGCCTTGGTGTCGAATGCGACGCCGGCGGCACGGATGTCGTGGGTATAGAGCGCGCCGATCTGATCGTCCTTGACCTTGCCGACATAGGCCGTGCGGGCGCCGAGACTGGCGAGGCCGACGATGGTATTGGCGGCCGAACCGCCGGACATTTCGGTGGCAGGGCCCATCGCTTTGTAGATCGCCGCGGCGCGGGCCTCGTCGATCAGCGCCATGCCGCCCTTGGTCATTTCATGCGCGGCGAGAAACTTGTCATCGGCCTGCACCAGCACGTCGAAAATCGCATTGCCGATTCCGAGCACGTCATATTTTGCTGAAGTCATTAAGAATATCCCGTTGCGGCAATTGCGATGACGATGAAAATCCGTTTCAACTCGTCTCGCTGTCGCCCAGATTAAGCCGTCGGTGAAGGCCTGTGTGATGGCTGCAGCGACTATCACGTTCTGCCCCGCGCCAGCAAGGACAGCCCCTTACGATGGTTCTATGATCCGTTCCATCCTGACCATTTCCACGGGTACTTTGGCGTCGCGGCTGCTGGGTTTTGCCCGCGACGCAATGGTGGCTGCGCTGCTCGGCGCGGGTCCGATCGCGGATGCTTTTCTGGTCGCGTTTCAATTGGTCAATGTGATCCGGCGGCTGCTCACCGAGGGCGCACTGAACGCCGCGCTGGTCCCGGCCTGGCTGCGTATCCAGACAACGCAGGGCGCCATCGCAGCCGCGGCCTTTGCGGGTCGCGTGCTCGGCACCATCAGCGCAGCCCTGATCGTCGCAACGATCCTGATCGGCCTTGCGATGCCGGTCGTGATCGCATTGCTGGCTCCCGGTTTCGTCGCTCAGCCGACGCTGCAGCTCGCCGTCGACAATGCGCGCTTGATGCTGCCCTATCTGGCCTTCGCGGGCCCCGTCACTGTCATGATGGGACTTCTGAATGCGCAACAGCGCTTCGCATTGACCGCGTTTTCACCGCTGCTGTTCAACATTGCTCTGATCGCCGTGATGGCACTACTGCTGGTGTGGCGGCAGGAGCCAGACACTGCCGCTATGGCCATATCGGCCGCCGTTGGCATCGCCGGGCTGCTGCAGTTGCTGATGCTGATCTTGCGGCAGTCCAGCGGCAATCTTGCGACGCCCTTGCGATTGTCCCTCGACGGTGAGATGCGCGGCTTCTTCCGCAAGGCGCTGCCTGGCATGCTCGCGAGTTCCGCGCCACAGCTTCTCGTCGTCACCGGCGCCATCATCGCATCGACAACGCCGGCCGCGGTGTCGTGGCTGTATTTCGCGAACCGCCTGATCGAGCTTCCGCTCGGCATCGTCGGCACGGCCATGGGCATGGTGCTGATACCCGCATTGACGCGTGCCGTGCGATCAGACGATCACGCGGCGATCGCGCAGGCGGAATCGCGCGGGCTTGAACTCGCAGTCGGCCTTGCACTACCTGCAACACTTGGACTGATGGTGCTGAGCCATCTCATCGTGCAGTTTCTGTTTCAACATGGCGCGTTCAGTTCGACCGATACGATCTCCACGGCGAGTGCATTGATATGGCTTGCGTTGGGCTTGCCCGCTCATGTGCTTGTGAAAGCCTTGTCGCCCGCCTTTTTCGCCCGCGAGGACACGATGACACCGCTGCTGGCGACGCTCATCGGTCTGGTCGTCGCGATCATCTCCGCGCTGGTTCTGAATACGTCATTCGGTGCGAGCGGCATCGCCGCCGCGATCGCTCTGGCGGCATGGAGCAGTGCAATCTTCCTGACGGCCCGAAGCGCAGCAGCGTTCGGCTTCTCACTCGACCATGATGCAAGACGCCGGCTGCCGATCATTGTCGTGTCGTCGCTGGCCATGGGCGGGCTGCTGTGGCTGGCCGCGCAGCTCGCCTTGCCCTGGATCGCGCAAGCGCATGGCCTCGCCCGGCTGGCGCTACTCGCCCTGCTGATCGCTTGCGGACTTGCCATCTACGGAGCGATGCTCACCCTGACCGGCACCGTACGCTGGGCCGAGATCCGCGGTGCCCTCAAGCGATCGCCGGCGGCCGGCTAGGGCAGATTGGCAATGGACGCCGCCCGGCGCCTATGGCAAGTCACGCCCCTTGCCCGCATTCCACCACGGGCGCACAGGAACTTGGTTATGGCTTTTACCCAACGGGTCTTTTCGGGCGTCCAGCCGACGGGCAATCTGCACCTCGGCAACTATCTCGGCGCGATCGTGAATTTCGTCAAACTGCAGGAGACGCATAACTGCATCTACTGCGTGGTTGATATGCATGCCGTCACCGTACCGATCTCCGTCTGGGGCGGCCCGGATGAACTGCGTCGCAACACCCGCGAAGTGACTGCGGCCTTTATCGCCTCGGGCATCGATCCGAAGAAGCAAATCATCTTCAACCAGAGCCAGGTCTCCGGCCACGCCGAACTGGCCTGGATCTTCAACTGCGTCGCCCGCCTCGGCTGGTTGAATCGCATGACCCAGTTCAAGGAGAAGGCCGGCAAGGACCGCGAAAACGCGTCCGTGGGTCTCTACGACTATCCGGTGCTGATGGCCGCGGACATCCTGCTGTATCGCGCCACGCATGTGCCGGTCGGCGAGGACCAGAAGCAGCATCTCGAACTGTGCCGCGACATCTCGCAGAAGTTCAACAACGATTTCTCCGAGTCCATTGCCGCACAGGGCCACGAGGGCCCCTACTTCCCGATGCCGGAGCCTGTCATCACCGGCCCGGCGACGCGGGTGATGAGCCTGCGCGACGGTACCAAGAAGATGTCGAAGTCGGACGCGTCGGATAATTCGCGCATCAACCTCACCGACGATGCGGACACCATCGCGCAGAAGATCCGCAAGGCGAAGACCGATCCGGAACCGTTGCCGTCGGAAGAGAAGGGTCTGGAGCCGCGTCCGGAAGCCGACAATCTCGTCGGCATCTACGCTGCACTGTCCAACCGGTCGAAGGCTGACATTCTCACAGAATTCGGCGGCGCGCAGTTTTCGGGCTTCAAATCGAGCCTCGTCGATCTCGCTGTCGAAAAACTGTCACCTATCGCCGGCGAGATGAAGCGGCTGACGACATCCGATCTGACCTATGTCGATCAGGTTCTGGCCGATGGCGGTGAACGCGCCGGCGTTATTGCCGCCGAAACCATCAAGTCCGTGAAGGACATCATCGGCTTCATCCACAAGCGGTAATTTCGCTTTCATATTCCTTGTCTCTGCCACAATCGACGCGACGCAAGTGCTCCTTGCGTCGCGTCTTGTCGAACGCGGTTGCGCCGTGGCAGCATGCCGCGATTGCCAAGCCGCTCACATTCTGGCGCCTCAGACGCGCCACAGCATCGGGACATGCATGAGCACCCAACGACGAAGCTACGAGAGCGGCCACAAGCCGAAATGCCTTGTTGTCGTCGATGACAGCGAGGAGTGGGACCGCGCTGTGTACTATGCGAGCCGCTGGGCCGTCCGTGTCGGTGGCGGCGTGGTGATGCTGCGCATCATCGACACCGAAGACCGTAACCAGCAATGGCTGGGCGTAGCCGATGTCATGAAAGCGGAAGCCGAAGAAGGCGCCAATGCCGCACTGGACCGCGCGGCGGGCCGTGCCAACGGCATCGCCGCGATCACGCCGGAGCGGGTGATCCGCGAAGGCGACCCCACCGAGCAGATTCTCGACGTGATCGACAAGGACGTCGACATCGCCATGCTGGTGCTGGCCGCATCCGCCGGTGCGGAGGGCCCCGGTCCGATCGTCACCATGATGGCCAAGCTGGTCGGCTCGTTCCCGGTGCCGGTGACCATCGTATCCGGCGCCATGACCGACCTGGATATCGACGCGTTGTCCTAGGGCCAAACGTCGAACCTCATGGTGAGGAGGCGCCTCTTGGTGCCGTCTCGAACCATGATCGGGGGCACATCCTTCGAGACGCGGCCAGGAGGCCGCTCCTCTCGCCCGAACGCAACTGCGTTCAGGCTGGGATGAGGTCTGATCCAAGAATGAGACTTCAGCCCTATTTCATCCCTTGACCGTGCGTTTTCCGTCGCCATCTGCTAGGGGACACCCACGCGCCGGCCTTGAACCGGCGACGCAGGAGAGACCGATGTTCATCCAGACCGAAGCTACCCCCAATCCCGCCACCCTGAAGTTCATTCCTGGCCGCGACGTACTGGACAGCGGCACCATGGAATTTACCTCTCCGGAGGCCGCCACGCGCTCGCCGCTGGCCGAAAAGCTGTTCGCCGTGAAGGGCGTCACCAGCGTGTTCTACGGCTCCGATTTCGTCACCGTGACCAAGGATGACAGCGACTGGCAGCACCTCAAGCCGGCAATCCTCGGCGCCATTATGGAGCACTACATGTCCGGTGCGCCATTAATGGCCGACGGCAGCGTGAAGGGCGACGTGATCTCCGACGACGAAGCCGAATTCTTCAATGAGGCCGATGCCGAGACCGTCGATACCATCAAGGACCTGATCGAGACCCGCGTGCGCCCGGCCGTGGCCAATGACGGCGGCGACATCACCTTCCGCGGCTTCAAGGACGGCATCGTCTATCTCAACATGAAGGGTTCTTGCGCGGGCTGCCCGTCATCGACGGCAACCCTGCAGCACGGCATCCAGAACCTGCTGAAGCACTTCGTGCCGGAAGTGGTCGAAGTCCGTCCGATGTAAGGGTTGTCCCACAGGAACAACCGCAATCAATCGTTAGAACTCGTCATGGCCGGGCTTGTCCCGGCCATCTACGTTTTTACTGCAGCCAAGACGTAGATGCCCGCACACCTCGCGGAGCCGCGCCTCGCGCGTTGGCCGGATATGAGGCGTCTTATAACTACGAATGAACTACACTCAGCGGTCGCGCCGCTGGTCTCCGCCTCGCAAGCCGTGGTAGCGTCTCCTTTATGCTGATCCTTGCCATTGATACCGCCCTCGACGCCTGCGCCGCAGGCATCCTCGATACCCGCACCAGCAAGCTCATTGCGCATGAGTCCATTCCGATGAAGCGCGGTCATGCCGAGGCGCTGATGCCGTTGCTCGGGCGCGTCATGGCGGGCTCTGGTATCGCCTTCGCCGACCTCGACCGCATTGCCGTCACCACTGGCCCTGGCAGCTTCACCGGCCTGCGCGTCGGCCTGTCGGCGGCGCGCGGTATTGGCCTGGCAGCGAGCAAGCCGGTGGTCGGCATCACCACGCTGACGGCCTATGCAGCGCCCGTCGTCAGTGAGAACATGGACGCACCGGTCATTGCCGCCATCGACGCCCGGCATGACCATGTCTATTTCCAGGTCGTCAGTGGTAACGGCACCTCGCTGGTGCGGCCAGGCGTCATTCCCATCGAGGAGGCCCTTGAGGCCGCACAGTTCGGCGCACCGTATCTGGTCGGCAATGCCGCAGAGATCCTGGCGGCGCGCTGGCCGTCCGATGCGCCGACGCCGCTGCGCGTCGATATGCAACCTGCTCCCGAAATCTCATGGGTGGCATGGCTCGGTGCGGCTGTGAATCCGGAGACCGCACTGGCGCGTCCCTATTATCTGCGCGCGCCCGACGCGAAGCCGCAAAGCAGCCTGATGCAGCAGGCCGCATTAGCCGCATCATGATGCCGGCCTGGTGGTCGCGCCTGTTCGGACGCGGTGATGCTGTGGTCGAGCCCGCGACATTGCGCGACGCGCGACAACTCGCGCAGTTGCATGCGGCGTCCTTCCATCGCGGCTGGGGTGCCGGGGAGTTCGAACAGATGCTGCGCGAACAAAACACCCTCGTGCATCGGCTGAAACTGCGCGGCCACCTCATCGGTTTCGCCGTATCGCGAATCGCAGCCGACGAGGCCGAGATTCTGTCCATCGCCGTATCGCCCGCTTATCGCGGCCGCGGCCTGTCACGCGACCTGTTCCTTACCCATCTCGGCCATCTGGCCGGTCGCGGCGTCCGTACGGTTTTCCTCGAAGTTGAGGAAAACAATCAACCGGCGCGGCGACTCTATGACAGAACCGGCTTCGCAGTCGCGGGGCGCCGGGAGCGCTACTACAAGGAAGCGGATGGAGTGGAATTGAACGCGCTGGTGATGCGGCGCGACTTGTCCTGACGCCTGCGGAGTGGCAAAAGAAGCCACGATGGGACCCGGATCATGACTGCACTGAAATCATCTGCAATGAAGTCTGCTGGTATCGAGGCGCGCTGCGCCGCGACCGGCATGCGCATGACGGAACAGCGCCGCGTGATTGCGCGCGTTCTGGCGGAAGCCGACGATCATCCCGATGTCGAAGAACTGTATCGCCGCTGCGTTGCGGTGGATGACAAGATCTCGATCTCGACGGTATATCGCACAGTGAAGCTGTTCGAAGACGCCGGCATCATCGAGCGTCACGATTTTCGCGAAGGTCGCGCGCGTTACGAGACGATGCGCGACAGCCATCACGACCATCTGATCAACTTGCGTGACGGCACCGTCATCGAATTCACGTCTGAAGAAATCGAGAAATTGCAGGCTGAAGTCGCTGCGAAGCTCGGTTACAAGCTGGTCGACCACCGGCTGGAGCTGTACTGCGTGCCCCTCGATGAGGACAACAAGTCCTGAACGCCTGCCGCCGCTCCCTCCCCGGCGTTGCGGGGAACGAAGCGACGCGACAATCCAGTTCTTTGTTTCAGCAAGGAAAGTCCGGATTGCTTTGTCGCAAGTGCTCCTCGCAATGACGGAAGAGTTTTCGGTAAACTATGAGTTTCGATCTCGTCATCTTTGATTGTGACGGTGTGCTCGTCGACAGCGAGTCCCTCGCCTGCGTCGTCCACGCGGATGTGCTGACGCAATTCGGTTATCCCATCACCGCCGCTCAGGTGCATGAGCGTTTCCTCGGCCGGTCCGCGCGCGAAGCCCGCCGGGAAATCGAGACCGAGCTCGGCCGCGTTCTGCCCGATGACTATACCACGACGCTGAAAGCCACGATCGACGAGGTGTTTGGCGCGAAGTTGCAGCCGATCCCGCATATCGCCGAGACGCTCGCGATATTGTCACACCCGATTTGCGTGGCATCCTCGGGCACGCCGACGCGCATTCGCAGCAGCCTCACCACCACCGGGCTGCTCGACCGTTTCGATCCGCATCTGTTTTCAGCCCTGCAGGTCGAGCGCGGCAAGCCGCAGCCCGATCTCTTTCTGTTTGCTGCCGCGCAGATGAATGTCGTGCCGCAGCGCTGCGTGGTGATCGAGGACAGTATTCCCGGCGTTACGGCGGGCATCGCCGCCGGCATGACCGTGTTCGGCTATCACGGCGGCGGCCACTGCAGCCCGGCCACCGCAGCAGCCCTGACGGCCGCTGGCGCCCATCTCGTCTTCGACGATATGCGGCAGCTCCCGGGCCTCGTGACCTTGGGCGCACGGGCTGGCGAACCCGTCGGCCTGGCCTAAGCCATTGCAAGCACTTATATTTTGCAGAAACGCTGGATTTTCCGGGCATTAGTCTATAATTGAGCGCTGCGCAGCAAGCGCATTTTCCAGCCCATTCAGGTTCCCAAACCTTGCAGGTTCCATGACCGCGCCGCGTAAGCTGCATATCAAATCCTACGGCTGCCAGATGAACGTCTACGATGCCCAGCGCATGGTGGACACGCTGGCGCCGGAAGGCTTCGTCGAGACGGCCAGCGCCGACGACGCGGATCTGGTGATTCTCAACACCTGCCACATCCGCGAGAAGGCCTCCGAGAAGGTCTATTCGGAGCTCGGCAAGCTGCGCGTCGCCAAGGCCGATGCCGCGCAGGCCGGACGCACGATGAACGTGGTCGTCGCCGGCTGCGTTGCGCAGGCCGAGGGCAACGAGATCATTCGCCGCGCGCCGGTGGTCGATGTCGTGGTCGGGCCGCAGAGCTATCACAACCTGCCCGCGCTGCTGAAACAGGCGAAAGCCGGCGGCCGCGCGCTGGACACGGAATTTCCCGTCGAGGACAAGTTCAGCTTCCTGCCGCCGCCGAAGCCGGCAGCGATTCGCGCCCGTGGCATTTCCTCCTTCGTCACCGTGCAGGAAGGCTGCGACAAGTTCTGCACCTTCTGCGTGGTGCCCTACACCCGCGGCTCCGAGGTTTCACGCCCGGTCGCGAAAATCATCGACGACGTGCAGCGGCTTGCCGACAACGGCGTGCGCGAGATCACGCTGATCGGCCAGAACGTCAACGGCTATCATGGCGAGGGTCCCGACGGCCGCCCGTGGGCGCTGGGCACGCTGCTCTATCGCCTCGCCGAGATTTCCGGCATCGACCGGCTGCGCTATTCGACCAGCCATCCCCGCGACGTCGAGGATACGCTGATAGCAGCGCATCGCGATTTGCCGGAGCTGATGCCCTTCGTGCATCTCCCCGTGCAGTCGGGCTCGGACCGCATTCTGGCGGCCATGAACCGGAAACATACAGCCGAAGATTATCGCCGCGTCATCGACCGTTTTCGCGACGCGCGGCAAGACATTGCTTTTACTTCCGATTTCATCGTGGGCTTCCCGGGCGAGACCGAGGAAGATTTTGCGGCCACGCTCGCGCTCGTCACACAAATCGGATACGCTGGCGCATATTCGTTCAAGTATTCGCCGCGTCCGGGAACGCCGGCCGCGGATTTGCAGGAGACGGTGTCACAGGCTGACATGGACGAGCGATTGGTGAGGCTTCAGAACCTGATCGACAGCCAGCAATCGGCCTTCAACGCGGCCACGATTGGACGCACTGTGGATGTGCTGTTCGAACGCAAGGCGCGCAATCCCGGCCAGATCGTCGGCCGCACCGCTTACCTGCAGCCGACCCATGTGATGGCCTCTGACGACATCATCGGCCAGGTGCTTCCGGTCACGATTGAAAGCCTCGAGCGCTACAGCCTGCTCGGCTCGCTTGCGAGAGATCCGCTCACATCACCTCCAGTTGCTCATTCTCCAGTACCACCAGTGTTGCAGCCAGTCCGTTCTCACACCGTCACGGGAGCTTGAATTCTTGGCCAAAAGCGCATCGGATTCGTCTACGCTCGCTGTTCGCAAACTCGATACTCCACCGCAGGCCGAGACGCAGGTCGTCATCGACTTTGATGACAACCGGGCGGCCTCCTCGCTGGTCGGCCCCTACGGGCAGAACCTCGCGATCATCGAACGCCGACTGAATGTCGTCGTCGACTCCCGTGGCAACCACATCACCCTCACCGGCACCCGCGACGCCTGCGATGCAGCCCGGCGTGTGCTCGAAACACTCTATGCGCAAGCCGTGCAGGGCCAGGATCTTGCCCCCGGCGATGTCGAGGGCACGATCCGCGCTACGCTGGCACAAGGCACGCTGTTCCCGTTCGACCCCAAGGGCTCGAAGACGGCGGCCTCGAATTTCGACACCATCAATCTGCGCAAGCGTCCGGTGCGTGCCCGCACCGCGACGCAGGATGCCTATATTCGCGCACTGAGAAGCAACGAGTTGGTTTTCGGCATCGGGCCCGCCGGCACCGGCAAGACCTGGCTCGCGGTCGCTCAGGCCGCGATGCTTTTCGAACGCAAGGAAGTTGATCGCATCATCCTGTCGCGCCCCGCAGTGGAAGCCGGCGAACGTCTCGGCTTTCTACCCGGCGACATGCGCGAGAAGGTGGATCCCTATCTGCGCCCGATCTACGACGCACTGTATGACCTGATGGACGGGCGCATTGTCGAGCGCGCGTTGCAGACCGGCGAAATCGAAATCGCACCGCTCGCATTCATGCGCGGCCGCACGCTGACCAATGCCGCGATCATCCTCGACGAAGCGCAGAACACCACATCGATGCAGATGAAGATGTTTCTTACGCGCCTCGGCGAAAACAGCCGCATGATCATCACCGGCGATCCCTCGCAGGTCGATTTGCCCAACGGCCAGACCTCGGGTCTTGCCGAGGCCGCGCGTCTGCTCGACGGCGTGCAGGGCATCTCGCAGGTGAAATTCACCGGCGAAGACGTGGTCCGCCATGAACTCGTGGCTCGCATCGTTGCTGCTTACGAAGGAACGCCGCAGAAGGCGGCTGCCGCCAAGACCTGATGACACACTCATACGCTGACGACGGAGCCGGGATCGGGTCCGTTCGCGAAAGAAGTTCGATACCGATGCCGACCTATTCATCTCCCGCGACAGAGGTTCTTGTTGTCGCCGATTGCTGGTCCGCGGAGGCCGATGCCGACGCCGTGATTCACCGCGCCATCGAAGCCGCCGCCGCCATGGTCGATACCGATACGGCCGACGCCGAACTCGCCATCATGCTCACCGACGACGCCGGCATTCGCACCCTGAACCAGAACTGGCGCGGCATCGACAAACCGACCAATGTCCTGTCATTCCCGGCGCTGCAGCCACCGGAAGGCGCAAACGAGCCCGACGACATGCCGCGCATGCTCGGCGACATTGCGATCGCCTACGAGACCACGCGCCGCGAGGCTGACGAGGAAGACAAGACTTTCGCCAACCATCTCAGCCATCTCGCCATTCACGGCTTCCTGCATCTGGTCGGCTACGACCATGAGAAGGACGATGAAGCCGAAGAGATGGAAGCGCTGGAACGCGAGATCCTGGCGACGCTGGGAATCCCGGACCCCTATGCAGATCAGGATCGGGTGACCTGAGATGCCGGACGGCGACACTAGAAGCGATCATTCAAAGACCTCAAGCAACCTGCCTGCGGTGGTTCACGACGGCGAGGTCATGCGCCCGACGTCGGAGACCTGGCTGACCCGCGCGATCCGCTCGCTGTTCGGCTGGAAGCCAGGCTCCGTGCGCGCCGACCTGCAAGTCGTGCTCGACGCCTCCGCGCCGGACGAGACCGGCTTCTCCGCCATCGAGCGCACGATGTTGCGCAACATTCTCGGCCTCAACGAGCGCCGCATCGCCGATGTTATGATACATCGTGCCGATATCGTCGCGGTGAAGCAGGACATCTCGCTCGGCGAACTCATGGGCCTGTTCGAGAGCGCAGCCCATTCGCGCCTCGTCGTCTTCAACGAAACCCTCGACGATCCCGTCGGCATCGTCCACATCCGCGACCTGCTGGCCTACATGACCGCACGTGCACGCATCGAGGTGCCATCCAAGGCCAAGCGCAAGAAGGTGCTACCCGCAGGCCTCGACCTTCGCTCTGTCGATCTTGCGCAAACCGTCGTTGAGACCGGCATCATCCGCAAGCTGCTTTACGTGCCGCCATCGATGCGCGCTATCGATCTGCTCGCGCAGATGCAGGCGGCACGCATCCATCTGGCACTCGTCGTCGACGAATATGGCGGCACCGACGGCCTCGTTTCCATCGAGGACATCGTTGAGCAGATCGTCGGCGAGATCGATGACGAACATGACAGCGACGAACCGCCGTCCATCGTCAGGCAGGGCGATAGCTTCATCGCCGATGCACGCGCCAGCCTTGATGATGTGCGCGCCATGATCGGTGAGGAATTCGAGACCGGCGAGGACGGCGAGGAAGTCGAGACACTCGGCGGCTATCTCGTCACCCATGTCGGCCGCTTGCCCGTCCGCGGCGAAGTGATCTCCGGCCCCGGCAATTTCGAGATTGAAGTGCTCGATGCCGATCCGCGCCGCGTCAAACGACTGCGCGTCGGCCCCCGCAAGGAGCGGCCTGCGCCGCGCGCCCGCGAACCGCGACGCCGCGACGCACCGCCGGAGCCTGGCACGGCCCCGTCCAATGACAATCTGAATACGCCTCCGTCAGGCGACAGCGCGGGTACACCGTGACATCACGCAGCCTGCGCTCTGTCGCACTCAGCATCATTCTCGCATGGGGTTGGAAACGCGCAGGTATCGCCCTGCTGGCGGGCGCTGTGTCGTCGCTGGCGATGGCGCCGTTCAACGCGTGGCCGGTACTGTTTCTCACCTTCCCCGTCGTGGTCTGGCTGATCGACGGCGCTGCGGCCGGCAAGATGCGCGGCATTCCCGCCGCCGCCATAGCGGGCTGGTGGTTCGGCTTCGGCTATTTCGTGCCGGGTCTGTACTGGATCGGCTACGCCTTCCTCGTCGACGCACAGACCTTTGCATGGTTGCTGCCTGCCGCGATCGGCGGCCTCCCGGCCTATCTCGCGCTGTTTACCGCGATCGGTTTCGCGCTGGCCCGCCTGCTCTGGACCAAGGATGCCAGCCGCATCCTCGCGCTCGCCGCCAGCCTGACGATTGGCGAATGGCTGCGCGGCCATGTGCTGACGGGCTTTCCCTGGAATGCCTTCGGCTACGCACTCACCGAACCGCTCGCGCTGGCGCAGAGCGCATCGCTGATTGGCCTGTGGGGACTGACATTTGTCACCGTGGCGATCTTTGCATCGCCTGCGGTGCTGATCGACGCACGCGCGCGCACGCAGCGGCCGTGGCTGGCGCCAGCGCTTGCACTGGTGCTGCTCGTCGTGATGGGAGCCTATGGCACGGCCCGGCTGTCGCGCACACCGACGCAGTTCGTCGCCGATGTGAAGCTGCGCATCATGCAGCCGAACCTGTCGCAGGACACGCGCTTCAACTATTCCGCCAAGGCGGATGTCATGAGCAGATATCTTGCGCTGTCGGACCGCGCGACCGGTCCGCAGAATTCAGGCGTCGGCGCAGCCAATATCCTGATCTGGCCGGAATCGGCATTCCCGTTCTTCCTGTCCCGCGAACCCGATGCGATGGCGCAGATTGCCAACCTGCTGCCAAAGGGCACCGTGCTGGTCACCGGCGCCGTGCGCCCGCCCGATGCGCCGCTCGGCGTACGCATCACGCAGGCCTATAATTCGATCTATGTGATCGACCACGACGGCAGCATTCTTTCGACCTACGACAAACTTCATCTGGTGCCGTTCGGCGAGTATCTGCCGTTCCAGAGCTTCATGGAGAAGATCGGCTTCCAGCAATTGACCAAAGTCCATGGTGGCTTCATTCCCGGCACCCGTCGCAAGCCGATGGACATTCCGGGCGCGCCGCGCATGCTGCCGCTGATCTGCTACGAGGCGGTTTTCCCGGACGACATCACCACGCGTAACGATCGGCCGGGCTGGATCGTCAATCTCACCAATGATGGCTGGTTCGGGATTTCCACAGGCCCCTATCAGCACCTGCAGCAAAGCCGCGTCCGCGCCATCGAGGAAGGCCTGCCACTGGTTCGCGCTGCGAATACCGGAATTTCCGTCGTGGTCGACCCTGTCGGCCGGCTGATCGCGCGGCTCGATCTCGGTGTCGAAGGCGTGCTGGATTCGGGGTTGCCAGCGGCCATTTCGCCGACGGTCTACTCGAAAATCGGCGATATTCCGGCCGCGATGTTTGTCGCGCTGGCGATCATTTTCGCCGTTCGGCGGCGCACGCCACTAGCTTGATGCTTGAAGCATTTGATATAGTTTGCGAGCTAGCTTTCGCCGCCTACCGAACAACCCTCTCGATGTGATTGCTTTTTAAGCTAGCTTTGTAAGCTTTATTTCTCAAATACTGAGAATTTGAGCGTCGTGGCTTAAATTTTCCGCTTAGGAAAATTTGTGCGGTTGTTATAATCCCCAGGATACCTTTGGTTACAACCGAAGCCGCCCTAAATGACGGATTGCCACGCATGATCCGTCTCCCTTGATGTGATCCAGGAGTAATTGAGATGTCGACGAAAGCGCCCAATCCTGTTGACAAATATGTCGGCAGCCGTGTGCGCATGCGGCGCATTATGCTCGGCATGAGTCAGGAAAAGCTGGGCGAAGCCCTCGGTCTGACGTTTCAGCAAGTTCAGAAATACGAGAAGGGCACCAACCGCGTCGGCGCCAGCCGGCTGCAGCAGATTTCGGAAATCCTGCAGGTCCCCGTCTCGTTCCTGTTCGAAGGCGGCCCCGGCGCGATCCATAACGGCGAAGGCTTCGCTGAAGCGTCCTCGCCTGCCTATGTCTCCGACTTCCTCGCCACCTCCGAAGGCCTCGCTCTGACCCGCGCGTTCACGCGCATCACCGATGCCAAGCTCCGCCGCAGCATTGTCGACCTGGTCGAGCAGATCGCTTCGCGCGAAGCCCCGGATCAACGCTAGAATCACGGTATTTCAACGGAAATTCGTCGTCGCGCCTGATGGCGCCAATGGCGTTTCGGCTGTATCACTCGCGCGCGATGACCACAGCCAGTTCCAGCACCAATAATCACGACGCCCCCGCTGATGCGGGTGCGTCCACGCCTGCCGAGAGCGGCCATTACGCCGGCTCGTTCTTCGGGCGCCGCAAGGGCCACAAGCTGCGCGACCATCAGGCCGACCTGATGGCGACGCTGTTGCCGGCACTCACGGTCGACATCGCCCATCCGGCGCCAGACGATATCCGCACATTGTTCAGTACTGAAGTCGAGACCGTACGTCTGGAGATCGGCTTCGGCGGCGGCGAGCATCTGGTTGCTGAAGCGCTGGCGCATCCGCATATCGGCTTCATCGGCTGCGAGCCCTATATCAACGGCATGGCGAAGATTCTGACGCAGATCGAAGCGCAGAACATCGGCAATATTCGCCTCGTCGCCGGCGATGCCGCTGAACTTCTCACATGGGCGCCGGCGCAATCGCTGTCACGCATCGACCTGATCCATCCGGATCCGTGGCCGAAGAAGCGTCACTGGAAGCGCCGCTTCGTGCAGGATGCGACACTGGCTGCGATGGCGCGCGTGCTGAAACCGTCAGGCGAATTTCGTTTTGTGCATGACATTCCGGATTACGTCGCGTGGACGCTTTGGCATGTGTCACGGTCGCCGGATTTCGTCTGGACCGCAGAGCGCGCTGACGACTGGCGTTTGCCATGGCCGAACTACACCATGACGCGCTATGGCCGCAAAGCCACGCGTGAGGGCCGCATCGCGGCGTATTTGATTTTTCGAAAAAGCTAGAAGCCGCAGGTAGGGCGCGCTGCACTTTGCCCGTCCTATGAGGAGCCCTCCATCCGGCTACGGACGACGAAGACTCACAGCATGTTCGGAAGCACACGATCCGGCGGCTTGTGATTGTCGAGGAAGGCGCGGATGTTGATGATGACCTTCTCGCCCATCTCGACACGGCCTTCGATGGTCGCCGAACCCATATGCGGCAACAATACCACCTTGCCCGCGCGCGCGAGCCGCACCAGCTTCGGACTCACTGCGGGCTCATGTTCGAACACGTCGAGCGCGGCACCCGCGATGTCGCCGGACTCGATCAGCTTGATCATCGTCTCTTCGTCAATCACCTCGCCGCGCGCGGTATTGACGATATAGGCGTCCTTGCGGATCAGCTTGAGGCGGCGTGCTGACAACAGGTGGAACGTTGCCGGCGTATGCGGGCAGTTCACCGAGATGATGTCCATGCGCGCCAGCATCTGGTCGAGCGAATCCCAATAGGTCGCGCCGAGTTCTTCGGCGATCTTCGGCGCCACGGGTTTGCGGTTGTGATAGTGGATCTGCAGCCCGAAGGCGCGGGCGCGGCGCGCCACGGCCTGGCCGATGCGCCCCATGCCGATGATGCCGAGCCGCTTGCCGCCGAGCCGCTTGCCCAGCATCCAGGTCGGCGACCAGCCTTGCCAGTCCTTGCCCTCGGTGAGAATCGAGGCGCCCTCGATGAGCCGGCGCGGCACCGCGAGGATCATCGACATGGTCATGTCGGCGGTGTCCTCGGTGAGCACCTTCGGCGTGTTGGTGACGGTGATGCCGCGGGCGTGGGCGGCGACGACGTCGATATTGTCGACGCCGTTGCCGAAATTGGCGATCAGCTTGAGCTTGCAGTCGGGATGCTCGAGCAGTTCCTTGGTGATTTCGTCGGTGACGGTGGGCACCAGCACATCGGCGGTACGGGTCGCTTCGGCCAGTTGCTCCGGCGTCAGAGGTATGTCGTCGACATTGATGCGCGCGTCGAACAATTCGCGCATGCGGGTCTCGACGGAATCCGGCAGCTTGCGCGTGACGATGACGAGAGGCTTTTTCTTGACCGACATGTCCTGCTCACTCGCGCTTTGGCTAATCCGTTCAGTCCGCATTAACCCGGTTGTTCGAAACTGCCGCAGCCGCGAATTCACCGTTTCCTCGGGTTCCCCGACACCCTTTTAGGTGCCTTGGCCTTGGGTCCTCTCTAGCAGAAGACCAAGCCAAAACAAGAACCCAACAGGCGCGTGCGGCGCGGCGACAGTTGCGTTCTTTGGAATGGGTTGAGGTGGGGTTGATGGCGTTCCGGCGGTTTGCGTATGCGGTGTTGACGGCGGTTACCCTGATCGTTGCGGCCATTGATCCGGTTCTGGCCGCCAAGGACACGCCGCTGGGCGCCAGCGGGCTGCCGGTGCCGCGCTACGTCAGCCTCAAGTCGGATCACGTCAATGTCCGCGCCGGCCCCACCAAGGACAATGATGTCGCCTGGGTCTATACCCGCTCCGGCCTGCCGGTGGAGATCACCGCCGAATACGAGAACTGGCGCCGTGTGCGCGATTCCGAGGGCGCCGAGGGCTGGGTCTATCATTCGCTGCTGTCCGGCCGCCGTACCGCGGTCGTGACCATGAAATCCAAGGACGAGCTCGCCTCAATTTATGACAATCCTGATGCCACCAGCGCCGTCGCAGCGCGGCTGCAGGCCGGCGTGGTGGCGCAGGTGAAGCGCTGCAACAATGGCTGGTGCCGGGTGATTGGCAACGGCTTCGACGGCTGGATCGAACAGCAGCGGCTATGGGGCGTCTATGCCGACGAGAAGGTGAACTGAGCGCATCCCGCATCAAGAACCTGGCCTGCGCCGGCGCAGTGATGGCCGTTGCAGCGCTGTCATGGTCCAGCCCGGCTCACGCGCAATCCGCCACGGAAACCTGCCTGGCGGTGGATCAACGGCTGTCTGGTGATGCGACCCTTCCGCGCACCGCGGCTGCGCTGAAAGCCAATGGCCCGCTCAAGATCGTCGCCATAGGCTCGTCCTCGACGCTCGGCCTGTGGCAGTCCGATCCCGCCATGACCTATCCCGGCAGACTGCTGAGCGAGCTTAAGCGCCTGAAACCGGACCTGCGGCTGGATGTCGTCAATAGCGGGCGGAACGCCGACACGATTCCCGGCAATATCGCGCGATTTGACCGCGATGTGCTGGCGCATCGCCCGGATCTCGTGATCTGGCAGATCGGCACCAATGACGTGACCTGGCTGCAAAGCCCGGACGGCCTGACCGGCAGGATCACCGAAGGTATCCGGCTGCTTAAGGCTGATGGCGCCGACGTGATCCTGATGGATCAGCAATACGCGCCGGTGATTCTCGCATCGCAATATTCCAAGATGCAGAGAAGCATAGCTGACGCCGCCCGGCAGGAACGCGTGCCGCTGTTCTCGCGCTTCGAGCTGATGCGCCGTGCAATGGACGCAGGGCTCTCCATGGGTGCGCTGACCGCCTGGGACGGACTGCACAATTCCGCAGCCGGCTACGAATGCACCGGCCGCGCCCTCGCCCGCGCTATCATGACGACGGCTGCAACTGGCGTACAAACGCCGCCGAAAACGGTGCGGCGGCGCAAATAACTTCAGAATTTTGGATGAAGCCGTTAGCGCTTCTTGCGCAGACGAACGACCATATCGATGCGGCTGATCTCGAAGCCCTCGGGGACTTCCGGCATCTTGGTCAGCACGAGGTTCTGGTCCGGAATATCGACCAGCTCGTGGTTGTTCTCGAGATAGTAGTGGTGATGCGAGGTCACGTTGGTATCGAAATAGGTCTTGGTACCATCGACGCTGACCTGACGGAGCAGGCCGGAATCCGTGAGCTGATTGAGCGTATTGTAGACGGTTGCCAGCGACACCGGCACCTTGGCGAGGGTTGCTTCCTCGTAAAGCATTTCCGCGGTGAGATGACGCGCGCCCTTGCCGAACAGCAGCCAACCCAGCGCCATGCGCTGACGGGTGGGACGCAGGCCGACCGACTGCAGCATCTCGTTGACGTCATGCCACGGGCAACCAGTCAAAGCCGGCTGACGGCCATGATTGATTTCCGCAACCGCAGCTGCGTCATCCATAACTGAAATGCTGTCGCTCATATCCACGTCAGTAATCCTGCCGTTTACACTCAAAAAGAACACTGAATTAGCTTCTATTATAGAAAGTCGAGGCCTCAGATGCAAGGTTTTCGCAACTAGGAGCCATGCATCAGAAGGGATGCTTATGCAGTGCATCGCAACATGGTCAATAACCCGCCAAAAGCGGGCGATCCCCCGCTTTGCCACCTCATAAGCCTATGATAGAGAGCGCCCAACCGGGCAAGTTCCCGCGACATTTGGAACAATTCTATATGTGGCGACTCCACTCCGGGGTTGCCACGACCATCAATGGACCCAGAAAGCCGGCATGATCCAGGAACAACGCAACAGCTACGCATATGAAGACCTGCTGGCCTGCGGCCGCGGCGAGCTGTTCGGGCCCGGGAACGCACAATTACCGCTGCCGCCAATGTTGATGTTCGATCGTATCACCGAGATCACGGCCAATGGCGGCGAATTCGGAAAAGGTCTCGTGCGCGCCGAACTCGACGTCACATCGGATCTCTGGTTCTTCGCCTGTCACTTCAAGGGTGACCCGGTGATGCCGGGCTGTCTCGGTCTCGATGCCATGTGGCAGATGGTCGGATTCTTTCTGGGCTGGTCCGGCGGCATCGGCCCCGGCCGCGCGCTCGGCCTCGGCGACCTGAAGTTTTCCGGCCAGGTTCTCCCGAACATCAAGAAGGTCGTGTACACCATCGATATCAAACGCGTGATGCGTTCAAAATTGTGGTTGGGGATTGCCGATGGCTCGCTTTCGGCCGATGGCGAGATTATCTATCGCGCCAAGGACCTGAAGGTCGGCCTGTTCAAGCAGGAAGCACCTGCCGCATTGCAGCCGGGAACGTGATCTACCGGGTGCTATTCAACGGCGGTCTCCGAGGGGGCGACCGTCAGTTCCACAACAACGTAGTTCAAAGGGCGAGGCGATCATGAGGCGGGTTGTCGTCACGGGGATGGGCATTGTCTCATCTATCGGAAACAACACTCAGGAAGTGCTTGCGAGCCTCCATGAGGCAAAGTCGGGCATCACACGCGCCGACAAATACGCAGAGCTCGGTTTCCGTTCGCAGGTGCAAGGCGCACCGACCATCAATCCGGCCGATGTGATCGACCGCCGCGCGATGCGCTTTCTCGGCGAAGGCGCCGCATGGAATCACATCGCCATGGAGCAGGCGATCCAGGACTCCGGCCTCGAAGAGTCGGACATCTCGAACGAGCGCACCGGCATCATCATGGGCTCGGGCGGACCTTCCGCACGCACCATCGTCGAAGCCGCGGACATCACGCGAACGAAGGGTCCGAAGCGCGTTGGTCCGTTCGCGGTGCCGAAGGCGATGTCCTCGACAGCCTCCGCGACGCTCGCCACCTGGTTCAAGATCAAGGGCGTGAACTATTCGATCTCGTCGGCCTGCGCGACCTCGAACCATTGCATCGGCAATGCCTATGAGATGATCCAGTGGGGCAAGCAGGACGTCGTGTTTGCCGGCGGCTGCGAAGAGCTTGACTGGTCGCTCTCGGTGCTGTTCGACGCCATGGGCGCAATGTCATCGAAGTATAACGACACGCCATCGACCGCCTCGCGCCCCTATGACGTCAGCCGTGACGGCTTCGTCATCGCCGGCGGTGCGGGCGTTGTCGTCGTCGAAGAACTCGAACACGCGAAAGCACGCGGCGCCAAGATCTACGGCGAAATCATCGGCTACGGCGCCACCTCGGACGGCTACGACATGGTCGCTCCATCCGGCGAAGGCGCAGAGCGTTGCATGAAGATGGCGCTGGCCACCACCGGCGGCATCAAGATCGACTACATCAACCCACATGCGACCTCGACGCCCGCCGGCGATCCTCCGGAAATGCAGGCGATCCGCAACGTATTCGGCACCGGCGAGAAGTGCCCGCCGATTTCGGCGACCAAGGCCCTGACCGGCCATTCGCTCGGCGCCACCGGCGTGCAGGAAGCGATCTACTCACTGCTCATGATGCAGAACGGTTTTATCTGCGAGAGCGGCAACATCACCGAACTCGATCCGGTGTTCGCCGACATGCCGATCGTGCGCAAGCGCGTCGACAATGTGAAGGTCGGCACCGTGCTGTCGAACTCGTTCGGCTTCGGCGGCACCAACGCGACGCTGGTGTTCAAACGGATGGATGCGTGAACTTTTTAAGCTCTCCCGGCAAAGCGAAGCTTCGCTAGGCGGGAGAGGTCGCCGCTTCCTGGCGGCGGGTGAGGGGCAGGGCACCCAATCACCTCATCAATGATATTCGCGGATTGAAAGCGCCCCCACCCTACTCCTCTCCCCGCAAGCGCGGGGCGAGGGGGCTTACTGCGTTCGCCGCAGCGGCAGAGCACCATTGGAGCTAGATCGATATGCAAGGACTGATGCAGGGTAAGCGCGGACTGATCATGGGCGTGGCCAATGATCATTCGATCGCTTGGGGAATCGCCAAGGCACTGCATGCGCAGGGTGCTGAACTGGCTTTCACCTATCAGGGCGATGCGCTCGGCAAGCGGGTCAAGCCGCTGGCGGAATCGCTCGACGCCGGCCTGATCCTGCCCTGCGACGTCGAGGATATCGCCAGCGTCGATGCGACCTTCGCAGCAATCAAGGAAAAGTGGGGCGGGCTGGATTTTCTGGTGCACGCCATCGGCTTCTCCGACAAGAATGAACTCAAGGGCCGCTACGCCGACACCACGCGCGCGAACTTCTCGCGCACCATGGTGATCTCGTGCTTCTCCTTCACCGAAGTCGCCAAGCGCGCTGCGGAGATCATGAAGCCCGGCAGCGCAATGATCACGCTGACCTTCGGCGGCTCGACCCGCGTGATGCCGAACTACAATGTCATGGGTGTTGCCAAGGCCGCGCTCGAAGCCTCGGTGCGCTATCTCGCGTCAGACTTCGGCCGCCAGGGCATTCGCGTCAACGCGGTGTCGGCCGGCCCTGTGCGCACGCTTGCCGGCTCTGGCATCGGCGATTCCCGCGCGATGTTCGCGTTCCAGCAGAAGCATTCGCCCCTCGGCCGCGGCGTCACCCTCGATGAACTCGGCGGCACCGCGCTGTATCTGTTGTCCGAGCTGTCCGGCGGTGTCACCGGCGAAACGCATTTTGTGGACTCCGGCTACAACATCATCTCGATGCCGCATCCGGACGCTTTGAAGGCAGACGCAGGCGAGTAATTCGCCTTAAGTCTTCTCCCCCGATGCGAATTCCATCGCGCGCTGGAATGCCGGACGCGCACTGCAGCGATCGAGGTAACGATCGAAAGCCGGGCGCGACGGCACCATCTTGAAGGTGCGTACCGCAAAATTCAGTCCGGAGCCGATGGCGATATCGGCTGCGGAAAACTTCTCGCCGAGAATCCAGGGGCCGGTTTCCAGCGCCGCTTCGAGCACATCGAAAACGCGTTGTGCGTCGCCCCAGCCGGCCGCCACCGAACTCAATTCCATCTTGGTTGCGATCTGCGCGATTGCCGGTTCGATACAGCTCGGCGCGAAGAACAGCCAATAGAGATATTTTGCACGATGCGGGTCACCGACCGGCGGCGCCAGCCTGGCTTCCGGGTAACGCTCAGCCACGTAAGTGCAGATCGCGGCAGCTTCCGCCATGGTCGCTTCGCCGTCCTGCAGCGCCGGTACCTTCCCCATCGGATTGACCGTCAGGAATTCCAGCGTGCGCTGCGCACCGGTGGTGATGTCGGTCAGCACACGCTCATAGCTGACGCCCGTCTCTTCCATCAGCCACAATGCGGTAAACGAGCGCGAACGTGGCGACCAGTAGAGCTTCATCATCGCAAATTCTCCCTAGGCAGAATTATTTGCCTTTTTGCGCAGATTCGGATGAGGGTGCAAGGGCTGCGCTGACGGTCTGTCCCGCATTCGACCACGTTCCCTGAAAAGAAAAAGCCCCCGCGACGATGTCGCGAGGGCTTCGACTTTACGGTCAGGTATCTATCACACCAGATCGAAGCGATCGGCGTTCATGACCTTGGTCCAGGCCGCCGCGAAATCCTTGGCGAATTTCTGCTTGGCGTCGGCACTCGCATAGACTTCCGCAAGGGCACGAAGCTGCGAGTGCGAACCAAAGACCAGATCGGCGCGCGTGCCGGTCCACTTGATTTCCCCGCTCTTGCGATCGCGTCCCTCATACACATCGCTGGAGCCGTCGACCGCCTTCCACTCCGTGCCCATGTCGAGCAGGTTGACGAAGAAGTCATTGGTCAGCGTCTCCGGCGTCCTGGTGAAGACACCACGCAGGGACTGCCCGGAATTCGCACCGAGTACGCGCAGGCCGCCGACGAGAACCGTCATCTCAGGAGCGGTCAGCGTCAGCAATTGCGCACGATCCACCAAGGATACTTCGGCCGGCACGGCCGACGTGCCCTTGAGGTAGTTACGGAACCCGTCCGCGACCGGCTCCATGACTTCGAAGGATTCGACGTCGGTTTGTGCTTGCGAAGCGTCGCCGCGTCCCGGAGAGAACGGGACGGTCACATCAAGGCCAGCATCCTTCGCGGCTTTCTCGACCGCCGCGCTGCCGCCGAGGACGATCAGGTCGGCAAGCGAAACCTGCTTGTCACCGGATTGCGCTGCGTTGAACTCCTTCCGGATTCCATCGAGCACCTGCAACACCTTGGCCAGTTGAGCCGGCTGGTTGACCTCCCAGTCCTTCTGGGGGGCCAGACGGATGCGTGCGCCGTTGGCACCGCCACGCTTGTCGCCGCCACGGAAGGTGGAGGCCGAAGCCCAGGCCGTGCTGACCAATTCCGATACGGTCAGACCCGAGGCCAGGAGCTTGGCCTTGAGCGCAGAGACGTCGGCATCATCGACCAACGGATAATCGACCGCGGGGATCGGATCCTGCCAGATCAACTCTTCCTTGGGCACTTCCGGACCGAGATAACGCGCGCGCGGACCCATGTCGCGATGGGTCAGCTTGAACCAGGCACGGGCGAAAGCTTCGGCGAAGGCCTGCGGATTCTGCAGGAAGCGGCGTGAGATTTTCTCATAGGCCGGGTCCAGACGCAGGGATAGATCCGTCGTCAGCATGGTTGGCTTGCGCTTCTTCGACGGATCATGCGCGTCGGGGATCACTTCCTCGGCGTCCTTGGCTTCCCACTGGATCGCCCCGCCGGGGCTGCGGGTCTGCACCCATTCATATTTGAACAGGTTCTCGAAGAAGAAGTTGCTCCACTGCGCCGGCGTCTGCGTCCAGGTGACTTCGATGCCGCTGCCGACCGCGTCTGCGCCGTGTCCGGTGCCGTAGTTGCTCGCCCAGCCCAGGCCCTGCGCTTCCAGGCCGGCAGCTTCAGGCTCCGGACCCTTGTGAGACTCAGGCGCAGCGCCATGGGTCTTGCCGAAGGTATGACCGCCGGCGATCAGCGCCACGGTTTCCTCGTCGTTCATCGCCATGCGCTTGAAGGTCTCGCGGATGAAGGCGGCGGCAGACACCGGGTCGCCATTGGCACCGGGGCCTTCTGGATTGACGTAGATCAGACCCATTTCCGTGGCGCTGAGTGGAGCTTCGAACTTGTCGAGCGGTCGGTGAGTGAGCCACTTGGATTCGGGACCCCAGTTCACGTCCTGATCAGGCTCCCAGACGTCGGCACGACCACCCGCGAAGCCGAAGGTGCGGAAACCCATGGTCTCCAGCGCGACATTGCCGGTCAGGATCAGCAGGTCGGCCCAGGAGATCTTGTTGCCGTATTTCTGTTTGATCGGCCACAGGAGGCGGCGCGACTTGTCGATGTTGACGTTGTCCGGCCAGGAATTGAGCGGAGCGAAACGCTGCTGACCGCGACCGCCGCCGCCGCGGCCGTCGCTCAGGCGGTAGGTGCCGGCGGCGTGCCACGACATGCGGATGAACTGCGGACCGTAATTGCCGAAATCGGCGGGCCACCAGTCCTGCGAATCGGTCATCAGCTTACGCAGGTCATTCTTGAGTGCCTCGTAGTCGAGCTTCTTGAATTCCTCGGCGTAGTCGAACGCATCGCCCATCGGATCGGACAGCGACGAGTGTTGGTGGAGAATCGACAGGTCCAGCTTGTTCGGCCACCAGTCACGGTTAGTCCTGACAGCGGGGGCGTGCGCAACCGGGCACTTGCCGGCGCCGTTCTCATTCGTCGTGTCCATCAGTCTCTCCTTCTGGCCGTTTGGAACATAAGCCATCCCGGGCACCGGCACGCCGGATTGCCACCAAAGGACCTCTCAAACTTTCCAAAAGCTGTTTAATTTCAATTATCTGCCGAATTCCTTGGCAAGCCTGGCGCTTATCCTAGTCGGACTTCGTGACGGGAGATTGGAAGAATTCTCAGATCAGGTCCAGTCGAATTGTCTTCGCCCCTCGATCAGTTTATCTGATGATTCATGATTACGCTCCGCCAACTCCGTTATCTCGCCGCTCTCGCCAAACATGGCCATTTCGGCCGCGCGGCCGAGGCCTGCAACGTCACCCAGCCTGCGCTGTCGATGCAGATACGCGATCTCGAACGGACACTGGGCGTGCAGGTGGTGGAGCGCCGGCCTGGCGAGGTGATGCTGACCGATGTGGGGCGCGAAGTAGCGCGACGCGGTGAAGACGTGCTCGCGGCTTCGCGCGATCTGGTCGACTTTGCACGGCACCGCGGCGGGTTGCTGACCGGACGGCTGACGCTCGGCGTGATTCCGTCGCTGGCGCCGTATCTGCTGCCGCGGATTCTGCCGGTGCTGCAGAAACAGTTTCCGGAATTGCGGCTGGAGCTGCGCGAGACGCAAACCAAGCAACTGGTCGACGATATCAAGTCAGGCGCACTCGATGCCGCGATGCTGGCGCTGCCGCTTGGGGAGTCCGAGATCGACACGGCCAAGCTATTCGACGATCTGTTCCTGCTGGCGGTGCCCGCAGACGACCCCCGCCCTGCCGACAAACGCATCAAGGCGATGGAGATCGACCAGAGCCGGCTGATCCTGCTGGAAGACGGCCACTGCCTGCGCGACCAGGCGCTGGCCTTCTGCGCCACCGCAGCGCGCGGCCATCAGTCCGGCGGCAACGGCATGGCCTTCGCCGCGTCCAGCCTCTCCACGGTGATGCAGATGGTTGCCAGCGGCTATGGCGTCACGCTGATCCCGCAAATCGCCGCCGACGTCGAGCAGCGCGACCAGCGCGTTAAATTCCTGCGGCTGGAGAATCCGCAGCCGGGCCGCACCATCGGCCTGGCGTTTCGCCGAACGTCGCCGCGCAAGGCGGACTTCGCCGCATTGGGCGATGTGGTGAAGGACAGCGTTATCGGCTGACCGAGATCGGCCGCAAAAGAAAACGCACCGGTGCGGCTGCGCCGATGCGTTTTCGGATGAGTGAGGCGCTCGCGCTCAGCTCTTCTGCTTGGCGATCACCTTGTCCTTGATGCCTTCATAGGTCTTCTCGGGCACGATCTTCTTCTGCACGAGTTCGTCCTTACCCTTATACGGGCGGCCTTTGACGATCGCTGCAGAATAGGCCTTGCCGATACCCGGCAGTGCCTCGAGTGCCTCGACACTGGCGGAGTTGAGATCGAGCAGTTCAACCTTCGCGCCCGCCGTCGGGGACGTCTTGGTCGCCGCGGGTGCCATCTTGGAATCAGCAGGCGCCATCTTGCCGGCGGGAGCAGCGGGCTGCGGCGACTGCGCCATCGACGGCGCGGATGCGAGCAGACCCAGAGTGAGAGCGGCAGCGGTCAAAGTAGCAAATCTGAAATGGCGCATCGGTTTGTCCCTCCAAGGACGGTTAAGTAACGCAACCAAGCTAGCTGCGGATTCATGGCGACGCCATGGCGCGAAAATGAACCGCAGATAAAAGCTGAAATTTATTTTGGTAGTGTTTTGGTAGTTGAGGTGGCTTCTTCAGATGAAGACTGTACTTACGACCCCGCCTGCAGCGCCTTGTCGATCTCGACTTTCAGCACGCGCTCGTAATTCTCCTGCGTGATGCCGCCGACCATCTTGTAGGCGATGCGGCCATCACGGCCGACGATGAAGGTCTCGGGCACGCCATACACACCCCATTCGATCGCGGCGCGGCCATTGCCATCGACGCCGACGATGCCGAACGGATTGCCATAGCGGCCGAGGAAGCGCCGGGCATTATCCGGCGAATCCTTGTAGTTGATGCCAACCAGCTGCAGCCGCTTGTCCTTGCCGAGCTCCGTCAGCAGCGGCGCCTCGTCATGGCATGGCACGCACCACGATGCCCAGACATTGACGAGACTGACCTTGCCCTTAAATGCTGCCGGATCGAGACCGGGCACAGGCGCACCGCGCTCCTTGAGGCCTTCCAGCGCCGGCAAGGTCGTCTGCGGCGCGGCGCGGCCGATCAGCGCCGAGGGAAGTTTCGCCGGATCGGCTCCGAGCCGAAACCAGAACAGCGCCGCCAAAGCAGCAAAGATCAGCAGAGGCAGCGCCAGCACCCAGCGGCGCTTCGGAGCGGCTTGCGACGTCATGTGAGATCCGCCGCGCCGCGGCCCGAACGCCGCGCCACCCCCGAAGACTCTAGCTCATGCAGCCGCGCGCGGACGCGGCGATGATCGATGTCGATCCAGACGATCAGGATCAGCACTACAGCAGCGACCAGCACGTAGGACGTAACGATGAAGGATGCGTACGGACCGAGCGCCATCACGGGAGTGCCACCGGCTTCGAGGCCTGCAGCATCTGCAGCGCACGCAATCGACGCCGCAGAATCTCGTTACGCATCGCGGCGAGATGCAACGTGATGAACAGCAGCGAGAACGCCACCGCCATCACCAGCAGCGGGATCAGAAACGACTTGTCGAGCGACGAACCACCCATCTTCATCACCGACGCTGGCTGATGCAGCGTATTCCACCAGTCCACGGAGAACTTGATGATCGGAATATTGATCGCACCCACCAGCGTCAGCACCGCTGCAGCGCGCGCCGCACGCGATGGATCTTCCACCGCGCGCCACAGCGCGATCAGGCCGAGATACATCAGAAACAGAATGAGCACCGAGGTCAGTCGGGCGTCCCATTCCCAATAGGTGCCCCACATCGGCCGGCCCCATAGCGATCCGGTAACCAGCGCGAGAAAGGTGAAGGCGGCACCGATCGGCGCCGCCGCCTTTGCTGCGACATCGGCGAGCGGATGCCGCCACACCAGCGTGCCCAGCGAGGCCACGCTCATGACGCCCCAGACGAACATCGAGAGCCAGGCATTCGGCACATGGATGAACATGATCTTGACGGTGGCGCCCTGCTGATAGTCGTCCGGCGCCATCGCCGACTGATACAGGCCGATCGCAAGCAGAATGCCCGTCGCCATCGCCAGCCACGGCAGGATGCGGGTGGCGAGCGACAGGAACCGGGTGGGATTGGCGAGTTCGGTCAACGTCATGGCATTTCCAATAGTCGCGGCTCTGTCCGCGATCAATGCAACTTATTCTCGTTCAACACAGCTCGCGACGAGTTGACCCAGGTCAATCCAGTGTCTCAGCCTCTCGTGATTATTCCAACCGTCTCAATCCAGTCCATGTCGCAGGCTCGCCGCCGCCGCAAAAGGCCCGATCACAAGGCTCGCCAGCGACAGCGCGCAGAGGATCGAGAACGGCGTCGAGAATGACATGCCGCCCTCGGGCGCGGCGATGGCCGCATTTGAGGCGGCGACGCCGAAGATCAGCACGGGGATCGAGAGTGGCAGCACCAGGACGGCCAGCAGCAGGCCTCCGCGCTGCAACGTCACTGCCAGGGCAGCACCGATCATGCCCGTGAAGGTCAGCGCCGGCGTGCCCGCCAGCAGCGTCACCGCCACCGCCAGCGTCGCCGGACCGTCGAGATTGAGCAGTAGTCCCAGCACTGGCGTGGCGACAATCAGCGGCACGCCGGCGGCCAGCCAGTGTGCGAGGGCCTTGGCGGCGCAGGCCAGTTCCAGCGGCGTCCGGCTCATCAGGATGAGATCCAGCGAGCCATCGTCATGATCGGCGGTGAACAGCCGATCGAGGGTGAGCAGGCTGGCCAGCAGCGCCCCGAGCCACAAGATTGCCGGCCCCAACCGCGCCAGCAGCGCCAGATCGGGGCCCAGCGCGAACGGCATCAGCACCACAACCGTGAGGAAAAACAGTACGCCGATCAGCGCCCCGCCGCCGACGCGGACGGCAATGCGAATGTCGCGGCGAATCAACGCGCCGAGAGCGCTCACGCCTCGCCCCCGATGCGCAGTTCCCGCGCGGGGATGCCGAGCGGGCCGTGGGTCGCGGCGATGATCAAGCCACCAGTGGCCAAATGATCGGCCATCAGCCCTGCAAACACACGCTGGCTGGCGAGATCAAGCGCTGCAGTCGGTTCGTCGAGCAGCCAGATCGGCCGGCGGACGGTCAGCAATCGCGCAATCGACAGCCGGCGGCGCTGGCCAGCCGACAGGAACCCCGCAGGCAGCGCTGCGGCATGAGAGAGACCCACCGCTGCAATACACGCGGCGGGATCGGTCGGCGTACCACCGAGAAATTCCGCCCAGAAGGTCAGGTTCTCCGTCACCGTTAAAGCCGGCTTCATGGCGTCGCGGTGACCCAGATAATGGGCTTGTTCGGCGAGGGTCATTTCGCTGTCGCCGCCCTCAAGGGTGATGATGCCCGCAGCCGGCACCAGCAGATCGGCTATCAACCGCAGCAATGAGGTTTTGCCTGCCCCGTTGGGGCCAACGACCGCCACGGCCTCGCCTGCCGCGGCATCGAAGTCCAGTCCGGCGAAGACTTCGCGGCCACCCCGCAGGCATCTCAAATTGCGCCCCGAGAGCCGCATCTTAACCCTTCCATGACCATCTGATTTGGTTCAGAAGTCGCCGCCGCGTTGTTGCACTATTTCGCAGGGCTGCAAACGATTGTCGGTGTGGCGGCGTCTCTAGAAAGATTCTATAAGCCGGAACTTGATGCAGCACACAATCGGCGCCTCAAGCAAACCGGCCTCCTCGCCCACGGTGTTTTGATACCTCCTACCGGGTATCCGTTAACTGAATTGGGACCCCTTCACATGACCTCGCTCGACAGTTTCAAATGCCAGAAGACCCTCAAGGTTGGCGCCAAGACGTATGTTTACTACAGCCTGCCGCTAGCCGAAAAAAACGGTCTAAAGGGCATTTCGAAGCTGCCTTACTCCATGAAGGTGCTGCTCGAAAACCTGCTGCGCAATGAAGACGGTCGTAGCGTCAAGAAAGACGACATCCTCGCCTTCTCGAAGTGGCTGAAGAAGCGCAAGCTTGAGCATGAAATCTCGTTCCGCCCGGCCCGCGTGCTGATGCAGGACTTCACCGGCGTCCCAGCGGTGGTCGATCTTGCGGCGATGCGCAACGCGATGCAGGCGCTGAAAGGCGACCCCAAGAAGATCAACCCGCTGGTCCCGGTCGATCTGGTCATCGATCACTCGGTGATCGTGAACTTCTTCGGTGACAACAAGGCGTTCGGCAAGAACGTTGCCGAAGAGTACAAGCAGAACAAGGAACGCTACGAATTCCTGAAGTGGGGCCAGAGCGCCTTCTCGAACTTCTCCGTCGTGCCGCCCGGCACTGGTATCTGCCACCAGGTCAATCTCGAATATCTCGCCCAGACCGTCTGGACCAAGAAGCAGAAGATGACGGTCGGCAGGAAGACCGGCACCTTCGAAGTCGCATACCCTGACACGCTGGTCGGTACCGATTCGCACACTACGATGGTCAACGGTCTCGCCGTACTCGGCTGGGGCGTCGGCGGTATCGAGGCGGAAGCCGCGATGCTCGGCCAGCCGCAGTCGATGCTGCTGCCCGACGTGGTCGGCTTCAAGCTGAAGGGCGCGCTGAAGGAAGGCGTCACCGCCACTGACCTCGTGCTCACCGTCACCCAGATGCTGCGCAAGCAGGGCGTGGTCGGCAAGTTCGTCGAATTCTACGGCCCCGGCCTCGATTATCTGTCGGTTGCCGACAAGGCGACCATCGCCAACATGGCTCCGGAATACGGCGCGACCTGCGGCTTCTTCCCGGTCGATTCCGAAACCATCGACTTCCTCAAGACCACCGGCCGCAAGACCCCGCGCGTCGCGCTCGTGTCCGCCTATGCCAAGGCGCAGGGCCTCTATCGCACAGCCAAGTCGCCCGATCCGGTGTTCACCGAGACCCTGACCCTCGACCTCGGCGACGTCGTGCCGTCGATGGCCGGCCCAAAGCGTCCGGAAGGCCGCGTCGCACTGCCCGCGATCGCCGATGGCTTCGCTGCTGCCATGACCAGCGAATACAAGAAGACCGGCGACACCTCGGGTCGCTTCGCAGTTGAAGGCAAGAACTTCGATCTTGGCCATGGCGACGTGGTCATCGCCGCCATCACCTCCTGCACCAACACTTCGAATCCCTCGGTGCTGATCGCCGCCGGCCTGCTGGCGCGTAACGCGGTCGCCAAGGGCCTCAAGGCCAAGCCGTGGGTGAAGACCTCGCTGGCTCCCGGCTCCCAGGTCGTCGCCGAGTATCTCGCAAATTCGGGCCTGCAGCTCGACCTCGACAAGGTCGGATTCAACCTGGTCGGATTCGGCTGCACCACCTGCATCGGCAATTCCGGCCCACTGCCGCCCGAGATCTCGAAGTCGATCAACGACAACGGCATCATCGGCGCCGCCGTGCTGTCGGGTAACCGCAACTTCGAAGGCCGCGTTTCGCCGGACGTCCAGGCGAACTATCTCGCCTCACCGCCGCTGGTCGTTGCCCATGCGCTCGCGGGCACCGTGACCAGGAACCTCGCGGTCGAGCCTATCGGCGAAGGCAAGGACGGAAAGCCGGTCTATCTGAAGGACATCTGGCCCACCACGAAGGAAGTGAACGCCTTCATCAAGAAATACGTCACCTCGACGATCTTCAAGAAGAAGTATGCCGACGTGTTCAAGGGCGACACCAACTGGCGCAAGATCAAGACGGTCGAGAGCGAGACCTACAAGTGGAACATGGGTTCGACCTATGTGCAGAACCCACCCTATTTTGAAGGCATGAAGCAGCAGCCGGAACCGATCGTCGATGTCGTCGATGCACGGATTCTCGCGCTGTTCGGCGACAAGATCACCACCGACCACATCTCGCCGGCCGGCTCGATCAAGCTGACCTCACCCGCTGGCAAGTATCTGTCGGAGCACCAGGTGCGCCCGGCCGACTTCAACCAGTACGGCACGCGCCGTGGCAACCACGAAGTCATGATGCGCGGCACCTTCGCCAACATCCGCATCAAGAACTTCATGATGCAGGGCGCCGACGGCAACGTCCCGGAAGGCGGCATGACCAAGCACTGGCCCGACGGCGAGTCGATGTCGATCTACGACGCCGCGATGAAGTACCAGGCCGAGCAGGTGCCGCTGGTCGTGTTCGGCGGCGCCGAATACGGCAACGGTTCGTCGCGCGACTGGGCAGCCAAGGGCACGCGTCTCCTCGGCGTTCGCGCCGTGATTACCGAGAGCTTCGAGCGCATCCATCGCTCCAACCTCGTCGGCATGGGCATTCTGCCACTGACCTTCGAGAACGGTTCGTCGTGGAAGAAGCTGGGTCTCAAGGGCGATGAGAAGGTCACCATCCGTGGCCTCCAGGGCGACCTGAAGCCCCGCCAGCAGCTCACCGCTGAAATCGTGTCGGCCGACGGCTCGCTGCACAAGGAAACCCTGCTCTGCCGCATCGATACGCTCGACGAACTCGAATACTACCGCAACGGCGGCATTCTGCATTACGTGCTGCGTCAACTCGCAGCCTGACGCCCGCACGTGGGTGTGACGTAGTGCCTCACTGCGAAGTGAGTGGCTAGTGAACAGAAGGCGGCCTATGAAAGGCCGCCTTCTGGTGTTTGAGGGCATGAATGTGTTAGCGACACCAATGTGCGACACCGCCTGTTATGTGTCCCACCTCGAGCGTGGCAAAACCTCATGAAACCCTTTGGCGGCATATCGCAGTGGACCGGCGCACTTGGCGTGTGCGCTGCCATTGCAGCAAGCGGTAGCGCGCTGGCCCAGCCCCGGGCTGTGCTGGAGCTGTTTACCTCGCAAGGTTGCTCGTCCTGCCCGCCCGCAGACAAGATCATCGGTGACCTTTCCAAGGACCCGTCCGTGATCGCATTGAGTATGCCGATCGATTACTGGGACTACTTGGGCTGGAAGGACACACTGGCCGACTCGCGTTTCAGTGCGCGTCAAAAAGCCTATTCGCAGATGCGCGGCGATCGCGACGTCTACACGCCACAAGTCGTCGTCAACGGCGCCACTCAGGTGATCGGCAGCGATGTCGATCGTATCCAGGGCGCGATCAGCGAAACCAAGAGAGGCACCGTGATGACGGTGCCGGTGTCGATGTCGGTCTCGGGCAAACACGTCAACGTGTCTGTTGCCGCATCGACCACTGCGTCGGATACGGCGCATGGCGAAGTCTGGATTTGCTCGGTGTCGAAAGCCGTGCCGATCACGATCGGTCGCGGCGAGAATCGCGGCAAGCAACTAACCTATTACAACGTCGTTCGAAACTGGCTGAAGGTCGGCGACTGGACGGGCAACGCCGCCAACTGGACGCTGCCGCTGGAGAACATCTCCAGGGATGGCGTCGATGCTGCCGTCGTCTATGTGCAGGACGGCACGCGCGACAAGCCCGGCGCGATGCGCGGCGCAGCCTATACGTCGCTGCAGTAGTTGTAATCTCTCGTCATCAACGATCTCGTCATTCCCCGACGCTCCTACTGGAGTGTCCAAGGGTGAACGCAGCGACGGCTGCGCGCTACCCCGGAATCTCGAAGTAATAGAATCGGCATCGCACCATAGTCCCGCTTGGCGCAGGACGGCATCAGACGTGTCGGGCTCCAGACGATTGGCCGGGTTCGCGCTTTCGTCGCCCTTGCTGACCACACCGCGCCCCGGAAATAACAGAGTGCATCCACCAAAAAGAAAAGGACCAACTTGCGTTGGCCCAGTGGGGATTAACTTCCTGCGCAGGGTCCGATCCCAACGACCGCGGGGGGCTGGGGGCTGAGGAATCCGAGACCGGAAGAACCGGACCCGACGCAGTAGCTTCTTGTCGCAATCCAGAAGGGCGCCCGATGGGCCAAAGTTTGGCGGCAATAAGATTCGACTGACGTTCCCGTGACGGCAAATTTCTACCATCAAGCTCGCGGATCGGCCCTTGCAGAGGACTGCGGTCAGCGCGATCATGTCGGGGATGTGACAGGAGGCGCCGCATGACTGTGATTCCGGGAGATACCGACCCCAGCGAGAATCGCGCGGCGACGGGCCCTGCCGCCGCCGCGCCCGTCGTCAGCTTCAATCGCCTTGAGCTCAGCCGCATCCTCAACCTGTATGGCCGTATGGTCTCTGACGGCGAGTGGCGCGATTACGCCATCGACTTCCTGCGCGACCGCGCGGTGTTCTCGGTGTTTCGCCGCTCGTCGGAAGTGCCGCTATACCGCATCGAGAAAGATCCGCGATTGGCGCGCAAGCAGGGCATGTACAGCGTGATTTCAGCTGGTGGCCTGATTCTGCGCCGGGGGCACGAACTCGACCGCGTGCTGCTGGTGATCGACCGCAAGCTGGCGGTGGTCTAAATCGATTCGCGAATCGTCAAGGTAGCGTGCGGGCTCCGTCGCCCAGCGCAAGCTGCATCGAGACGGTGTCGAGCCAGCGGTCGAATTTGAAGCCGACGTCGGGATGCACTCCGATCATCTGGAAGCCGGCATTGCGGTGAACCGCGATGGAGCCGGCATTGGCGCTGTCGCCGATCACGGCGACCATCTGGCGATAGCCGCGGCTCTCGCATTCGGCAATCAGCCGCGCCAGTAGCTTGCCGCCAATGCCCCGCCGCTGGGCTTTCGGATCGAGATAGATCGAATTCTCGACGGTGAAGCGATAGGCCGGTCGTGGGCGATGCGCGCTGGCATAGGCATAGCCGACGATCTGGTTCTCCTGTGCAGCCACCAGATAGGGATAGCCACCGTCGATCAGCGCCTCGAAACGGCGCGTCATCTCGGCCAGATCTGGCGAGAGCAGTTCGAAGGTGGCCGTGCCGAATTGCACCGCTTCGTCATAGATCGCAGTGATTGCGGGCAGATCTGCCGCCGTGGCGGGCCTGATTTCGATATCGGACATGGCACGAAGACTATTTTTGCTCCGTCCAAAAGAAAAGCCCCGACCTTTCGGCCGGGGCTAAGATCTCCTCTATGTTCCGAGGCTTATTCGCGCTGTCCGAGCAGCTGCAGCAGCAGCGTGAACAGGTTGATGAAGTTCAGGTAGAGCGACAGGGCGCCGGTGATCGCCGCGCGCTCGGCAATATCGCCGCCCTGCGAGGCGTAACCGTAGATGTAGTCGTTCTTCAGGCGCTGGGTATCGTAGGCGGTGAGGCCGGCGAAGATCAGCACGCCGACAACCGACACGATGAACTGCAGCATCGACGACGCCACGAAGACATTCACGAGGCTCGCGATGATGATGCCGAACAGGCCCATCAGCAGGAACGAGCCCATGCCCGTCATGTCACGCTTGGTGGTGTAGCCATAGAGGCTCAGCGCACCGAACGAGGCTGCGGTGATGAAGAACACCCGCACGATCGAGGTGTGCGTGTACACCAGGAAGATCGACGACAGCGAGATGCCCATCAGAGCCGAGAAAGCCCAGAACAGCAACTGCGCGGTGGCCGGCTTCAGCCGGTTGATGCCGAACGAGATGGCGAACACCATGACCAGCGGCGCCAGGATGAACACCCACTTCAGGGGGCTCACGAACATCGCGTAGCCGAACGGTGTCAGGTAGGAGCTACCGATCCGGGCCGCGGCGCCCGAGGGGTCCGTGGTCACGGCTGCCATGTATACACCAAGAGCAGCCAGGCCGGTGATGGCCAGACCGATCGACATGTAGTTGTAGATGCGCAGCATGTAGGAGCGCAGTCCGGCGTCCACGGCAGCGGCATCGCGCGCGCCGACCCGGCCGAAGGGGGAAGCATAGTTACGGTCTAGATCCGACATGGTCGAAACCTCGATGTTGTCCGGCTGATCGCAAAGGGTTCGCGTCGCCGGTTCGAATTGTATCCCAGATATCTACGCCCCTGACACTAAATTCGATTTCATAAAAAATCGATGTCATCTGCGTTCGACGTCTGACCCAAAGGGTATGTGGTAAACTAACACATTCGCTGCAAGCTTCCACGCGTGGCGGAATGTCGCTCCGATTTGCATTCAGGCATCCCGCTAAACTTTCAGCCTGACGCAAGCTTGGCGGTTTCGCAGCCTTTCTGCACGAATCAGCCCGCCCAAAGGGCTGCTTCGTGTCAAAACGGGTCACAAATTACGCAACACGGTGGCAGGCTTCTGATTCAAGGCTACCAGCGTACCCGCCAGACCCAGCCCGACTGTGACAATTAGCGCCGCCAGAACCACACCTGCCGCGCTACCTGCCTGCCAGACGAAACTCAGCGTCATAAGACGCGTGACGATCAGCCACGCCGCCACTGAGCCGGCGATGACGCCAAACACCGCCGTGGCCAGGCCAATCATGAGATATTCAAGTGCATAGGCACCCAACAGCCGCGCGCGCGTGGCACCGAGGGTCTTGAGGATCACAGCGTCGTAAACGCGATGCCGGTGGCCGGCGGCCAGCGCGCCACCGAGCACAAGGATCGCCGACAGCAACGTCACTGCGCTGGTACCCCGGATCGCCAGTACAAGGTTTGTGACAACCGATCCCACGGTATCGAGCGCTTCCCGGACCCGCACGGTGGTGATCATCGGGAATGCGTCGGCGACCGCCTTGACCAGACCGGCATCCTGGGACGGATCGGACTTCGGTTCCGTCAGCGTGGCGATATGGGTATGCGGCGCACCGCGGAAGGTATTGGGCGAGAACACCAGCACGAAATTGATGCCGAGGCTCTGCCAGTCGACAGACCGCATGTTGCCGATCCTGGCGGTAATATCGCGGCCGAGCACGTTGACCACGACCTCGTCGCCGAGTTTGAGCCCGAGCCCATCGGCCAGCTTCTTCTCGAACGACACCAGTGGCGGCCCGCTATAGCCGGCCCCCCACCATTCGCCTTCGACCAGCTTGGAGCCGCGCGGCACCTCATTGGTGTAACTGAGGCCGCGGTCGCTCTGCAGCACCCATTCGGCGTCGGACGAAGGCTTGAGGTCTTCCGCCTTGACGCCGCGTGCGGCGACGATCCGGCCGCGCAACATCGGCACGTCCTCGACGATCGACTGCGGCTGCTTCTCCTTGAGAAACGCGCTGAAGCGGTCGGCATCGGTTGAGGGAATATCAATGAAATAGAACGAAGGCGCCTTTTCCGGCAACGCCGCCATGAACTGCCGGCGCAGATTGCCGTCGATCTGGGTGACGGTCACCAGCACCGTCAGGCCCAGTCCGAGCGACATCACCACCGACGGCGTCAGCGCGCCCGGCCGGTAGATATTGGCAATGGCCAGCCGCAGCATGGTCATACTCGGCCGCGGTAATTTGCGCGCAAACCCCATCAATGCGCCGGCGATACCGCGCAGCAAGGCGAACACGACCATTGACGACACCACGAATACGGCAGCGACACGCTTGTCGTAAGCGAGCCCGACCACCACCGCAATCAGCAGCCCGACCACGAGAGCCATCCAGAGCATGTAGCGCAGCTTCGGCCGGTGCGATTCCGTCAGCGCCGCATCACGAAACAGCGCCGCAACCGGCACGTCGTGTACGCGGGCCAGGGGCCACAGGCCGAAGGCCAGCGCCGTCAGCAGCCCGTACAGCAGCGACAGCGCCAGCTCATCGAGATGAAGCGCCGGCACCACCGGCAGCGGCAGCAGCTTGCCGAACAGGCCGACAATGACAAACGGCAGGGACGCACCGACCACCAGGCCGATCAGCGAGCCGATCACCGCCAGCACCAGCACCTGCGTGAGATAGATCGCGAACACGTCACGGCCGGTCGCGCCAAGCGCTTTCAACGACGCGATGACGTCGCGGCGGCGATCGATATGGCTCTTCACGGCATTGGCGACACCGACGCCGCCGACCAGCAGTGACGCGAGGCCGACCAGCGTCAGGAACTGGGTGAATCGCGTGATGGTGCGCTCAAGCTGCGGCGAAGCGTTGTCGCGCGAACGGATTTCCCAGCCGGCTTGCGGCAATTGGGCACGCGCATCGTCGGCCAGCGCCTTGGCAGCGCGATCGCCGGAAACCGTGTCCGGCAGGCGAACACGATAGATCCAGCGTACCAGACTGCCCGGCTGCAGAAGCTGGGTGGCGCGCAGGGCGTCCTCGCCGGTGAGGAACCGCGGCGCGAAACCGACACCGCCCGCGAGCTTGTCAGGCTCCGCTGAAATTTCGCTGCGAATCTGGAACGTCGCATTACCGACCGTGAGGCGGTCACCGACCTTGAGGCCGAGCCGGGCCATCAATGTCGTATCCGTCGCGGCGCCATAGGCGCCGTCGCGTTCGGCGAGCAGATCGCTCATCGGCATGTCCGGCGCCAGGGTCGCCTTGCCGAGCAAGGGATAGCTGCTATCGACGGCCTTGATCTCGATAAGCGCGAGATTGCCGTCCGGCGCACGTGCCATGCCGCGCAGCGTTGCTGCAACCGACACTGCACCGCGCGCGCGCAAGAAGGCGAGCTCTTCCGGCTTGGCCTCACGCTGCATCAGCGAGAATGCCACGTCGCCGCCGAGCAGCGTACGGCCTTCGCGCGCCACGCCCTCGCCGAGACTTGCCGCGACCGAGCCGACGCCGGCGATGGCCATCACGCCCAGCGCGATGCAGGCGATGAAAACGTAGAAGCCGCGCAGGCCACTGCGCATCTCGCGGAAAGCGTAACGCAGCGCCAGCGACGGGCCTCGACTATTTGGAACAGTATCGGTGATGACGGTCATGCGATCAGGCCGTCTCGACCCAGCTGCGCTCGGTGGCGGGCCCATCGATCCGGCCGGAGCGCAGCCGCACCACGCGGTCGCAGCGATGCGCCAGCGTATGGTCGTGGGTCACCAGCACCAACGTCATGCCGCGCTGGGCGTGCTGCGCGAACAGGAGATCAACGATCTGGCCGCCAGTGGATTCATCGAGATTGCCGGTGGGCTCGTCGGCAACCAGGATCGCAGGGTCCGGCGCCAATGCGCGGGCCAACGCAACGCGCTGCTGTTCACCGCCGGAGAGCTGGGTTGGATAGTGATGCAGACGGGCGCCAAGACCGACTGCTTCCAGCTCGCGCGCCGCACGGCCGGTCGGATCCGGATGACCCGCCAGCTCCAGCGGTACCGCGACATTCTCCAGCGCCGTCATGGTCGGGATCAGGTGAAAGGACTGGAAGACGATGCCGACGTGGCGGCCACGAAACCGCGCCAATCCGTCCTCATCGAGATCATTGAAAGAGGTACCGTTGACCACCACCTGACCTGAGTCAGGACGCTCCAGCCCCGCCATCACCATCAGCAGCGTGGACTTGCCGGAGCCCGACGGGCCAATCAGCCCGATCGCTTCACCAGATCCGACGCGCAGGCTGATATCCTTGAGGATATGCACGCGCGCGGCGCCGGTGCCGAGCGAGAGGTTGATGTTCGAGATTGAAATGGTGTCCGGCGAAACGCCGGCCGATGATGAGGCTTCAATGAAAGTATCCATGCCAGCTTCATATGGCACTTCGTTTGCGGCGGTCGAGGGGCTGCTGCGCACGTTTATGTGGCTTCTCGCGGCAGGTCTAATGGTCGCACTTCCGATCCCCAGCGCCACGGCACAGGCGGCTGTCGCCGGCGCCGCCAAACCGGTCAAACTGGTGGTGCTGGGCGATTCACTGAGCGCCGGTTACGGGCTCCCGGCCGCGGCTGCATTTCCGGTCCGGCTACAAAAGGCCCTGAAGGACAAGGCGATAGAGGTCGACATGATCAATGCCGGCGTATCCGGGGATACCACCTCAGGCGGCCTCGGGCGGCTCGACTGGTCGGTGCCCGAGGGGACGCAAGGTGTGATCATCGAGCTCGGCGCCAACGACGCGCTCCGCGGCACCGATCCGAAGATCCCGCGTGCGGCACTCACCGAGATATTGACGCGGCTGAAGGCCCGAAACATCGCAGTGCTTATCTGCGGCATGGTGGCACCGCCGAACTACGGCGCCGATTATGCGGAAAAGTTCAATTCGATCTATCCGGATCTCGCCAGGCAATTTGGCGTGCCGCTCTATCCGTTCTTTCTTGAAGGCGTCGCCGGGAACAGCAGACTCAACCAGGCCGATGCGATGCATCCGACAGCGGAGGGCGTCGACATCGTCGTGAAAAACATCCTGCCCAGCGTCGAGGCATTTGTCGGCACGATCGCCAGGCAACGCAGTTGAGAAACAGGCAGCCTCGACCTTAATGACGGTTTTTCACGGAACCTTCATGCACCGAGCGCGGCATCTGCTTCGCAGAGTCACAGAAGTCGGGTAAAAAAAGACATCGGTGATTCGTCACCGGCTCGTTTGTTCGGGCATGATTTTCGCCGAGGGGTGCAGGACACTTAGTGCCCCACCTTTCGGCGAAAATCGCGCCCCGGCAAAGAGGAGCTGACTATGCCGCGTTTGTTCGCCGGACTGGAGATACCAGCCGAGATCGGCCAGACATTGGCCAATTTGCGTGGCGGCCTGCCAGGCGCACGCTGGATCGATCCTGAAAATTATCATGTCACGTTACGCTTCATCGGCGACATCGATGGCGTCTCCGCCAACGAGATCGCCGATCTGATGTCCCGTGTGGAGCGCAGGCCGTTCGAAGTCGCGGTCCGCGGCCTGTCCAGCTTCGGCGGCAAGAAGCCCCGCGCTGTCGTCGCCTCGGTGGATCCGAGTCGTCCACTGCTTGAACTGCAATCCGAACTGGAACGGCTGGTGCGCCGCTGCGGGCTCGAGCCCGAGGGCCGTAAATTCACGCCGCATGTCACGCTGGCCCGGCTGCGCGATTCCTGCGACCGCGACGTCGCCGACTATCTTTCGGTGCGCGGCTACTTCCCGACGAAGATTTTCACCGCCTCGCGCTTCGTGCTGTTCTCCTCGCGGGCCTCCACGGGCGGCGGACCTTATCTGGTCGAGGATTCCTACGCGCTCTGCGCATGAGCGCATATCCGCATCGACCAATTCGCATCTTGCATTTTCCGGACACATGGGGCCGTTAGGGCCCCATGTCGTCCAGCCCTCCGCAATCCTTCCGCGAACAATATCAAGCCCTCGTAGCCTCCGGCGCCATTGAGGCCGACCCGGCGCAGGCCGGCGCCGTCGAGGCCATTGCCGCGCTCGATGCCGCGCTATCCACCTACAGGCCAGCGCGCAAGCAAGGCTTCTTCGGACGCCTGTTTGGCGACAAGGATGCGCAGGCACCGCGCGGACTTTACGTCCACGGCGAGGTCGGTCGCGGCAAGACCATGCTGATGGACCTGTTCTTCGAAGCCAGCTCGGTCTCGCACAAGCGTCGCGCGCATTTTCACGAATTCATGGCCGACACCCATGAGCGCATCTACAGTTTCCGCCAGAAAATCGCGAGCGGCGAGATCCCGGAAGGCGATGTCATCGCGCTGACGGCGAATTCGATCTTCGACGAAGCGTGGCTTTTGTGCTTCGACGAATTTCATGTCACCGATATCGCCGATGCGATGATCCTCGGCCGTCTGTTTGCGCGACTGTTCGAACTCGGTACCGTCGTCTTCGCAACATCCAATGTCGAACCGGTCAATCTCTACAAGGGCGGTCTCAACCGCGCACTGTTTTTGCCGTTCATCAAACAGATCGAAGATCACATGGAAGTGCGCAAGCTGGATTCGCGCACCGACTATCGATTGGAAAAACTGGCCGGCGTAAAGAGCTGGCTGGTGCCGGACGATGATGCAGCAAAGGCCGCACTCGACAAAGCCTGGGCGAAGCTCACGGGCGGCGCACCCGCCAGGTCGCGCGACATTTCGATCAAGGGACGCACGCTGCATGTTCCCCTGGAGGCCCAGGGCGTTGCACGCTTTTCATTCGGCGACCTCTGCGAGAGGCCGCTCGGCGCGTCCGACTATCTGAAACTGGCGCACGACTATCACACGCTCTTCATCGAACATATTCCGATGATGGACTATGGCGACCGCAACGCCGCCAAGCGCTTCATTGCACTGATTGACACGCTCTATGACAATGCCGTGAAGCTGATGGCCTCGGCGGCCGGTGAACCGCACGCGCTCTATCTGGCGAGTGAAGGGTTCGAAGCCATGGAGTTCGCGCGGACCGCGTCGCGCCTGTTCGAGATGGGCTCGGAAACATATCTGGCCCTGCCCCATGGCCGCAGCGATTCCACGGCGTCAGGCGCCACCACGGGCCTGGTCGAAACCTGACGCGCGATCAGATCGATATCAAAGCGAAATCGGTACTTTCGCAAGCGATTCCAATTTCCGGTTTGCTCATAATAATTTGCATTGCAGGCCGGCGCTCGACAATTGGGCAGGCCCCGACTTGAACGGTGTCCGCGAAAGGGATAACCAGCCTGTCAGCATTTCCTGCTCCCTCCCTACCCCTTCGGGCTTAAAGGATAGATTTCCCATGGCGCGTAACAAAATCGCATTGATTGGTTCTGGTCAGATCGGCGGAACGCTCGCTCACCTCGTTGGCCTGAAAGAACTCGGCGACGTCGTGATGTTCGACATTGCGGAAGGTGTGCCGCAGGGCAAATCGCTCGACCTCGCACAGTCCTCGCCGGTTGACGGCTTCGACTCCAAGCTGACCGGCGCCAACTCCTATGAGGCGATCGAAGGTTCGGACGTCATCATCGTCACTGCCGGCGTGCCGCGCAAGCCGGGCATGAGCCGCGACGACTTGCTCTCGATCAACCTCAAGGTGATGGAGCAGGTCGGTGCGGGCATCAAGAAGTACGCCCCGAACGCCTTCGTGATCTGCATCACCAACCCACTCGACGCGATGGTCTGGGCGCTGCAGAAGGCCTGCGGTCTTCCGGCGAAGAAGGTGGTGGGGATGGCGGGCGTGCTGGACTCGGCGCGCTTTCGCTACTTCCTGGCCGATGAATTCAACGTGTCGGTCGAGGACGTCACCGCCTTCGTGCTCGGCGGCCATGGCGACACCATGGTTCCGCTGGTCAAGTATTCGACCGTTGCCGGCATCCCGCTACCAGATCTGGTGAAGATGGGCTGGACCTCGCAGGCCCGTATCGACGAGATCGTCGACCGCACCCGCAACGGCGGCGCCGAGATCGTCAACCTGCTCAAGACCGGCTCGGCCTTCTACGCGCCGGCCGCCTCGGCCATCGCCATGGCCGAGAGCTACCTCAAGGACAAGAAGCGCGTGCTGCCCTGCGCCGTGCACCTCAACGGTGAATACGGCGTCAAGGACATGTATGTGGGCGTTCCCGTCGTGATCGGCGCCAAGGGCGTCGAGCGCATCGTCGAGATCGAACTCCTCGGCAAGGACAAGGAAGGCTTCGACAAGTCGGTGGCGTCGGTGGTCGGCCTGATGGACGCCTGCAAGAAGATCGCACCCGACCTGCTCGGCTAAGATCAGGCTCACCTCACCGGCACCCTAGGGGTGCCGGTTTTGCATTTGACGACATTGGCAAACACTGCAACGAACCCCTCAGCCAATTCGTCCGTCACGCGGAATTATCGTCACTTTGACTTGCCGCATGCTTGGTATACGGTATGCCAGTTCAAAGAAAACGACGTGAATTCCAAGTTCACCAACCGGGGTTCGGGAGCGACTTATGAATATCCATGAATATCAGGCGAAGGCCGTGCTGAAGGAATTCGGCGTGCCCGTTTCCAAGGGCGTGCCGATCCTCAAGGCCGAGGAAGCCGAAGCTGCCGCCAAGCAGCTCGGCGGTCCGTTGTGGGTGGTGAAGAGCCAGATCCATGCCGGCGGCCGCGGCAAGGGCAAGTTCAAGGAAGCCTCGGCCGGCGACAAGGGCGGCGTCCGCCTCGCCAAGTCGATCGACGAGACCAAGCAGTTCGTCAAGGAAATGCTCGGCGCGACCCTGGTCACCGAACAGACCGGCCCCGCCGGCAAGCAGGTCAACCGGATCTATCTGGAAGACGGCTCGGACATCGAGAAGGAATTCTACCTCTCGCTGCTGGTCGACCGTGAAACCTCGCGCGTTGCTTTCGTGGTCTCCACCGAAGGCGGCATGAATATCGAGGACGTCGCGCACAACACCCCGGAAAAGATCGTCACCTTCTCGGTCGATCCGGCCACCGGCGTCATGGGCCATCACGGCCGCACGGTGGCGCAGGCGCTGGGCCTCAAGGGCGATCTCGCCAAGCAGGCCGAGAAGCTGGTGTCGCAGCTCTACACCGCCTTCATCGCCAAGGACATGGACATGCTGGAGATCAATCCGCTGATCATCTCCAAGCAGGGCGAGCTGAAGTGCCTCGACGCCAAGATGTCGTTCGACTCGAACGCGCTGTATCGTCACCCGGAAATCGTCGCGCTGCGCGACACCACGGAAGAAGACGCCAAGGAAATCGAGGCGTCGAAATATGACCTCGCTTACATCGCCCTCGACGGCACCATCGGCTGCATGGTCAACGGCGCCGGCCTCGCAATGGCCACCCTCGACATCATCAAGCTGTATGGCGAAAGCCCGGCGAACTTCCTCGATGTCGGCGGCGGTGCTTCCGAAGAGAAGGTGACCGCGGCGTTCAAGATCATCACTGCCGATCCGAACGTGAAGGGCATCCTGGTCAATATCTTCGGCGGCATCATGAAGTGCGACGTCATCGCTGCCGGCGTGGTTGCCGCGGTGAAGGCCGTCGGCCTGCAGGTGCCACTCGTCGTCCGCCTCGAAGGCACCAATGTCGAGGAAGGCAAGAAGATCATCCGCGAATCCGGTCTCAACGTGCTGCCCGCCGACGATCTCGACGACGCCGCGCAGAAGATCGTCAACGCTGTGAAGGGAAAGTAAGTAGATGTCCGTCCTGATCGACAAGAACACCAAGGTCATCTGCCAGGGCTTCACCGGCAAGAACGGCACCTTCCACTCGGAGCAGGCGATTGCCTATGGCACCAAGATGGTCGGCGGCACCTCGCCGGGCAAAGGCGGCTCCACCCATATCGGCCTGCCGGTGTTCGACACCGTGGCCGAAGCCCGCGACAAAACGGGCGCCGATGCGTCGGTGATCTATGTCCCGCCGCCGGGCGCCGCAGACGCGATCTGCGAAGCCATCGACGCGGAAATCCCGCTGATCGTCTGCATCACCGAAGGCATTCCGGTGCTCGACATGGTGCGCGTGAAGCGGTCGCTGTCCGGCTCCAAGTCGCGCCTGATCGGGCCGAACTGCCCGGGCGTCGTCACCGCCGGTGAATCGAAGATCGGCATCATGCCGGCCAACATCTTCAAGCCCGGCAGCGTCGGCATCCTGTCGCGCTCCGGCACGCTGACCTATGAAGCCGTGTTCCAGACCACCCAGGCGGGCCTCGGCCAGAGCTCGGCCGTCGGCATCGGCGGCGATCCGGTCAAGGGCACCGAATTCATCGACGTGCTCGAGATGTTCCTGGCCGACCCCAAGACCACCTCGATCATCATGATCGGCGAAATCGGCGGCTCGGCAGAAGAAGACGCGGCGCAGTTCATCCGTGACGAAGCCAAGCGCGGCCGCAAGAAGCCGATGGTCGGCTTCATCGGCGGCGTCACCGCCCCTCCCGGACGCCGCATGGGCCATGCCGGCGCCATCGTGTCGGGCGGCAAGGGCGATGCCCAGTCGAAGATCGCAGCCATGGAAGCCGCCGGCATCCGCGTCTCGCCGTCTCCGGCACGCCTCGGCACCACGCTGGTGGATGTGCTGAAGGGCTAAGCTGAGCTCGGCAGAGTTAAGAATGAGAAAGGCCCGCTCGTCAGAGCGGGCCTTTTGCTTTCGGGACACTTGATATCAATTGGGGAGGGAAACGACTGGTGCCCAGGAAAGGATTGCGACGGCGGTGACGAGGCGCGGAGCGTATTTCGAGCCATTGCTAAGCGCATAATCGAAAGAGCAGGGTAGGTATCATGCCTGGACGGGGCCCCAGCAAGGATATCACTAAACTCCTCTCTCACTTCGTCGAGAAGGAGCCATACATCAATGGTTTCATGAAGGCCGTTGTGGGCTTCATCGATGAATCCAAAGCTCTTAAGCCGCTCGTTCATTCAATTAAATATCGCGTCAAATCATTGGACCGCCTCGAAGACAAGTTGCTGAGAAAGAAGGGCAAGGCCGCTGACGAGAAGCGAAAGTTCGACATCACACCTGCAAACTTGCTCGATCGAGTGACTGATTTAGCCGGCATCCGTATACTTCATCTGCACACAAGTCAGTTCGCTGCTATCGATCAAGAGCTACGAAACATCATAAAAGAGCAGAAGTTCACGCTTGCCGAAGGTCCGTTCGCTAGAACGTGGGACGACGAATATAGAGACTATTTTCGGGGGTTGAACGTCGAGCCGCAGCCAAGCCCCAATATGTATACGAGCGTACATTACGTAATCGCGTCGGGATCAGAAACTACGATTAATTGTGAGATTCAAGTCAGGACGTTGATGGAAGAGGTCTGGGGAGAGGTTGACCACCTCCTCAACTACCCCAAACAAGCCGAAAGCGTTGCTTGTCGAGAGCAGATAAAGGCGCTAGCTCGCGCCACATCAACAGCGACACGTCTTGTAGATTCGATATTCGCGACCGCCGCTGATTTGGAGAAGACCGAATCGAAAAAGGCGAAGCAAAACAACCGAGACCCCGCGCGGGCCAAAACTCCCAAGAAGAAGACCGGCAGGAGCAAGTCGGCTCGCAAGCCCAAGCGTTGAATGCAATTTCGTGAATTGAACGATCCAGAAGGTCGCGCCAGTCAGTACCCCAGCATCACTAAGTTGGACGCTTTCTCTATTTGCGCTCTGGTCATAAAGAAGTATTCGCCTGAAGCGTGCTTGGTGTGGCGATACGCCCATTCGTGAGCTAACGCTTCAATGCGCAATGCGTGGTCTTGATCAAACCATTTCCCCACGGCTCGTATTGCGAACTTTAAACCAAAGATCACTGCAATATGGTTGCCCGAAAGTTCTAGCAATCTGCGTTTCTCGTCGTTCGTGACACCGATCTTAACTAGGAACGTATCCGACGGAGCAGTTGTCAGCCCGAAAGCGGGCGTGTCAGCACAGACAGCTAGATAAGTCTTAGTTGCAGGCTCTTGCTCAAACTGTTTGATCAGTTTTTGCGACCTAAGATAAACAGAAACTTCTTCAAGTTTGAATTGAGCAAATGCAGCTAGTTCATCTGGTGTGATTTTCACAATGGAGTTGGTCGCTTCCCAACCGGCTCGCGAAGTTGTGGACAACATGTCCCGTGCAAACGGCCGCTCGGGGAAGACCCACGCCCTGTCGACTTCAAGCCCGAAGGGCCACTTATCTTTGCCCCATTTTGCGATCGACAGCGCCTTAAACTCGGGCTCGACATGAGTGTCGGAAAGAACCGCGTTCGGTAGCACCTTCAGCAGCCCCAACACACGTCCCAAATTTTCTGGAGCTATCGCCTCGGATTCTGCATCGTTGATTTGCTGGTTCGGGCTACAGAATTGCAAAACGTAGATTGGCAGCTCGCCCATCTCGTCTAAAATTCTGTCGCGGCTACCTTGCCTTCCAAACCCAAGCATTCCCCATCTATCGGGGTCGAAACCAAACCCTCGGGTCGCAAAGATTCGAGTAAAGTCGATCTCCGGTACGGCCTTTTTTGGAAGCTCTAGCTCATCGACAGATCCCCAATCGAACTGCCGGACTTTAGCTTGCTCCCCTCGCAGATCGAACTCACCGAACACCTTACGTATAGCGTCAATGCCGCCTGCAGATGGCGAGTCTGTTCCTGTCTTACAAACTATCGTCGTTATGATCGGCAACTCGCGGGCTTTACAGAATTCCAAAACTTTCGTTAGTGGTACACCGAGCCCTTGGCCAGTTTTATTGTACCAACTGATGCGATCGGCCAATATGGGATAGGTCGTTCTGGACTTCTTCGACGCATACTCTGCAAGGATTTGAGCGACTCTTTTCGCCTCTGCGTCCAGCATTGTCTTGCCTTTCAGTACAGTTGCTCAATTGTTGAAGATGGCTTCGCTGTTGGTGAAGTTTTGCGTCCGACCCCACCCTAATAAGCTACTGCCCTCGTTTTGACGAGGATCGCAAGGGGCACCTAGTGCCGCAGCTTGAGCGCCACTAAGGAAATGCGCCGGCAGATACTTGCATGGATCCCGCAAGCGCGACGTCAACTCATTGGTCACCACAGTCCTCCACCCCTACTCTCACTGGCCTCGTAGCACCGCTGTGAAGTCTCGAAGTTTCCTCACGCATAGCTGAGTCAATTTGGCTCGGCTCAAATGGGATGGCGCTGGATTCGTGGCCTCTTACGTTTCAGTCAACGGTCGATGACTAAGTTGTGGGATGTTTCGCATGCTTGAGTAGTGCGTGGTGAAGGGCGAATGCCAGACCGCGTCGGATCGAAAAAGCAAAGGCCCGCTCGCGAGAGCGGGCCTTTTGTTTTGACACTCTGACTGGATCGCCCGGTCCAAGTGCGCGACCGGCCGGGCGACGATACTGGAGTTCTACGCCGCCTGCATTTGCTTCTCGCCCAGCAGCGGCAAGCCTTCCTCGATGGGATATTTCGGATCGCGCGACCATTCGTTCCACGAGCCGAAATACATCCGCACATCGGCGACGCCAGCATTCTTCAGCGCCAGGAACGTGTTGGACGCACGCGCGCCCTTGAAGCAGTAGAGATAGACAGTCGTCGACGGCGTGATGCCGACGGTGGCGCATTCGGCGAGGATCTCGTTCTTCGACTTGAAGCGCGGGCCTTCCGGTGTCGGCTTCATCATGCGGTACCACTCGATCCAGACGGCGCCGGGAATGCGGCCCATGCGCGGGCAGAAATCGCGGCCATAGGGCGAGGAGCTTTCGCCGATCCATTCGTCGACATCGCGCACATCGAGCAGCGCGATCGACGGATTGCCGAGCGCGGCCTGCATGGTGGCGGCATCGATCAGGATCGAACCGGCTTCCGGCCTGACCGCGAAGGACGCGGGCTTCGGCGCCGGCACGTCGGTGGTGGTCGGCAGGCCCTTCATGGTCCAGGCCTCATAGCCGCCATGCAGCACCTTGATCTTCGGGTAGCCCAGGAATTCCAGCAGGAAGTAGCCGCGGCAGGACTGGCCGAAGCCGGAATTCATCGACTGTTCGTAGATCACCGCGGTCTCGCTGCCGGAGAGGCCTGCGCCGCCGAAGGCCGCAGCGAATTTTGTCTTCAGCTCATCCATGCCTTCCGGCGTCGAGGTGGCGAGGAACGTGAAAATCTCATGGAGATTGACGGCGCCGGGGATATGCCCCGCCGCATAGGCATCAGGATTGCGCGTGTCGATGATGACACACGGTTCGGATGTCATGAACGTGACGAGGTCGTCTGCGGATATCAGAACTTCAGCCATTGAAAGCCTCCACTGTGTTGAACCGTCGTTGTTGAACCGTTGTGCTGGATCGCCTGTGGTTTCGCCGTGACGCAAGTGAGGTTGTCTGATGGATCACTTGCGTGATCGTGATCATTTGCATGATCGGGATCACGCGCCGCCCTGGTCTCCCGGATATTCGCGCGCATTGTCTGCGAGCATTTTTCTGAGTTGCTTGGTGGCGGGGGTGACGATCGCCACGAAGTAGGATTCACGCAGGCGCCGCTGGGCGCGGTGCGATTTCAGATAGCCGCGCGCGCCACAATGCAGCATCGCCGCATGGGCAGCGGCCACCGCGGCATCGCCGGCGCGCAGGCGCAGTTCGACGACACTGCGCCAATAGGCATTGCCGGTCTCATAGGGCGTGGCCGCGAGCATCATCGTCTCGGCTTCCATCTTCGCCAGAAGCCCGGCGAAATCCTCGGGCTGTTGCGGCAGGAAACAATTGACGTGGGCGAGCGACGGCTTGACGCTATCCATGATGGCGACGCAATCCCTGATGAGACCGAGGCCCATGCCCATCTGCATCAGGATGAAGCCGGCGCGGATGTTCTTCACGAACGGCATCGCCGGCGCGGCCAGCACCTGATCGTCGGGGATGAAGACGTCGCGGAATTGCACCGCATAGGTGCCGGTGCCATCCATGGCGAGGAACGGCTTGCACGGCGTCAGCGAGAGATTCACATCAGCGCAGTCGGCGATGAACATCACCTTCTCGCCGGAACCATCATCGAGCTCAAAGATCGTTCCGAACATGTGGTCGGGACCGAGATTCGACACCCACGGCAGAGCGCCGCGCACGATATAGCCGCCGTCGGTCCTGCGGCCTTTCAGCTTGAGCTTCTCGATGCCGAAGAAGCTCTTCATGGGATTGGACAGACCGGTGCCGCCGAGCAGCCGGCCGCTCGCGGCATCGCCGAGATATTTCGCCTTCAGCGCGGCGTTATCGGAATTGAGGATGTACCAGACCAGCGTGTTCTGGCACCACGCCATGAAGGCGGTGGAGCCGCAGGTCTCGCCGATGGCAGAGATGCCGGCAATGGTGTCGCGCAGATCGGCGTGAGCGGACCAGGCGCCGACATCGCCGAGATGACGCAGCGCCCGGTCGGGATAGATCGTGCCTTCATCGATCTCCAGGGCGATCGGTGACAGATCGGTGCGCGCGACGGCGGCGATCCGTTCGATGAGAGATGATGAGTCGTCCGTCACCTCAACGTCGTCAGATTTCCGCAGCACCGCCATCGTGGTCATGTCGATCTCCGTCACGCGCAAGGAAGAGAGAGGTTGCGGCCGCATCGCTGCGGCCGCGCGAACTCAGATCAGGCAGACACTTCGAGATTGACCGGACGCGTGAAGGTGTTGGCGACGGGCGACCACTTCTTGACGTGATCAATCAGCGCATCGATCTCGGCCTGCGGCACGCCTTCGCATTCCATGTCGACCTTGATGCGCACATCGGTGAAGCCGACCGGCTTCTCGCTGATATCGCCGGTGCCCCAGACCGCGGTGATGTTGAGATCGCCCTCGAGCTGCAGTTCGAGCCTGTTGACGGTCCAGCCGCGATGCACGGCATTGGCGTGCAGGCCGACGGCGATGCAGGAGCCGAGCGCGGCCAGGGAGGCTTCCGAGGGATTGGGCGCGGTGTCGTCGCCGAGCAGCGCCGGCGGCTCATCGACGATGTAAGGCGGCAGGTTGCGGATGTAGTTGGCGTGGCGGAACTTGCCCTCGGCGACGGTCTTGCATTTCAGCGTCTTGATGACGTTGGGATTGGCCTTGCCATTGGCGATGAGCTGTTCGAGGCCGCCTTTATCGATCGGCGCGAGGCAGCCGGTCAGGGCGGTTTTGGCGGCAACAGCGGTCATTTGGTTTTCTCCCTTGGAAGCTAGAATGATACAGAACGTTCTGTAGCTTTGCAGAATGCGTGCCAGCCGGGGGAGATTGCGAAAGCGCCGTATTTTCAGTGGGTTGGGTCGATGGCCGAAAATGAGGCGCTGGCGGCTTTGCCACTTAGCGCGCCAGAACGCCGGTTCCCCGCTCGAATATTGGTCAGGAACCGATGATCGCTTGCGCCCTGCGCGCGGCATGACATATGACAGGACATGACCGATGCGATCCCGCAGGCTGTCGAAGGCAATGTTCCGCAGGTGTCGCCGCGCGACCGGCTGATGGATGCGGCGACCCGGCTGTTCTGCAAGAACGGCATCAATGCCACCGGGATCGACGCCATCGTCAGCGAGGCCGGCACGGCCAAGACCACCCTCTACAAGAACTTCAAATCCAAGAACGAGCTGGTCGAGGCCGTCCTGGAATCGGAAGGCAAGGTCTGGCGCGGCTGGTTTATCGCCGCCATCGAGCGCCCGGCGACGCCCCGCGAAAAGCTGGATTCGATCTTCCCCGCGCTGAAAAAGTGGTTCGGTGAAGAGGGTTACACCGGTTGCGTGTTCATCAACGCGGTCGGCGAACACCCCAAGGACGAGACCCGGCTGCGGGATCTCGCCATGCGCCACAAGTCGTTCGTCCTGTCCCATATTGCAGGGCTGGCCCGCGCTGCGGGCGCCAAGAAACCCGAGTTCCTGGCCCACCAGATCGGCCTGCTGATGGACGGCGCCATCGTCGCGGCCATGGTGACCCGCGACCCCAGTGTGGCCGACGCCGCCGGAATGGCCGCAAACGCCCTGCTGGACGAGGCCTGCGGGCCCATTCGCGTGCGCCGGACCCGGCGCAGCGGATTGCAGGGCGGCGCCGCCGCTCTGGCCAAGGAAGACCTCAGCGTGGTCGACTGAAATTGCACCGCACAAAGAGTTGACGAAATATTCAGTTCTTCGTGTTTTTCAGGGCGCACATTCGTACTAAATAGGTTAGAAGGTCGCTCGACTTTAGGCCTGATCCAACGACGGGTCGGCCCCCGCCAACACTTTCCGCGCGACGCCAAATCAGGACGCCAACATGTCTCGCCAGGACGCGAACGCCGCCTTTGCACTCTCCTCATTTCTGCAGGGGGCAAACGCCACTTACATCGACGAACTCTACGCCCGTTTCGAAAAGGACCCCTCCTCGGTGGATGCCGAGTGGCAGGAGTTCTTCAAAAGCCTGAAGGACTCGCCGGCCGACGTTCAGAAGAACGCCGAAGGCCCGTCCTGGGAGAAGGCCAACTGGCCGCTGACGCCAAAGGACGACCTGACCTCCGCGATGGACGGCAACTGGGCCCAGGTCGAGAAGGTCGTGGGCGCCAAACTCGCTGCCAAGGCACAGAAGCCCGGTGCCGAAGCCTCCACCGGCGACATCAACCAGGCGACCCGCGACTCCGTGCGCGCCCTGATGCTGATCCGTGCGTTCCGCATGCGCGGCCACTTCCACGCCAATCTCGATCCGCTCGGCATCGAAGGCCAGAAGGATCACGAGGAACTCGATCCGCGCTCCTACGGCTTCACCGACGCCGACTACGACCGCAAGATCTTCCTCGATAATGTCATTGGCCTCGAATACGGCACGCTGCGCGAGATCGTTGCGATCCTGCAGCGCACCTACTGCCAGACCCTCGGCGTCGAGTTCATGCACATTTCCAACCGGGCGCAGAAGGCCTGGATCCAGGAACGCATCGAAGGCCCGGACAAGGAAATCAGCTTCACCCCGGAAGGCCGCCGCGCCATCCTGATGAAGCTCGTCGAGGCCGACGGCTTCGAGAAGTTCTGCGACGTCAAGTTCACCGGCACCAAGCGCTTCGGCCTCGACGGCGGTGAATCGCTGATTCCGGCCCTCGAACAGATCATCAAGCGCGGCGGCAGCCTCGGCGTGCGCGATATCGTCGTCGGCATGCCGCATCGTGGCCGCCTCAACGTGCTGACCCAGGTGATGGGCAAGCCGCACCGCGCGCTGTTCCATGAATTCAAGGGCGGCTCGGCCAACCCGGACGAAGTCGAAGGCTCCGGCGACGTCAAGTATCACCTCGGCGCCTCGTCGGACCGCGAGTTCGACAACAACAAGATCCATCTGTCGCTGACCGCCAACCCGTCGCATCTCGAAATCGTCGATCCCGTGGTGCTCGGCAAGGTCCGCGCCAAGCAGGACCAGAACGGCGATCCGCCGGACCAGCGCATTTCCGTGCTGCCGCTGCTGATGCATGGCGACGCGGCCTTCGCAGGCCAGGGCGTTGTCGCGGAATGTTTCGCGCTGTCGGACCTGAAGGGCTACCGCACCGGCGGTTCGATCCACTTCATCGTCAACAACCAGATCGGCTTCACCACCTATCCGCGCTATTCGCGCTCGTCGCCCTACCCGTCCGACGTGGCGAAGATGATCGATGCGCCGATCTTCCACGTGAACGGCGACGATCCGGAAGCGGTGGTGTTCGCGGCCAAGATCGCGATCGAATTCCGGCAGAAGTTCCACAAGCCTGTCGTCATCGACATGTTCTGCTACCGTCGCCATGGCCACAACGAAGGCGACGAGCCGGCGTTCACCCAGCCGGTGATGTACAAGAAGATCGGCGCCCACCAGTCGACGCTGGACCTCTATGCCAAGCGCCTGATCGCCGACGGCGTGATGACCGAAGGCGAGATCGACAAGGCCAAGGCCGACTGGCGCGCCCGGCTCGATGCCGAGCTCGAGGCCGGTGCGGGCTACAAGCCGAACAAGGCCGACTGGCTCGACGGCAAGTGGGCCGGCTTCAAATATGCGGATCAGGAAGAAGACCCGCGCCGTGGCATCACCGGCGTCGACGTCGAGACGCTGAAGGACATCGGTGCCAAGATCACCAAGGTGCCCGATGGTTTCCGCGTGCACCGGACCGTGCAGCGCTTCCTCGATACCCGCGCCAAGGCGATCGACACCGGCGAAGGCATCGACTGGGCAACCGGCGAAGCGCTGGCCTTCTGTTCGCTGATGGAAGAGGGCCACCACGTTCGCCTGTCCGGCCAGGACAGCGAGCGCGGCACCTTCTCGCAGCGCCACTCGGTGCTGTTCGATCAGGAAGACGAAAGCCGCTACACGCCGTTCAACCACCTGAAGCCCGATCAGGGTCACTACGAAGTCATCAACTCGCTGCTCTCGGAAGAAGCCGTGCTCGGCTTCGAATACGGCTACTCGCTGGCCGAACCGAAGGCACTGACGATCTGGGAAGCGCAGTTCGGCGACTTCGCCAACGGCGCCCAGGTGCTGTTCGACCAGTTCATCTCGTCGGGCGAGCGCAAGTGGCTGCGCATGTCCGGCCTGATCTGCCTGCTGCCGCATGGCTATGAAGGCCAGGGACCGGAGCACTCCTCCGCGCGCCTTGAGCGCTTCCTGCAGATGTGCGCGGAAGACAACATGCAGGTGGTCTATCCGACCACCCCGGCAAACTACTTCCACATGCTGCGGCGCCAGCTCAAGCGCGAGATCCGCAAGCCGCTGATCGTGATGACGCCGAAGTCGCTGCTGCGCAACAAGCGTGCGGTATCGAAGCTGAGCGAGCTCGGCGCCGACACCACCTTCCACCGCGTGCTGTTCGACGATGCCGAGAAGCTGCCGGACGAGAAGATCAAGCTCGTGCCCGACAACAAGATCCGTCGTGTCGTGCTGTGCTCCGGCAAGGTCTATTACGATCTCTACGAGGAGCGCGAGAAGCGCGGCATCGACGATGTCTACCTGATGCGCATCGAGCAGCTCTATCCGGTGCCGCTGAAGACGCTGGTGCAGGAGCTGACCCGCTTCAAGGGCGCGGAATTCGTCTGGTGCCAGGAAGAGCCACGCAACATGGGCGGCTGGCACTTCATCGAGCCGTATCTCGAATGGGTGCTCAACCAGATCCACGCCACCCACAAGCGTCCGCGTTACGCCGGACGTGCAGCGTCGGCGGCAACCGCCACCGGCCTGATGTCCAAGCATCTCGCCCAGCTCAAGGCCTTCCTCGACGAAGCGCTCGGCTAAGCCTCCATCCTGTTGACGAATGCCCCGCACCCGCGGGGCGTTCGCATACCCGCATTGATTTCAAGTTCAGGCAGGGATGACCGAGCGGGTCGCCACGCCACAAGAGGAAGCAGACAATGACTGAAATTCGCGTTCCCACGCTCGGCGAGTCCGTGACGGAAGCCACCATCGGCCGCTGGTTCAAGAAGGCGGGCGACGCCGTCGCCGTTGACGAGCCGTTGGTTGAGCTCGAAACCGACAAGGTGACCATCGAAGTCCCCGCGCCCTCCGCCGGCGTGCTCGGCGAGATCGTTGCCAAGGATGGTGAGACCGTTGCCGTCGGCGCGCTGCTCGGCCAGATCACCGATGGCGCCGGTGGCGCCAAGCCGGCTGCCGCTCCCGCCAAGCCCGCCGCCCCGGCTCCTGCCGCTGCTGCGCCTGCTCCCGCTCAGAAGTCCGCCCCCGTCGATGCGCCGCTGGCGCCGTCGGTCCGCAAGATCTCTGCCGAGAGCGGCATCGATGCCGCCACCGTGCCCGGTTCGGGCAAGGATGGCCGCGTGACCAAGGGCGACATGCTCGCTGCGATCGAGAAGGCTGCGTCGGCACCGACGCCGATCAATCAGCCTGCCGCCGCCGTACAGGTTCGTGCGCCGTCGCCCGCTGACGATGCTGCCCGCGAAGAGCGCGTGAAGATGACGCGCCTGCGTCAGACCATCGCGCGCCGCCTCAAGGACGTGCAGAACACCGCCGCCATGCTCACGACCTTCAACGAGGTCGATATGACCAACGTGATGGCGCTGCGCAGCCAGTACAAGGACGTGTTCGAGAAGAAGCACGGCACCAAGCTCGGCTTCATGGGCTTCTTCACCAAGGCCTGCGTGCAGGCGCTGAAGGATATTCCGGCTGTGAATGCCGAGATCGACGGCAGCGACCTGATCTACAAGAACTACTATCACGTCGGCGTGGCCGTCGGCACCGACAAGGGCCTCGTGGTCCCCGTGGTGCGCGATTGCGATACCAAGTCGATCTCCGACGTCGAAAAGACCATTGCAGATTTCGGCAAGCGTGCCCGTGACGGTCAGCTCAAGATCGACGAAATGCAGGGCGGCACCTTCACCATCACCAATGGCGGCATCTACGGCTCGCTGATGTCGACGCCGATCCTGAACGCACCGCAGTCGGCCATCCTCGGCATGCACAAGATCCAGGAACGTCCGGTCGTGGTCGGCGGCAAGATCGAAATCCGCCCGATGATGTATCTGGCGGTGTCCTACGATCACCGCGTGATCGACGGCAAGGAAGCCGTGACCTTCCTGGTCCGCGTCAAGGAAAGCCTGGAAGATCCCGCCCGCCTCGTTCTGGATCTCTGATCTCGCCGCATCCCCTTCATGAACCGACGGCGGCAACGCCGTCGGTTCATGAGCAAAAGCAGCCTCAGTGACGCAAACGAAGCTGGAGCAGGTTATGAACGACAACGTCGTCATCATCACAGGCGGAAGTCGCGGTATCGGCCGGGCAACCGCACTTGCTGCGGCCGCGCGTGGCTTCAAGGTCGTTGTCGGCTATGCCAGCAACGAAGCTGCTGCCAACGACGTCGTCTCGAAGATCGAGGCAACCAATGGCAAGGCCATCGCGGTGAAGTGCGATGTCGGCTCCGAGGCCGACATTCTCTCGCTGTTCAAGGCCGCCGATGCCTTCGGGCCGCTTGGTGCGCTGGTCAACAATGCCGGCATCGTCGGCCCTTCCATCCGTGTCGATCAGATGACCGCCGAACGCATCGCCAACATGATGACCGTGAACGTCACCGGCAGCATTCTCTGCGCTCGCGAGGCGGTGAAGCGGATGTCGACCAGACACGGCGGCAAGGGCGGTGTCATCGTCAACCTGTCATCGGTGGCCGCCAAACTGGGCGCGCCGAACACCTATGTCGACTACGCTGCGTCCAAGGGCGCGATCGATTCTTTCACGATCGGCTTGGGACATGAAGTCGCAGCCGAAGGCATTCGCGTCGCCGGTATTCGGCCGGGTTTGATCGATACTGAAATTCACGCCAGCGGCGGCGAACCGGATCGCGCGCATCGTCTTTCCGTCAACGTGCCGATGAAGCGCGTCGGTACTGCTGATGAAGTTGCCAATGCCATCGTCTGGTTGCTGTCGGACGAGGCCTCTTACGTTACCTCGACCATTCTCGACGTGTCCGGTGGCCGCTGAGGCCCTGACACCCCAATCATCTGAAGACAATACAGGACTTGATCATGGCCTCTTACGACCTCGTTGTTATCGGCACCGGACCCGGCGGCTATGTCTGCGCGATTCGCGCGGCGCAGCTCGGCATGAAGGTTGCCGTCGTCGAGAAGAACAGCACGCTGGGCGGCACCTGCCTGAACATCGGCTGCATGCCTTCGAAGGCCTTGCTCTATTCGTCGGAGCTTTTTGAGGAAGCCGGTCACTCCTTCGCCAAAATGGGCATCAAGGTCTCAGCGCCCACGCTGGATCTGCCGGCGCTGATGAACTTCAAGCAGCAGGGCATCGACGGCAACGTCAAGGGCGTCGAATTCCTGATGAAGAAGAACAAGATCGACGTCGTGATGGGCACCGGCAAAGTGCTCGGCACCGGCAAGGTCGAAGTCACTGGCGCCGACGGCAAGGCCCAGACGCTGGAGACGAAGAACATCGTCATCGCCACCGGCTCGGATGTCGCCAAGCTGAAGGGCATCGAGATCGACGAGAAGCGCATCGTGTCGTCGACCGGCGCGCTGTCGCTCGACAAGGTGCCGGAAAAGATGATCGTGGTCGGCGCCGGCGTGATCGGCCTCGAACTCGGCTCGGTGTGGCGCCGCCTCGGCGCCGAAGTCACCGTGGTGGAATTCCTCGACCGCATCCTGCCCGGCATGGATGGCGAAGTCGCCAAGCAGTTCCAGCGCATGCTCGAGAAGCAGGGCATGACATTCAAGCTCGGCGCCAAGGTCACTGGCGTCGATACGTCCGGCAAGAAGCTGAAGGCGCAGATCGAGCCGGCCGCAGGCGGCGCTGCTGAAGCGCTCGAGGCCGACGTGATTCTCGTGGCGATCGGCCGCGTGGCTTACACCGAAGCACTCGGGCTCAAGGAAGCCGGCGTCGAGCTCGACGAGCGCGGCCGCGTCAAGATCGACCATCACTTCTCAAGCAATGTGAAGGGTGTCTATGCCATCGGCGACGTGGTCGCCGGCCCGATGCTGGCACACAAGGCGGAAGACGAGGGCGTTGCCTGCGCCGAGCTTCTCGCAGGTCAGGCTGGCCATGTGAACTATGACGTGATCCCGGGCGTCGTGTACACCACGCCGGAAGTCGCTGCCGTCGGCAAGACAGAGGAAGAGCTCAAGGCTGCCGGTGTCGCTTACAATGTCGGCAAGTTCCCGTTCACGGCCAATGGTCGTTCGAAGGTCAACCAGACCACCGATGGTTTCGTGAAGATTCTCGCAGATGCGAAGACCGACCGCGTGCTCGGCGTGCACATGATCGGCCGCGAAGTCGGCGAAATGATCCACGAGGCCTGCGTGCTGATGGAATTCGGCGGTTCGGCGGAAGACCTGGCCCGCACCTGCCATGCCCATCCGACCCGCTCCGAAGCGGTAAAGGAAGCGGCATTTGCAGTAGCCAAGCGCGCTATCCATATGTGAGTCACGGCCGGCGCGACGCCCGCTGGGAGACGAGCGTTATGATGCGACGCGTGCTGCAGCCGCTATGGTTCCTCCTCGCTTTGATCTTCCTGATCGAGGCGTGGCTGTGGGATCATCTCGAACCGGTGGTCGCTCGCATCGTCGCTGCGATTCCGCTGCGCGCTTTCAAGGAATGGCTGGCCGCGCGAATCGCGCGGCTGTCGCCGATGTTAACGCTGGTCGTGTTTGTTATTCCGGCGATCCTGCTGTTTCCGCTGAAACTGGCCGGCGCCTGGCTGCTCATGCATCAGTATTGGATCAGCGCTTTCGCGCTCATCGTATTCAGCAAGTTTCTCGGCGTCGGCGTCGCCGCGTTCATCTTCGATGTGACGCGACCCAAGCTGTTGCAGATGAACTGGTTTCGGAAGCTGTACGAATTCGTTCTCGACATCCGCCGCCGTGCCGGCGAACTGGTCGCGCCTGTTACCGCAAGCATCAAGGCGACGATGGCGATGTTCCGCTCCAATTCATCATCCCGTTGGATGCGGCTGGTACAGCGGCTGCGTCATCGGGCGCATTCGGCGCGGTAGACTTCGGCGGGAGAGCAACTTGGCTGAACTGGCGCGCATCCAAACTCCTCTTCTCGACATCGCCTATGAACACAGCGGCCCGGAGGGCGGCCTGCCCGTCCTGCTGATGCACGGTTTCCCCTACGACGTCAGAGGCTATGACGACGCGGTCGCCATCATCAACGCCGCCGGCTTTCGTACCATCGTGCCCTATCTGCGCGGCTATGGGCCAACGCGGTTTCTTTCCAGCGCGACCATTCGCTCCGGACAGCAGGCCGCGCTTGGGCAGGATCTTTTGGAGCTGATGGACGCGCTGCGCATCGGCAAGGCCGTGGTCGCCGGTTACGACTGGGGCGGCCTGCGTCGTCTCGGCGCTGTGGCCCGAACGCGTGCACGGTCTCGTCAGCTGCACCGGCTACAACATCCAGGACCTGACGAACGCAGCGCGACCATTCGCGCCCGAGCAGGAAGCACGGCAATGGTATCAATATTATTTCCATACCGAACGCGGCCGTAACGGTCTGGTCCAGAACCGCAACGCACTAGCGAAACTGTTGTGGCAGATGTGGTCGCCCGGCTGGGCATTCGACGACGAAACCTTCGAACGGTCGGCGCTGGCTTTCGACAATGACGATTTCGTCGATGTGGTCGTGCATTCCTACATGCATCGGACCGGCAGCGTCGCCGGCGATCCAAACTATGCTTTTCTGGAAACGCAATTGGCAGCGCAGCCGAAGATCGATGTCCCGACCATTGTGCTGCATGGCGCCGATGACGGCGTTGGGCCGGTGAAAAATTCCGAGAGTCACGGCCAGTATTTTACGGCGGACTATGAGCGCCGTGTGATCCCGGGCGTCGGCCACAACGTGCCGCAGGAAGCACCCAGGGAATTTGCCGAAGCGGTCCTGCAACTATGCCGGACCGCTTCGACGTAAGTCATTACATGAGATGCACTGCATGTGGCGCGAACAGGCCGATGGCGGTGAAAGCGATGCCGGCCAGCGCCAGTGCACCTGACACCCAGGCTAGTGCAATCATGCCGGTGATGATGGTGGCCGATGCCAGCACAATGCCAATCTGGAACGCGGCGGACGCCACTTCATAGTGATGATACCGCGCCATCGAGAGGTCGCGCGCGTGCTCGGCTTCCTTGGCCCGGGCGGCGAGCTGCTCGGAGCCCTCACCCGTTTCCGGTTCGGAACGATAGCGATCTGCGGTCTTCTTCCAGTCGTCGATCTGCTTGGACAGCGCCGTCTTGGCGGCATCGTCACCCATCAGGCCGAGGCTGAGTCTGGCCTGGTCCGACGTCGCCTGAACGACGGTGCGGCGGATGCTCTTGGCCTGAAAGAACGCCCAGAGGTTCGACGCTTCGACGTTCTTGCTGATCGATTCGGTCTGCGCGCCCTTGCCGAGGGTCTCGGACAGCGCCAGGAACAGCGCGATCACCGCAATCAGCAATGCGATCTTTTTATTCGAGCCAGACGCATGCTCGGCATGCTCGGCGTGCTCCATGCTTTCGTGGGCGCTCATCGTGATCCCTCCGGTTGGTCGATCTCTCGATTTGACCGAACCGCACCGACTTCGCAAGGGGCAGCTCAATGACACTTCCACTACAGCTGGGTCTTGCCCGGCCTTACGCTCGCGGGTGTGCGGTCTTGTAGACCTCGAACAGTCGCTCGGTATCGATGCCGGTATAGATCTGAGTGGTCGACAGCGAGGCGTGGCCGAGTAATTCCTGGATCGCGCGCAGATCGCCGCCACGGGTCAGAAGATGCGTCGCAAAGGAATGGCGCAAGGCGTGCGGCGTGGCGCTGTCGGGCAGCCCAAGCGCACCGCGCATCCGCTCCATGGTGAGCTGGATGATCCGTGGGCTGAGCGGCCCGCCACGCGCGCCGACGAACATCGGGCCTTCAGCGGGTAACGGGTGCGGACACTGGGCGGCATAGTCGGAGATCAATTCCAGCACGTTCTGCAGCACCGGCACCATGCGGGTCTTGTTGCCTTTGCCGTTGACGATCAGCACGTCACCAGCGCCCGGGGCCGGCACGTCGCGGCGCTTCAGGCCAAGGGCTTCGGAGATACGCAAGCCCGAACCATACAACAATCCCATGACCGCGGCGTCGCGCGCCCAGATCCACGGATCGCGGTTTTCGCCCGCCCGTTCATCCGCATCAGCCAGGCGCTTGGCCGAGGCCATCTGCAGCGGCTTCGGCAGGCTCTTGCCGATTTTTGGCGCGCGAATCGCCGACAGTGCACCGACGCTACCTTTGCCTTCACGCTCCAGAAATCGTCCGAACGAGCGCAGACCGGCCAGCGCGCGCATCAATGAGCGACCGCCGATGTCATCGCCGCGCCGTGCCGCCATGAAGGCTCGGACATCGCTGGTCTCCAGCTTGGCAAAACGCGGCAACGAGACGAGCGCGCCCCAGTGTTCGGCGAGAAATGTCAGAAACTGCCGGACATCGCGCGCATAGGCTTCAAGCGTCTTCGGTGACAGCCGTCGCTCGGCGCGCAAATGCGACAGCCAGTGCGTCATTTGAAGCGAAACATCAGCGTCGGCGCAAATGAGGTCGATCGGTGCGGGTGCGCCTGGTTTCTTCTCGGAAAGCTTGGCCATCGGGATGCCTTGCGGTTCGTCATGCGCGAACGGGAGGGGATTATCACACCCTGCTCGTTTCACTTTGGTGAACCGCCGGCATCGTCAATCCGGAAACCGCTTCAAGGGCTCCACCACCCCGGGGGGCAAGCCCGTTCGAGCCGCGTTCATGGTCATGGCCAGGAACGTGTAATAGCCGTTGATCCCGAGCAGATCGATGACGCCCTGCTCGCCGAATTTGGCGACGGCCCTGTTCCAGGTCGCATCGCTGACACGCCTGGAACGCTGGATCTCGGTCGACATGTCGTAAGCAGCTTCTTCGTCATCGGCCATCCCCACGGGTCGTCGCCCGTCGGCGATCGCGTCAGCGATCTCCTTCCGCAGACCGGCCTTGATGGCGATGTCATGATGGGCAACCCACTCATATTGCTGCGTCCATTCGCGCGCAGTGATCAGGATGACCATTTCACTGAGCCGCGGCGCCAGCGCGCTCTTGAACCTGAGATGATCGCCCATCGCCTTGGCGCGGAGCATCACTTCCGGGCTGCGAATCAGCGGCACGAAGGGGCCCCGGACCTCATAGCCACGCCCGCCGGCGAATTCATCGGCGGCTTTCTTCTGTGCGTCGGTGTATTTGTCGGCCGGGATCGGCGGCATCCGGTCCTGCGCCCCTGCGGGACCGGCGGTAACCGACAGCATGACAAGTGAGGCCAGAGTCCCGGCGAGCTTGTGACGCATGATGTTTCTCCCTGCGGGTCTTGTTCTTGTTTCATTGTCGTGGCGGACGATCGGTCATAAGACCGGCCATCCGACCGGCACTGGTCCGGACCGCACCGCGAGCTTAAGTTAGCGGATACCTCAATTCGAGTCTGAATTCCCCCGATGGATGAAGCTGCACGTACCAGGATATCTTCGGGCGTCGTCGACGTGCTGGTGCCGGTCGCGCTGAACCAGGCCTATTCCTATCGCGTGCCCCGCGGCGTCGACCTGCAGCCGGGCGATGTCGTCAGCGTGCCGCTCGGCGCCCGCGAGGTGATCGGCGTGGTTTGGGCGGAAAATGCCAATCCCGATCCGCGGCTGCATAACCGGCTCAAGGAAGTCAGCGAAAAGTTCGACGTCCCGCCGCTGAAGCAGGAATTGCGCAGCCTGGTCGACTGGGTAGCGAATTACACTCTGTCCGCACGCGGCATGGTCATGAAGATGACTTTGCGCATGGGCGAACATCTCGGCCCGGAACGGGCGCGCATGGGCGTCCGCCTGGTCGGCGAAGCGCCGAAACGCATGACGCCTGCACGTGCACGGCTGATCGAGATCCTGTCGGACGGGTTGCTGCACGCGAAATCCGAAGCCGCCAAGGAGGCCGGCGTCAGCGCAGGCGTGATCGACGGCCTCGTCGATGAGGGCACGCTTGCGATTGAAGCCATGCCCCGCGCGCTGCCGCCGCCGGCACCTGACCCCACTTTTGCCGAGCCGGACTTTTCAGACGATCAGGCCGTTGCGGCCGAGGCGATGCGGACCTTCGCCGCCAAGGGGGATTTCCACGCCGCCCTGCTCGACGGCGTCACTGGCTCCGGCAAGACCGAGGTCTATTTCGAGGCGGTTGCCGAGATCATCAGGCGCGGCGAACAGGTGCTGATCCTGATGCCGGAGATCGCTCTGACCGGGCAATTCCTGGAGCGCTTCTCAAAGCGCTTTGGCGTCCGGCCGCTGGAATGGCACTCCGAGCTGACACCACGTACCCGCGCACGCAACTGGGCGTCCATCGCCAATGGCGAGGCGCATGTCATCGTCGGCGCGCGTTCGGCGCTGTTTCTGCCCTATGCGAAGCTTGGTCTGATCATCGTCGATGAAGAACATGACCAGGCCTACAAGCAGGACGAAGGCGCGCATTATCATGCCCGCGACATGGCCGTGGTGCGGGCGTCGATCGCCAAAATTCCCATTGTGCTGGCCTCGGCGACGCCATCGGTCGAGTCCGAGGTCAATGCGCGCAAGGGACGCTATCAGCGCATCGCGCTGCCATCGCGCTTCGGCGGCCAGCACATGCCGCATATCGAGGCCATCGACCTGCGCCGCGAAGGGCCGATGCGCGGCCGCTTCATCGCACCGCGCCTCGCCGAGAAAATCCGGATCGCCATCGAGCGCAAGGAACAGGCGCTGCTGTTCCTCAATCGCCGCGGCTACGCGCCACTGACGCTCTGCCGCGGCTGCGGGCACCGGTTCGCCTGCACGATCTGCGATGCGTGGCTGGTCGATCATCGCTTTCGGCAACGGCTGGTGTGCCATCACTGCGGCTTCTCGATGCATCGCCCGCATCAATGCCCGCATTGCCAGGCCGAGGAATCGCTGGTCGCCGTGGGTCCGGGCGTCGAGCGGCTGCAGGAGGAAGCGGCGAACCTGTTCCCGGACGCGCGCACCATGGTGCTGTCGAGCGATCTCATCACCTCGATCGATGCGATGCGGACCGAGCTGGCCGAAATCGCCGAAGGCCGTGTCGATGTCATCATCGGCACGCAACTCGTGGCCAAGGGCCATAATTTCCCGCGGCTCAATCTCGTCGGAGTCATCGACGCAGATCTGGGCCTCGGCAATGGCGATCCACGCGCGGCGGAGCGCACCTATCAGATGCTCAATCAGGTGATCGGCCGCGCCGGGCGTGAACAGGGCCGCGGCGTCGGCTATCTGCAGACCCATCAGCCGGAACATCCGGTGATGAAGGCGCTGATCGCCAGCGACCGCGAAGCCTTTTACGCCAGCGAGATCGAAGCGCGCGAGCGCGCCGGCTATCCACCGTTCGGCCGGCTGGCGAGCCTGATCATTTCAGGCGGCGACCGGCCGACCACCGAAGGCTATGCACGCAAGCTCGCCGCCATGGCGCCGATCGACGAGCGCATCATGGTGCTCGGCCCGGCCGAAGCACCGCTCGCCGTGATCAAGGGGCGCTATCGTTTTCGCTTGTTGGTGAAGTCAGCGCGTAACGTCGATTTATCGCACTACCTGCGCGACTGGCTGGCGCATGGGCCGAAGACGACGGGGAATCTCAAGCTTGAAGTTGATGTCGACCCGCAGAGCTTTCTGTAAGCAACGCCCATGTGACAGATCAAAGAAAAGCCTGCCGTCATTGCTGACGGCAGGCTTTTACTGAACACAGACACAACGCAACGCTTACTAAACTTGAGAGATCAGTATCGCAGTGCGTCTCTGCGCTTACATGACTTCCGCAACGACACGGCCAACACCACGGCTGGTCAGACCGATCGCGCTCGCTGCGCCCTTGGACAGGTCGAGCACGCGGCCACGGATGAACGGGCCACGATCATTGACGGTGACGACAACGCTGCGGCCGCCGTGGGTGACGCGGAGCTTGGTGCCGAAGGGCAGCGAACGATGCGCGGCGGTCATCGCATTCTGATTGAAGCGCTGACCCGACGCGGTGCGGCTGCCCGACTCGCTGCCGTAATAGGACGCAACGCCCGAGAAGCTACGGCCGCCGGTGGTCGGCGCGATCGACGCATTGGCATCGAACAGCGACGTCGAAGCCTGGGCGGCGTGATGGTGCCTGTGATGATGACGATGGTGACGGGACTTGGCCGAAGCTTCTGAAACCGTTCCCCCGAGAACAAGAGCGGCAGTCATAAAAGCGATTGCCGTACGCGGCCGGGCGATGGCACCCAGCGTCGATTTTCCGTAACGCAGCATAAGTTGTTGTCCCTCAGACAGTATTACCACGAACGTGGTAAGTGGACCCCCGTCCCAATTTCACTGGCTGAGCGTTTGACGACGTAATGAGGCGTAAAATGGGCAACACAATCGTTCCATGACCAGATGAAATATCTTGTGATGGAACAGAACATGGCTAATGAGCCGCTTTAACAGATTTTTAACTACTTAATATACTGCATATTACATAACTATACTGAATAGCGAAGTGATCGTCGCGCATGGATAGCATTCGGTAAGTAAATGTTAAGCAGCCGGGAACGGCGACATGAGGCGCCACACGCCACGCTGCCTGCCGCGATTTCAATTGCAGACCTGCCGCGATCGACGCTGCGTGTTTCGAAAAGCGGCACCCGTACCGTCACGCGGAATTAGAAATTCCGCCTCGGAGACGAACGATGAAATACGCCGCCCGCGACCCGATTGGCGCGCCGCATCTCCCTGAAATGATTCTTTGCGAGGGCCTGCGACAAGGCATCATCAAACGCTTTCGTCGCGTTGCACCCGCGCGCGCGCTATGTTAGCAAAGCCGCGATTTGAACGGGTCACGACATTTTGTTGTGACCTAAAAATCGAAGTCCCGCTTGAATTCCAAGGACTTGGATCGCTAGGCGCCGCATTCGGGCGATAGTTATTCCCTTGCGAGTTTGACAGCCTGAAGAGCGCAATTCGTGGCAGCAGAAGATCCGTCGGTTTCGGGAATGTCCGGTCGTTACGCAACAGCTCTGTTTGAGCTGGCGCGTGACGAAAAGTCCGTCGATGCGGTGAAGGCCGATCTCGACAAATTCGCAGCGATGCTGGCCGATAGCGCCGATCTCGCGCGACTGGTTCGCAGCCCGGTATTCGCTGCAGATGTTCAGAGCAAGGCTCTGACCTCGGTGCTGGAGAAGGCCGGAATTACCGGCATCACCGCCAATTTCCTCCGTGTCCTGACCGCAAACCGTCGTTTGTTCGCGGTGAATGACGTGATCCGCGGCTTCCGCGCGCTGGTCGCCAAGTTCAAGGGCGAAGCAACGGCCGACGTCACCGTCGCCGAGCCGCTCAGTGACAAGAATCTCGACGCTCTCAAGACCGCGCTGAAGTCAGTGACGGGCAAGGACGTCGCGCTCAACGTGAAAGTCGATCCGTCCATCATCGGCGGGCTTGTCGTCAAGCTCGGCAGCCGCATGGTGGACAGCTCGCTTCGCACCAAACTCAACTCGATCAAGCACTCGATGAAAGAGGCAGGCTGATGGACATCCGCGCCGCAGAAATTTCCGCGATCCTCAAAGACCAGATCAAGAATTTCGGCCAGGAAGCTGAAGTTTCCGAAGTCGGACAGGTGTTGTCCGTCGGCGACGGCATTGCCCGCGTCTACGGCCTCGACAATGTTCAGGCCGGTGAAATGGTCGAATTCGAGAACGGCACCCGTGGTATGGCGCTGAACCTCGAAACCGATAACGTCGGTGTCGTTATTTTCGGCGCTGACCGTGAAATTAAGGAAGGCCAGACCGTCAAGCGCACCCGTTCGATCGTGGACGCGCCGGTTGGCAAGGGTCTGCTCGGCCGCGTCGTCGACGCGCTGGGCAATCCGATCGATGGCAAGGGTCCGATCCAGGCCGACAAGCGTATGCGCGTCGACGTCAAGGCGCCGGGCATCATTCCGCGCAAGTCGGTCAACGAGCCGATGGCAACCGGCCTGAAGTCGGTCGACGCTCTGATCCCGGTCGGCCGCGGCCAGCGCGAGCTGATCATCGGTGACCGTCAGACCGGCAAGACCGCGATCGCGCTCGACACCATTCTGAACCAGAAGTCGCTGAACGTTGCCGGCGCTCCCGAGAGCCAGAAACTGTACTGCGTTTATGTCGCCGTCGGCCAGAAGCGTTCGACCGTCGCCCAGTTCGTGAAGGTGCTCGAAGAGCAGGGCGCGATGGAATACTCCGTCGTCGTCGCCGCGACCGCTTCCGATCCGGCTCCGATGCAGTACATCGCGCCGTTCACGGGCTGCACGATCGGCGAATTCTTCCGCGACAACGGCATGCACGCCGTCATCATCTATGACGATCTCTCGAAGCAGGCCGTTGCTTACCGCCAGATGTCGCTGCTGCTGCGTCGTCCGCCGGGCCGCGAAGCCTATCCGGGCGACGTGTTCTATCTTCACTCGCGTCTGCTTGAGCGCGCTGCGAAGCTCAACGATTCCCAGGGCAATGGTTCGCTCACAGCGCTGCCGGTCATCGAAACCCAGGCCAACGACGTGTCGGCCTACATCCCGACCAACGTGATTTCGATTACCGACGGTCAGATCTTCCTGGAAACCGACCTGTTCTTCCAGGGCATCCGCCCTGCCGTGAACGTCGGTCTGTCCGTGTCGCGCGTCGGCTCCGCCGCGCAGACCAAGGCGATGAAGAAAGTCGCCGGCAAGATCAAGGGTGAGCTCGCACAGTACCGCGAAATGGCGGCCTTCGCGCAGTTCGGCTCCGACCTCGACGCGTCGACCCAGCGCCTGCTGAACCGCGGCGCACGTCTCACCGAACTCCTGAAGCAGCCGCAATTCTCGCCGTTGAAGATGGAAGAGCAGGTTTGCGTGATCTGGGCCGGCACCAACGGCTATCTCGACGCCCTGCCGATCGCCAAGGTTCGTGGCTTCGAAGACGGTCTGCTGTCACTGCTGCGCGGCAAGAACGTCGAGATCCTCAACGCGATCCGCGACAGCCGCGATCTCAAGGACGACGTAGCCGCCCAGCTCAAGGCCGTCGTCGAAGGCTTTGCAAAGACCTACGCTGCTTAATATTGCCAATGAATGGCCGGCTTCCGCCGGCCATTCGCGTTGATGTCCGGCACGAGGTCGGGCGTTTCGAACGAGAGGTTCGCGATCAGCCTATTGGCTAGATCGCCGGGGTGGACTGAGAATGGCCTCACTTAAAGACATGCGCGTCCGCATCGCCTCGACCAAGGCGACGCAGAAGATTACCAAGGCGATGCAGATGGTCGCAGCATCGAAGCTGCGCCGTGCGCAGACCGCTGCTGAAGCTGCACGTCCCTATGCCGAGAAGATGGATGCCGTGATCGCAAGCATCGCCGGCGCGACCACCGCTGGCTCCGGTCCGGCGCTGCTGGCCGGCACCGGCAAGGATCAGGTTCATCTGCTGCTGGTCTGCACCGGCGAGCGCGGCCTATGCGGCGCTTTCAATTCCTCGATCGTCCGTCTGGCGCGCGAGCGCGCATTGGCGCTGATGAATCAGGGCAAGACGGTCAAGATCTTCTGCGTCGGCCGCAAGGGCTACGAGCAACTGCGCCGTAACTTCGAGAAGCAGATCGTCGGTCATCTCGAACTGCGTTCGGTGCGTCAGCTCGGCTTCGTCAATGCCAACGACATCGCCAAGAAGGTTCTCGAACTCTTCAACGCTGGCGACTTCGACGTCTGCACGCTGTTCTATTCGCGCTTCAAATCGGTGATCGCGCAAATCCCGACCGCCCAGCAGATCATCCCGCTGGTGGTCGAAGCGCCTGCCGCCGATGCCGGCCCGACGCCGAGCTACGACTACGAGCCCGCCGAGGATGAGATCCTCGACGGCCTGCTACCGCGCAATCTCGCGGTGCAGATCTTCCGCGCTCTGCTCGAGAACAACGCTTCGTTCTACGGCGCGCAGATGAGCTCGATGGACAACGCCACGCGCAATGCCGGCGATATGATCCGCAAGCAGACATTGATCTATAACCGCACCCGCCAGGCGATGATTACGAAGGAGCTGATCGAAATCATCTCCGGCGCCGAGGCGATCTAACAACAACCTTCCGGTCCTCAGGACCGCCGTTCAAGTTTCGGACTTCAAGGAGAAGTTTTCATGGCTACATCCGCCAACCAGACCGGACGTATCACCCAGGTCATCGGCGCCGTCGTCGACGTGCAGTTCGAAGGCTACCTGCCCGCGATTCTGAACGCGATCGAAACCAAGAACGGTGGCAACCGCCTGGTTCTCGAAGTCGCCCAGCATCTCGGCGAATCGACCGTCCGCACCATCGCGATGGACACCACCGAAGGTCTGGTCCGCGGTCAGGAAGTCACCGACACCGGCTCGCCGATCCAGGTTCCCGTTGGCGTCGGCACCCTCGGCCGCATCATGAACGTGATCGGAGAGCCGATCGATGAAGGCGGTCCGATCGCTTCGGAAGGCAACCGCGCTATCCATCAGGAAGCGCCGATGTATACCGAGCAGTCCACCGAGGCTGAAATTCTCGTCACCGGCATCAAGGTCGTCGATCTGCTCGCGCCTTACGCCAAGGGCGGCAAGATCGGCCTGTTCGGCGGCGCCGGCGTCGGCAAGACCGTTCTCATTCAGGAACTGATCAACAACGTCGCGAAGGCGCACGGCGGCAACTCGGTGTTCGCCGGCGTTGGTGAGCGTACCCGCGAAGGTAACGATCTCTATCACGAATTCATCGAGTCCAAGGTGAACGCAGATCCGCACAATCCGGATCCGGCCGTGAAGTCGAAGTGCGCTCTCGTGTTCGGCCAGATGAACGAGCCTCCGGGTGCCCGCATGCGCGTCGCTCTGTCCGGTCTGACCGTCGCCGAGCACTTCCGCGATCAGGGCCAGGACGTGCTGTTCTTCATCGACAACATCTTCCGCTTCACCCAGGCAGGTTCGGAAGTGTCCGCTCTGCTCGGCCGCATTCCTTCGGCGGTGGGTTATCAGCCGACACTGGCGACCGACATGGGCGCGCTGCAGGAGCGCATCACCACCACGCATAAGGGTTCGATCACCTCGGTGCAGGCCATCTACGTTCCGGCCGACGACTTGACCGACCCGGCGCCTGCTACGTCGTTCGCCCACTTGGACGCGACGACCGTGCTCAACCGCGCGATTTCGGAAAAGGGCATCTACCCCGCAGTGGACCCGCTCGACTCCACCTCGCGCATGCTGTCCCCGCTGATCGTCGGCCAGGAGCACTACGAGACCGCGCGTATGGTCCAGCAGGTGCTGCAGAAGTACAAGTCGCTGCAGGACATCATCGCCATTCTCGGCATGGACGAACTGTCGGAAGAGGACAAGCTGGCCGTGGCCCGCGCCCGCAAGATCGAGCGCTTCCTGTCGCAGCCGTTCTTCGTCGCTGAAATCTTCACGGGTTCGCCGGGCAAGTTCGTCGAGCTCGCCGACACCATCAAGGGTTTCCGCGCGATCTGCGAAGGCAAGTACGATCACCTTCCGGAAGCCGCCTTCTACATGGTCGGCGCGATCGAAGAAGCCGTCGAAAAGGGCAAGAAGCTGGCTGCTGAAGCCGCTTAAGGGGCGAATAGCGAATAGTGAGTGGTGAGTAGCTAGCAGCTTCCGCCACTCGCTTCGCTTCCGCTATTACTATTCACTAGTCACTATTCGCAGGTTCACGATGGCCACCTTCCACTTTGATCTCGTTTCCCCGGAAAAGCTCGCTTTCTCGGGCGAAGTCGATCAGGTCGATATCCCGGGCGCCGAGGGTGATCTCGGTGTGCTCGCCGGCGCCGCCCCGCTGGTCGCTGCGCTGCGTCCTGGCATCATGACCATCACGTCGGGTGGTTCGACCCAGAAGATCATTGTGCTCGGCGGTCTCGCTGAAGTCTCCGACAAGGGTCTCACGGTGCTCGCCGACGTGGCGACGTCGATCGCTGAACTCGATCGCGAAGCTTTCGCCAAAGACATCGCCGAGATGGAAGAGAAGCTGGCCGAGAAGGAAGGCTCCGCTCTGGACCGAGCCATCGAGCGCCTCGACCACTTCAAGGTCATCCAGCAGCACGTCACCTCGACGGCGATGCACTAGGCGCTATAGCCCGGGTAGCGCTTCGTTTCGTTAGGGCTTCGCTTCAGACAAATTTGGCGAACTGCTCCGCCACCGCGCGATAGACATCGCGCCGGAACGGCACCACGAGATCGGCAACACGATCCAGTCGCTCCCAGCGCCAGGCATCGAATTCTGCCGGCTGACCGTTGCGCGGCGTCAGCGGGTCGACCTCGGCATCGTCCCCGGTGAATCTCAGCGCGAACCACTTCTGCCGCTGCCCGCGAAATTGCGCAAAGCGATGGCTGGGATCCTCGAACGGGATGAAGTCGTAGGTCATCCAGCCGGTTTCGCCGAGATAATCGGCATGGATGACGCCAGTCTCTTCCCACAATTCCCGCATCACGGCGATGCGAGGATCTTCATCGGGATCGATGCCCCCCTGCGGCATCTGCCACTCCAGGCCCGGAAGGACGATCTCCGGCCCGTCATCCTTGAAGCGGCGGCCGATCAGAACCTTGCCGTCCGCATTGAACAGTGCGACGCCCACATTGGGGCGATAGGGCCGGTTGTCTGTCATTGCGGCACTAGCCGTCCGCCAGACCGGCGAATTCCTTCACCACCCGCTCATAGACCGGGCGCTTGAACGGCACGATCAGCTCCGGAAGGTTCTTCATCGGCTCCCAGCGCCAATTGACGAACTCGGCCTTGTGGCCGCCCGGCGGATGCGTGACGTTGATTTCCTTGTCATCACCGGTGAAGCGCACGGCGAACCATTTCTGCCGCTGGCCGCGATACCGCCCCTTCCAGGCCCGCCCGGCTACCGTGCGGGGAATGTCATAGATCAACCAGTCCGGCACTTCGCCAAGCTTCTCGACCGATTGGACGCCGGTTTCTTCATAGAGCTCGCGCTTGGCGGCCTCCCAGGTGTCCTCACCGGGATCGACGCCGCCCTGCGGCATCTGCCAGACATGCATGTCATCGACGTGCTCGATACCGCCGGCGCGGCGGCCGATAAAGACGAGCCCTTGCGGGTTGATCAGCATCATTCCGACGCAAGTTCGATAGGGCAGGTCTTCGTAGCGCGCCATTCCGTCAATGCCTCTCGCGTCCGTTCGAGCACTCTTTACGCAGCAATTCGGCTTCGCTGAATCCCAACGATTCGGCGGTGCCGAATTCACCCTAGCCCAAAGACGACGCTAGCTTGATTTTGATTTCAGCATCGCGGTTGTCAATGGCACGAGCATGACCCCGCGGCCTTCGAGGGTTTTGGCCCAGGCGCTGATACGCTCGATCGAGATCGGCAGCGCCGAGGCGACGCCGACAGCCACACCACGTTCCTTGGCCAGCCCCTCGAGCCGCGCCAGCGCCTTATCGATATCTGCAGAGGTCGGTACCGCGTCGATGGCGACATCGGAGCGTGCGAAGGGCATGCCCTGCCCTTCGGCGGCGGCAGCCGCGACGCTGCGCGGCGTGGAGCCGTCGTCGAACAATGCGAGCCCGCGCTTGCTGGCTTCCCGCGCAATGGGTTGCATCGCCGTGTCCGTGGCGATGAAGCGCGCGCCCATGAAATTGGCGACGCCGACATAGCCCTGGAAACGGCTCATATGCCACATCATGCGATCGAGATTCTGCTCGGCCGTAGCCGAGGCCAACAGGGTCTGCGGGCCGGGATCGTTGTCGGGATAATCGAACGGTTCCATCGGCAGTTGCAGCAGCACCTCGTGGCGCTGCGCACGGGCGCGTTCGACCAGTTTACCGGGATCCGAACCATAGGGCGTGAAGCCGAGAGTCACCGCCGGCGGCAGCTTCATGATGGCATCGGTGGTCTTGGCTGCACCGACGCCGAGGCCGCCGATGACGATGGAAATGCTCGGCGTCTTCATCGCTTTGGCGCGCTCGGCGTCGGAGCCGGCGGCATAGGCCGTGACCGGCTTCAGCGCGCCGATGGCGATGGGCACCATGCCGTGGCGGGTTTTCTCCAGCAGTTTCTGATCGATCCCCGTCATGACCGGCGGCGGCGCATCGGCCGCAGTGCTGTCCGTGCCATCGCTCGACACCACGACATCCTTACGGGCGCCGCTGGAGCCATCGATGATGGTGATGGTCTTCTGGCCGGGGGCCTCGGGCGTCTTGGCCGTCTCCGGCGTGCCGTGCTTGACCTCGACCGGAGGCTTCGCAGCAGTCTTGTCCTCGGTCACGGCGGGCGCCTTGATCGCGACACGCGCAACCGGCTCGCCGCCCATCGGGTTATTATTGAAGATGGCAACGCCGAGAAAGCCGAGCAACAGCAGCGCGAGTATCGTGGCAAGCGCCTGCGTTCCGGAAAAAGGCAGCCGGAATCGCCGCTTGCGCGTCAATTTTTGTCCAAGCGGGGCGCTCAGATCGTCCGCCGACACTGCCATGGATCTCCCGAATCAGCAGACCGGACAATAACACGCCCGGTTGTGGCCACCGCACCCGGAAGGCGCGGGATCACCTGGAAGGATTGCAACAAAAAGGGCGACCCGAAGGCCGCCCGTTCCGCAGAATTGATATGCGCTTGTCGATCAGTTCGGCTTGGCGGCCGCCTTGTCGTCTGCCGGCTTGTCCGCAGCGGCGGCGGCTGCCGGCGGCGGTGTGATGACCGCATTCGACGTCACCTTGATGCCATGGAGCAGGTCGGTAGCAGCCTTGAGCGCCTTGTCATTCTTGGCATCCGGCGGCACGTAGGACTGCGAACCGGTCTTCTCGTCGCCATCGTTCTTGAGATGGCCACGGAGCGAGGCTTCGCCCTTGATGTCGCGCGACTTCAGTTCATCCGGCACGTCCTGCACGATCTCGATGTCCGGGACGATGCCCTTGGCCTGGATCGACTTGCCCGACGGCGTGAAGTAACGCGCCGTGGTCAGACGCAGCGCGCCATTGCCGGAGCCCAGCGGGATGATGGTCTGCACCGAGCCCTTGCCGAACGAGCGCGTACCGATGGTGGTCGCACGCTTGTGGTCCTGCAGCGCGCCGGCGACGATCTCTGATGCCGAAGCCGAACCGCCATTGATCAGCACGACCACGGGCTTGCCCTTGGTCAGATCACCCGCATGTGCGGTGCGACGCTGGGTTTCTTCCGCGTTGCGACCGCGGGTCGAGACGATCTCACCGCGCTCGAGGAACGCGTCGGAAACGGTGACGGCTTCTTCAAGAAGGCCACCCGGATTGTTGCGGAGGTCGATGATGTAGCCCTTGACCTTGTCCGCACCGATGGCCGCAGTCTGCGCCGCGATCTCGCGCTTCAGGCCTTCAGTCGTCTGCTCGTTGAAGGTGGTGATACGGATGTAAGCGATATCATCGCTTTCAACGCGGGCACGCACCGAGCGGACACGGATATTGTCGCGCACGAGAGTGACGTCGAGTGGATTGTCCTGACCCTTGCGGATGATCTTCAGCTTGATCTTGGTGTTGACCGGACCGCGCATCTTCTCGACGGCCTGGTTCAGGGTGAGACCCTGCACCGCTTCGTCGTCGAGGCTGGTGATAATGTCATTGGCCATGATGCCGGCCTTCGACGCCGGGGTATCGTCGATCGGCGACACCACCTTGATCAGGCCATCTTCCATGGTGACTTCAATGCCGAGGCCGCCGAACTCACCACGGGTCTGCACCTGCATGTCGCGGAAGCTCTTGGCATCCATGTAGCTGGAATGCGGATCGAGGCCGGCGAGCATGCCGGAGATCGCCGATTCGACCAGCTTGCTGTCGTCGGGCTTCTCGACATAGTCGCTGCGGACGCGCTCAAACACGTCGCCGAACAGGTTGAGCTGGCGGTAGGTATCCGAGGTCGCAGCGCGGGCACTGGTGCCCATGAACACGGCGCGTGGTTGGGTCACGAAGAGCGTCAAGGCGGCGCCAGTGGCAGCACTCAGCAGAATTATGGAAGTCTTGCGCATCATCCGCGAACCTTTTCGCCTTCGTTAGCGGCCCACCATGGGCCTGGATCAATGGGAGTCCCGTCCTTACGGAACTCGATATAAAGCACAGGCTGGCTGGCATTGGCCGCAAGGACGGATGCTACCCGGGATGTTGATCCCATGACAGCGATCGGTTCCCCGGTAAGGACGAACTGACCAATGTTCACCGAAATGCGCTCCATCCCGGCGATCAAGACATGATACCCGCCCCCAGCGTTGAGGATCAAGAGTTGTCCATAGCTACGGAACGGACCGGAATAAACAACCCAGCCGTCACACGGTGTTGTGACCTGCGCACCGGCCCGTGCGGCCAGTGAGATGCCTTTTTCGACGCCCCCGACACCATCGGAACCGCCGAAATTACGAATTTTAACCCCGTTGACCGGAAGTGCGAACATGCCCTTCGCCGAGGCAAAGGCGATCGCCGGGCTAAGCCGGCCGGGGTCTTTGAAGGCGCCGATATCCGGCTTGCCATTGCTGAGCGTCGCCGGCGTGCCCTGCAGACTGGCCGTGGCTGCTGCCTTTGCCGCTGCCTTGGAGTCCTGTTCCATCTTCGCTATCAGGCCCTGCAGACTGTCGACTTGACGAGACAGGGTCAGCGCACGCGCCGCCTCCGCTTCCATATCCTTTTCGGCAGCCAACTGCTGCTTCTGGCGCTCATCAGTGAAGGACGCGAGGCGCGTCTGTTCTTCCTTCAGCTTGTCGCGGTCGCCGGCAAGCTGATCGCGCTCGGTCGAGATCGCCTTGCGCAAATTCACGAGTTCGCTGAGGTCGGCCACCAGTTGCTCGGCGCGCGCGCGCATCTCGGGCACAACGGAGCCGAGCAGCATCGCGGTGCGCAGCGACTTCAGCGCATCTTCGGGTCGCACCAGCAAAGCCGGCGGCGCGCGGCGGCCGGCGCGCTGCAACGCCGACAGCACTTCGACGATTTCGCCACGGCGCGATTCCAGCGTACCGCGGATCTTCTGCTCGCGCGCATCCAGCGGACGCAATCGCACTTCGGCATCGTCGATGCGGGTTTCGACACCGCGGACGCGGGCGGCAATATCGATGAGCTGCTGACTGAGCTTGCCGCGGTCCTGTCCGATCGCCGCAATATCGGCTTTCAGTTTTGCCTGCAGCTCCGCGGCGCTCTTCTGCTGCGCGCGGATCGCTTCGAGCTCCTGCTCGCGCTGGCGAATGATATCCGGCGATGGCGCATTGGCCTGCTGGATCGGCGCAGCCGTTTGCGCCTCGACCGAAGTCGTCATCAAACCTGCAAGGGCGGCTGATACCAGCATCATGGACAACGACGATGAGCTCGACATCCCGCGGCGAACGGCGGCGTGTTCAGAGGGAATGGACCGCGGTGACAGCATCGTGGTTTCGACAGCGCCTTCTTTCAAACGCGATAGGCTCAATATAGCGAGCTAAACGCGGTGATACGGGTGGCCAGCCAGAATAGTGGCGGCCCGGTAAATCTGTTCCAGAAGCATGACGCGAACCATTTGATGCGGCCAGGTCGCCGAGCCGAAGGCAATGCTGAGTTTGGCTTTGCTCCGCAATTCGGGCGAAAGTCCGTCCGCCCCGCCAATGACAAAAACATTATATGGCACCGATTCGTCCCGCCACTTCCCGATATGGCGGGCGAAACTGGCGCTATCGACGCTACTGCCACGTTCGTCGAGCGCGACTAACACAGCCTTTTCCGGAATCAGTGCCGAAATCGCCGCTGCTTCCTCATGGATCCGGGTCGCCGCATCGCGCGCGCGGCTTTCCGAAATTTCATGAATCGCCAAACCGCGAAAGCCGAGCTTGCGGCCGATATCGTCGAAGCGATCACGGTACCGTTCCGCGAGCTCGCGTTCCGGACCCTGCTTAAGCTTGCCGATGGAGATCACAACCAGATGCATCGGCGCAGACTAGCACGCGCCGCGCCGTTGCCGAATGCCTGCTGGCTCAAACAGCCTTCAGATCGATCCGCGGTTCATCCGACGGGCTCTGCGTCCACAAACGTTCCAGATTGTAGAATTCGCGAACTTCAGGCCGGAAGACGTGCAGGATGACTTCGCCGGTATCGATCAGCACCCAATCGCAATTGGACAGGCCTTCGACATGCAGCTTTTTCTGACCGGCTTCCTTGAGACCCTTGGCGACATTCTCGGCCACCGCGCCGACATGGCGGTTCGACCGGCCGGTGGTCACGACCATGTAATCGGAGAAAGCCGACTTACCGCGCAGATCGATGGTCACCGTTTCCTCGGCCTTCATGTCGTCAAGGCGGGAGAGAACGAGATTGAGCGTTTCGGTCGCGGTGTCGCGCATCGCCGTAGTTGATTTCTTCGCCTTGGGCGAAGCAACCTTCTTCGGAATGACAGCCTTCGGTGCAGCTTTTGCAGCAGCAGGTGTCTTGGCTGCACCCTTCGGCTTTGCGGTTTTGGTTGCGGCAGCCTTTTTGGGCGCGGCAGCCTTCTTTACCGAAGCGGACTTCTTGGGTGGGACAACCTTGGACGAGGTTTTCTTGGCGCCCGTCTTGGACAATACAGAAGTGGCCAGAGGACCATTCCTTTCACTGTATTGGGACGCCGAATCCGACGCCCGGTGAAATCAAGTATGCATGTGGGAATGCCGGATTCAATATTCCAGCGCCCGCCCTATAGCACTTATCGGGCGAGTGTTGTGGAATTACGTCTTCCAGCTGCCATCCGGGTTCCGCAGCCGGGTGGAGGACAGATTTAGCTTCAAACCGGTCAGAAATACCCATGCGGGGGGCTTCAGGTCGGCCAATGACCCAGCATCCTGCTCCGGTATCCGGTAACGGCCGAGGGCCTGGGCGGCGGTCGATGCCAGTCCCTGGAAGCTCTGCGGCGGCCGGTCGATGACCGCAAAGGGCACCTCTCCGGCAATTACCTGCCAGCTCTCCCAACGGTGAAACTGGGCGAGATTGTCGGCACCCATGATCCAGACAAATCGTGCTTGCGAACATCGACGTCGGAGGTAGCTGATGGTGTCGACAGTATAGCGCGTACCGATGACACTCTCGAGACAGGTGACATCGATGCGCGGATGATCAGCCATCGCCCGCGCTGCAGCCGCGCGCGCGGCGAGATCGTGCAGATTGCGCTGATCCTTGAGCGGATTGCCCGGCGACACCAGCCACCAGACGCGATCGAGCCGCAGCCGCTTCATCGCGAACAGGCTGATGGCCCGATGCGCGGCGTGCGGCGGATTGAACGATCCGCCGAGCAGGCCGATCCGCATGCCGGGACTATGCGGCGGTATGCCCTGCGCCGGCGGGACTGAATGCGACTCCAATTCAGTCTCCACGCGCCCACGCGCACATTATCACGGCCGGGTCTGTCCGGTGCCGTGAATGCGATACTTGAAACTGGTGAGCTGCTGGGCGCCGACCGGGCCGCGCGCATGGAATTTGCCGGTGGCGATTCCGATTTCCGCGCCGAAGCCGAATTCGCCGCCATCGGCGAACTGCGTCGACGCGTTATGCAGCACGATCGCCGAATCCACTTCGTTGAGAAACTTCGTGGCCACGGCGACGTCCTCGGTGACGATCGCATCGGTATGGTGCGAGCCGTGATCGCGAATATGCGCGAGCGCATCGTCCACACCGTCGACGACCCTCGCCGAGATGATCGCATCTTCGTATTCGGTGTCCCAATCCTCGTCCGTTGCAGGCTTGACGCGCGCATCGGCCTGCTGCACGGCGGCGTCGCCGCGCACCTCGCAGCCGGCGTCGATCAGCATTTCCACCAGCGGCTTGAGATGCGTGCCTGCCACCGCGCGGTCGATCAGCAGCGTTTCCGTCGCGCCGCAGACACCGGGACGGCGCATCTTCGCATTCAACACGATCGACTTCGCCATATCGAGCCTGGCGGCGCGATCGACATAGACGTGATTGACGCCTTCGAGATGGGCGAACACCGGCACGCGCGCTTCGGCCTCGACGCGCGCGACCAGGCTCTTGCCGCCGCGCGGCACGATCACATCGACGCCGCCATTGAGGCCGGTGAGCAGCAATCCGACCGCCGCACGATCGCGCGTCGGGACCAGCGTAATCGCGGCTTCCGGCAGACCGGCTTCACGCAGGCCCTGCACCAGACATTCGTGAATCGCTCGGCACGACCGGAAACTGTCCGAGCCGCCGCGCAGGATCACGGCATTGCCGGATTTCAGGCAGAGCACGCCGGCATCCGCCGCAACATTCGGACGGCTCTCGAAAATCACTGCGACGACGCCGAGCGGCACGCGCACGCGTTCGATGGTCATGCCATTCGGCCGCTGCCAGCTTTCGGTCACGGCGCCGACGGGATCGGCGATGTCATGAATGACACGGATGCCATCCGCCATCGCATGCACGCGCGCCTCGGTCAGGGTCAGCCGGTCGATAAAGGCCGATGTGGCGCCATTGGCGCGCACTTCGGCGACATCCTCGGCATTGGCCGCCAGAATCGCCGGCGCGCCGGCGCGGATCGCGCGTTCCATGGCCGCAAGGGCCTGATTCTTCTGCTCCGCCGGGGCCACCGCCAACGCACGCGCAGCCGCACGGGCGCTCCGGGCGAGGTCGTTCATCAGGACGGGCAAATCAGCCGATCCGTCGATGGCTTTCAGCGAGGCGGTCATAAGGGGGCTCAAACTACCAAAATAGGACTATCCATCCCAAAATAGGGACTCCGGGGAGCAAGGTCAAAGCGTGTTCGCCATCACCCGGCGGCGGTGCGCTCGCGGATCGATTGCGCCACGAGCTGGATGCCGCGGTAAAGCGCCCGACCGGCCGGCGACAGGTCACGCCCGACACGCCGGATCAGATACAGGTCGCGCTCGATCACCGGATCGAGCAGCCTGCGGAAGGTCAGCACAGGATGGTCGGTCGCGGGCAACGCCAGACCCGGCAACGGCGCCACGCCGACACCGGCCTCGACCATGGCAAGCAAGGTCGCCGGGTGTTCGGCCTCATGCAGCGGGCTGCTGCGGCCGAGTTCCTGCAGGCCGCGTTCCATTTCCAGCCGGATGCCGGTGCCGGTCGCCATCGCGATCATGCCTGCGGCGACGCCGTCTACCCAGTTGACGGCGTCTTGTGACGCCAGCGCGTGATCCCGTCGCATCACCAGCGCAAACCGGTCGGTCACGAGTTTCGTCGCGTCGAGATCGGCATCTTCGCCCGGGACATTGGCGATACCGAGCTCGGCATCGCCGCTGCGCAGCCCGGCAATGATCTGATGCCGTGACACCTCCTTGAGCGTCACGCTCACCATGGGATATTCGCGCTGGAAGTTCGCCAGCACCACCGGCATCAGGCGCAATGCCACCGACGGCACACAAGCCACCGTCACATGGCCGCGGCGATGCTCGCGCAGGTCTCGCAAATCCTGAAGCTGGTGATCGAGATCCGCCAGCAGGCGCTGGATGCCGGGCAGGAATTCGACACCGACCTTGCTGAGCTGAACGCTGCGCGTTGTCCGGTCCAGCAGCCGGACCTGCAACTCATCCTCAAGCTGGCGAACAGCCTGGCTGAGGGCAGATTGGGAGACGCCAAGTTTCCGCGCGGCCCGGCTGAAACTGCCAGCCTGAACCACCTCGACAAAGGCGCGGAGCTGCCGAAGATCCACATTCATAAGCATTACAAATAAATATATCTATTTTTCCCGACTTGTTAATGAAATTGACGGGTGCAAGAATTTTATGCGAAATACCGCTGCGGCTAAAAATTATGCAGCGCATCATCTGACATCGGCAATGGCGGCGAGGGACAGAGGCATGATCGACAGGCGCAACCTACTCAAATATTCGCTCATCGGCGCCGCAGTCGCCCCGTTCGCTGGTCTGGGCGGAGCGGCCTTTGCCGCCGGCCGCAAGGTGCTGGTGTCCGAAGCCATCCGGCTTGGCATGTATGCCTCGCTCTATGTCGCTGCCGACAAGGGCCTGTTCGCCAAACATGGCCTCGACACGGATCTCTCGACCGCCGGCGGCATCGCCCTGCCGGTGCCGATCCTGCTGTCCGGCCGCGGCCAGATCGGCGTCACCAGCCCTGGCATGTCGGTCAACGCCACGCGCGAAGGCGGCAAGATCAAGAATATCGCCAAGATCGTCGGCGGCGTGTCGATGTGGGGAATGACCCGCCCGGACACCAAGATCACCACCATCGACGATCTGCGCGGCAAGACCATCGCGACGCTGAAATTCCCGTCCTCGACGATCCAGGTTCCGACCTATGCGATGAAGACGGTCGGCAAGTTCGATCCCAAGGAAGCCGGCGTCACCTTCCTGGAATTGCCCCCCGGAGCCCAGGCCGCAGCCGTCAAGGATGGCCGCGCCGACATCGCCACCGCATTCGAATGGGACATCAGCATCGGCGCCGAACAGTTCGGCCTCGTGCCCTCGCTGTCATTCGCCGATCTGCTTGGGCCGCTGTGTTTTACCACGGCCATGGCCACCGAAGACGTGATCGCCTCCAATCCGGAGGCGGTGCAGGGCTTCTGTAACGCCATCGCCGAAGCGCAGAAGATGATGCACGAGAACAACGCCGTCTTCACCGAGGTGGCAGCGAAGTACTTCCCGAAAGTCGCGCCCTCGGTGGTCGCAAATGCGACGAAGAATTTCTTCGGCAGCAAGACGGCGATCCCGAAAAACCCGACCATTTCCGCCGAGGAATGGGATCGCGCGATGTTGCTCGAACAGGGCGGCGGCGCCGTCTCTACGACGTTGCCCTATACGCAGATGGTCGACAATCGCTTCGCCGAGAAAGCGACCAAGGAATTCGGACTCGCGTGATGTCGGTCTCCACCAGCTTTCCGCCGGAACGACGCTACGTCACCTTGCCCGCACGCCCCGAACCGTTGCGGCTCGCGGTCGAGGAGACTGCAGTCGTCGTGGTCGACATGCAGAACGCCTACGCATCACCGAACGGCTATCTCGATCTGGCCGGCTTCGATATTTCCGGCGCCAAGGCAGCGATTGTCGCAATCAAGGACACAGTGGACGTCGCACGCGAGGCCGGCGTCACCGTGATCTACTTCCAGAACGGCTGGGACGCGGACTATGTCGAAGCCGGCGGTCCGGGATCCCCGAACTGGCACAAGTCGAACGCACTCAAGACCATGCGCGCACGCCCGGAATTGCACGGCAGCCTGCTTGCCAAGGGTGGTTGGGATTATGCGCTGGTCGACGACCTCAAACCGCGGCCGGGCGACATCGTTGTGCCGAAGCCGCGCTATAGCGGCTTCTTCAACAGCCAGTTCGACAGCATCCTGCGCGCGCGGGGCATCCGCAATCTGGTGTTCTGCGGCATCGCCACCAATGTCTGCGTTGAGTCGACACTGCGCGACGGCTTCCATCTCGAATATTTCGGCGTGATGCTCGAAGACGCCACGCATCAGGCGGGGCCTGACTACGTCCAGAAAGCTACCGTCTTCAATATCGAAACCTTTTTCGGCTGGGTGTCGAGCACCGCCGATTTCCGCCGCGCATTTGCGCAGACTGAACCCTCCACCAAAGCCTGAGGATCCCATGACAGATCGCGCGATCATTCCGCCCGGCACTCATCCGCCGCTCGCACCTTACTCGCCCGGCATGATGGCCGATGGCGTGATCTATGTGTCCGGCACGCTGGCCTTCGACAAGAATAACGACGTCGTTCATGTCGGCGATGCGGCAGCGCAGACCCGGCACATCCTCGAGACCATCAAGAGCGTGCTGACCGCAGCCGGCGCGACGATGGCCGACATCACCTTCAACTCCATCTTCGTGACCGACTGGGCCAATTACGGCGCCGTCAACAAGGTCTATGCCGAATACTTCCCCGGCGAGAAGCCGGCCCGCTACTGCATCCAGTGCGGATTGGTAAAGCCGGATTGCCTCGTCGAGATCGCGTCGATCGCGCACAAGCGAGCTTGATGTGACGACCATCGAAGCCACCCCGGCCAATGTCGAGCGGCGGCTGATGCCGCCGGTGCTGCGGATCGCACTCCTGCAAGTGGCACTGCTGGCCGTACTGCTTGCAGCCTGGGAAATTGCGATCAGCTTCAAATGGATCGCCGTCTATCTCTACGGACGGCCCAGCGGAATCTTCGCCAAGGCTTCGATTCTGATCGCCAACGGAGAGCTCCTGCGCGACGCCGCACTGACCGCCTGGGAAGCCATCGCCGGCTTCCTGATCGGCACCATCGCCGGCAGTGCAGTTGGCCTGTTGCTCTGGCTGTTTCCGACCAGCGCAGCGGTGCTGCGTCCCTATCTCATCGCGCTCAACGGCTTGCCGAAGATTGCACTCGCTCCCTTGATTATCGTGTGGTTCGGAATCGGCATCTCGTCGAAGATCGCCATCGCCGCCATCATCACCTTCATCGTCGCCGTGATCACCGCACAGCAGGGCGCCAAGGAGGTCGATAGCGACCTGATTAAATTGATGCGCTCGCTCGGCGCCAGCCGCTGGAAGACATGGCGAACCGTCGTCATTCCGGGCGCCATGCCGTGGATCGTGTCCGCCTTCCGTCTCAATGTCGGCTTCGCGCTGATCGGTGCGGTGGTCGGCGAATACATCGCCTCGAAAGAGGGCCTCGGCTACATGATCTACTACGCCGGCGTGCTCTACGATTTGAACGCCGTCTGGGTCGGCATCGCCGCGCTCATGGCTGTGGCGCTGCTGATGTACGGCGCGATCGACCTTCTCGAACGCCGACTGCGCTTCTGACTTTTCATCGCTCGAACCTGCAAGACAAGCCATGCCCTATGCAAGCGGCGGTGACGCCGACATCTTTTACGAAACTCATGGACACGGAACGGCGATCCTCATGTCGGCGGGCATGGGCGGCAGCGGGTCGTTCTGGACGCCGCAGGTCGCAGCGCTCGCGCAGCACCACCAGGTCATTCTCTACGACCATGTCGGTACCGGTCGCAGCGCGAGTAGCAACGCACCACCGCGATCGATCGCCGGCATGGCCGATGACATCGTGCATGTGCTCGACCACGCCGGTGTCAGCAATGCGCATGTGGTGGGCCATGCCATCGGCGGCATCGTCGGAATTGAGCTTGCGCTGCGCGATCCCGCGCGCCTGCGCAGCCTGGTGGTGGTGAACGGCTGGGGCCGCGCCGATCCGTTCCTGCGGCGCTGCTTCGAGGTCCGCAAGCAGATCCTGAATCAGTCGGGTCCGAAAGCCTATGTGCGGGCGCAGCCGCTGTTTCTCTATCCGCCGCAATGGATTTCAGAAAACGCCGCGCAGCTCGACGCGGAAGAAGAGCGCATCCTCGCGCACTTCCCGGCGGCGGCCACGATGAATGCGCGCATCGATATGTTTCTCGCCTTCGACCCCGGCGACGCTCTCGCGACCATTGCAACACCCACACTGCTGGCCTCGTCGCGGGACGACAGCCTGGTGCCGGCCTATCTGACACAACAACTGGCTGCCGCCATTCCCGGCGCACGTGTTCGCGAGGTGGAATGGGGCGCCCATGCCTTCACCGCCGTAACCCCCGATGTTTTCAACAACATGCTGCTCGGCTTCTGCAGCGAGGTGGATGCATGAACGTCATGACGCAAATCGCAACGTCGTCGTCCACGTCCGCTGTACTCAAGGCCGAGCAGGTCGGCGCATCGTTCGGAAGCGGCAAGCAGTTTGTCGAGGCCATCCGCAACGTCAGCTTCGAACTCCGGCAGGGCGAAACGCTCGCCATTGTCGGCCCGTCCGGCTGCGGCAAGTCCACATTGTTCAATGTCATTGCCGGCTTGCTGAAGCCGACGCGCGGCCATGTGGAGGTCGCAGGCATCCGCGTCGACGATGCCGCAGGACATGTCGGCTACATGCTTCAGAAGGACCTGCTGCTGCCGTGGCGTTCCGTCATCGACAATGTGATGCTCGGGCTGGAGGTGCGCGGGGCCCCGCGACAGACCTCGCGCGAGATCGCCATGAAACTGATCCGCGCCTACGGCCTCGCCGGTTTCGAGAACGCCAAGCCCGCAACCTTGTCAGGCGGCATGCGGCAGCGCGTGGCAATCATGCGCACGCTGGCGTTCGATCCGCAGGTCATCCTGCTGGATGAGCCGTTCTCGGCGCTGGACTTCCAGACCCGGTTGCTGCTGCAGGCCGACGTGTCACGCATCATCGCCGAAAACGGCAAGAGCGCCATTCTGGTGACCCATGACATCGGCGAAGCCATCGCCATGGCCGACCGGGTTCTGGTGCTCAGCGCCCGTCCGGCGACCGTGCGCGCGCTCCACGTCATCGATCTGCCCAAGGCAGGCCGCGATCCTGTGGCGCTGCGCACCGACGCTGCCTTCCAGGCCTATTTCGCCGCGATCTGGGCCGATCTGGAAATGCCAGCCACGGCCGCGTGAGGCACCAAGGCTGCGACTGACTGTTGCGACTGAGAGGTATGGCGCCGAAGCGCAAATGGTGCGCCATTCAGAACAAAACTACGAACTCGTATGTTATTGAAATAATTATATGATTTTTTCTCATAACTGGCTGATGTAATATAAGTTGCAGGGACTCGAATAGATCACAGGCACGAACCAGCTGATGCGGATGAATACGTCGGTATCGAATGTGATGTGGCTGCGGTCAAACAGCGCGTCCAAGCCCGTCGACTTCAAGGAGTTGCTGCGGAAGAAGCCCGACGGCGGCACCACCAACATCCGCCGGTTGAACAGTAAACATTTGGAAGCGGTTGGCCGCTTAAACAGCGCGCGGAGTCCGATGTCCGGCAGCAAGTTCTGATTCCTGAATGTATCTGCGATACGCGTAGCTTTCGCTCAGAAAACCGATGATTTCCCGGTTTGTATAAGCCTTCAAGACCGGCAGAACGTCCGCCTCCGCCTGTTCAAATGCGTGGAGCGCGTCCTTGATGTTCATATCGGGCAACAGCACGGTTTCGGAATTATGCATCAGCGTGCCGACGGTCTGGTGGCCGGCAGCGGCGTCGATATCACCCGCAAAAATGTCGGAAAGCATGGCCGTTCCGACGTATTTTCCCGAGGCGTTCGAGACAAAGATGGCTTGATGCGACCCTAAACGAAACTCAAGTCTGCACACCGCGATGGTGGCCGTAGCCGGCATCGTGGGAACGTCGGTCCGCATCATAGATTTCACCGTCAGGCCGCGATGCCAGCCGATATCGTCCGCACCGCGGATGGTCTCGCCCCGCAGATGCAGCCGCCATGTTGAAAATGAATGGCCGAACGTGCTGCGCACCAGGACGCTGCTGACGATACAGGCCAGCAGCACCGCAGCCGTTAACTCAAAATTTCGTGTCATCTCCAAAACAAGAAACGCCATCGTCAACGGCCCGCCGACGATGGCGACGCCAAGCGTCGCCATTCCGGTCAAGGCGCTGGTGATTGGATCGAGACTGATGCCGAACCCGAATGAGGCCAGTGCCAGTTGGTAGAATTTCCCGATCAGACAGCCGACAAAAAGCGAAGCGAAGAACAGGCCACCGCGAAAGCCGGACGCGAGTGAAATCACGCAGGCCAGGATCTTTAGGCCGGCAATCGTCGCGATCGTCAGCATCGTCATGCGCGCGTCGAGATCGAGCGCCATCGCGCCATGCCCAGCGGCGAGAACCTGCGGTGTGTAGATCGCCATCGCGCCGACACAAACCCCGCCAAGCGCGGGCTTCAGCCAAAAGGGAATCCATTTCTGGTTGAACAGTCGCTCGGCATATGCGGCTGCATACATCACGCCGATGCCGGCCACGCCGCAGATCAACCCCAGAACAGCCAGCCCGGTCGATTGGCCGAAGTCTCCTGTGCCGGCCGCGACGAGATCGAACGAGTAAGGATGCTGTCCGAATTGGCCGGACACCAGTGCCCCCGAAAGGGCGGCAATGAGGAAAGGCGCCGCGTTGCTGACGGAATAGGACCCTACGACAAGCTCGCACGCATAGAACACACCAGTCAACGGCGCATTGAACGCCGCTGCAATCGCGGCAGCGGCGCCGCATCCCACCATTGTGCGCATGTCGTTGCGGCGCAGCTTGAAAGCCCGCCCGATCCAGGATGCGACGCCTGCGCCGATCTGCGTGTAGCCGGCCTCAAGGCCGACAGACGCGCCAGATCCATTCGATATGAGAGTTTGGCAGCTCACGACGAAACTGTCGCGCAATGAGAGATGACCGCCGCGCAGGGCATTGGCCTCCACAGGATCGGCGGCATTGGACAGCTTCCACCGACGCCGCGACCATTCCATCGCGGCCAGCAGCAAGCCGCCAGCCACCGGCGCCGCGATCGCGGCAACGGGACTGACGGCCGAATGCGCGCTTAGCCGCACATCGATCGGAATGCCGTAGATGACCACATGGGCGAGCTGCGCGGCCCAGCTCATCGCCGACACCAGCACGCCGCCGGCGCATCCGATCACCAGCGCGAGCGGTAACAGGAAAATTTCATGTCCACGAACAAACCCACGGATACGTCCGGCCAGATTCGACAGGTCTGAGATGGGAGCCAACGCGTCGCCCCTCTACAACTTGCCGGTCAGATTGCGGTGGAAGGCTTCGCTGCGATCATCGAGCCCGCGCAGCGTGATCGCGCGGCCATGCGTCCTGTATTTCGTCTCGATTGCATCCAGTGCGGCGACGCTCGACGCGTCCCAAATTTGGGAATGCGTGAGATCGACGACGATCGTTTCAGGATCGCTCGCATAGGAAAACTGTTCGACGAGATCGTGGCTGCTGCCGAAGAACAGCGGGCCGCGGACATCGTAACAAACCGCGGTGCCATCCTTGCTCGGTGTGCGCTCGATGCGAATGACGTAGGCGATGCGGCGGGCAAACAACGCCATCGCAAGCAATACGCCGCCGGCGACGCCCAGCGCGAGATTTCCGGTCGCGACGGTGATGATCACCGTGAGCAGCAGGACCATCGTCTCCGGGAGCGGCATCCGCTTCAACGTGGGCAGGCTCATGCTGCGCCAGTCGAACGTCTTGACGGCGACGATCATCATGACGGCCGCAAGAGCGACCATCGGAATCTGCGCCATCAGATCGCTTAGAATCGTCACCAGCAAAAGCAGCACGACGGCAGCAGCCGCAGTAGACAGCCGCGTTCTGCCGCCACCGATCCTGACGTTGACGACGGTCTGCCCGATCATCGCGCAACCGGCGATGCCGCCATAGAATCCCGCTGCGATATTGGCGATGCCAAGCGCCCAGGATTCACGGCTCTTGTCGGAGCGCGTATCGGTCAGACCATCGGCGAGTTTCGCTGTCAGCAACGTTTCGAGCAGACCGACGAATGCGACGCTCAGCGCGGTCGGCCAGATGATGTCCAGCGTTGCAAAATTGAGCGGCACCAGGAATTGCGTCAATCCCGGCAGGCCCGGCGCCATCGCGCCTTGGCCAGCGACCGTCGGCACCGCAAGATGCCCTACAATGACGATGGTGGTAACCACTACGATCGCCACCAGCGCGGAGGGAATCGTGGTGGTGATCCTTGTGTTAATTCTTGGGAACAGAAGAACGATCGCGACCGTCGCCGCGAATAGTGGATAAACCATCCATGGTACGTTGATGATATGCGGTACCTGCGCGAAAAAAATCAGGATGCCGAGCGCATTGACGAAGCCGATCATGACCGACCGTGGAATGAAGCGGGTCAGCCGCGCGAGCCCGAAGGCCCCGAAGGCGATTTGGACCATTCCTGCGAGCAGAACCGTCGGAAGGATGTAGCCGACGCCGTGCAGTTTCACCATCGGTCCGATGACGAGCGCAATCGACCCCGCCGCGGCCGTCACCATGCCCGGCCGTCCGCCGATCACGGACATCACAAGGCCCAGCACGATCGACGCGATGAGCGCGGCTTTCGGATCGACGCCCGAAATGAAAGAAAACGAGATCACCTCCGGAATTAGCGCCAGAGCGGTGACGACGCCGGCAAGCGTTTCGCGTGCCGCCTGTTGAGGCGAACGCAGCACGGATGTCAGCGAGGGTGAGTCTTCCAGTGCTACTTGGACGGATGCGTGGGTTGCGGTCGTCATGTCAGGCTGCATCGCGAGGTGCGCGCACCACGCAACGAAATCCGATGTGGCAGGTGGACGTGTCAGCGGTTTCGCCCTGTCGCGCGGCGGGTCGAAAGCGCAGGCAATAATTCGGCGCACACAGATGCGAACCGCCTTTCACAACGCGCGGCACGCCCTGCGGCTCGGGGTCGTTGCGATGGCAGCACGATATTTCAGCATCGCGCCTCGCGGCGTAGGGAGAAGCGGTCCACTCCCAGACGTTCCCAACGACATCGTAAAGGCCGTATCCATTGGCAGGGAACGAGCTGACGGGCGAAGTGCCCTCATAGCCGTCTTCTGCTGAATCGTCATAGGGGAAGTGCCCCTGCCAGGTGTTCGCCATGAACATTCCGCCGGGATTTGACTCGTTGCCCCACGGATAGGTTGCCCCGTCGAGGCCGCCGCGCGCGGCGAATTCCCACTCGGCTTCGGTCGGCAAATCCTTTTTGGCCCAAGTCGCGTAGGCGCGGGCGTCTTCATAGGTTACGTGCACGACGGGATGCGAGGCTTTGCCCTCAATGGAACTGCCGGGACCGGAAGGTTGCCGCCAGTTCGCGCCAGGCCGATACTCCCACCACACGCGATTGTCGCGCAGGCTCACCGGGCGTTGCGGCTTGACGAAAACCAGCGAGCCCGGGACCAGGCATTCGGCGGCTGCATCGGGATACATTTCAGGCGACGGCGGCCGTTCGGAAAACGTGACGTAGCCCGTCGCATCGACGAAACGAAGAAACGCTGCATTGGTAACGGGCGAGGTATCCATCCAGAACGCTTCGACGGCTTCGGAATGCACCGGCCGCTCTTCGCGATAGAACGCTTCCGATCCCATTAGAAAAACGCCACCGGGAATCCAGGCCATGCCGTCCCGGTGGTCTTGCATTGGGCGAACCGCCGCCACCCGGCCGTCTGCACGCGCAGATGAAGGTTTCGCGCAGCAGGCGATGTCGGCGTTCGTCATGGTCGTCTCTCTTTTCAGATCGTGTGGTATTGCTTCGGCACGAAGTCGAGATCGGACCCCGGCGGAATTAACTCTTCCTTCTTCACGCTGTCATCAAAAGCGCGGACGATGCGATGCGCATGCTGCATCACCCACCAGCGCACATAGCGCTGGTTGACTGCTTCACGTTCCTTCGGGTCTTCCTTCAAATGCGTGATGCGGGCGAAGCCGAGCGGCAGCTCGGGGTCGTGAAAGTGCTGCTGACGCTTGAAGTTGATCTTGAAGTCCTTCCACTTCACCGCATGCAGTTCGTCCTTGAGCCAGACGATGCAGGACTCGCGATTAGAGGTCTCCTGCTTGCCCAGGAAGAACGGCGTTTGATCGACGCCATCGATCAGACGGTCTTTCGGCGGTTCGCAGCCGACGAACTTCAGCAGCGTCGTGAACATGTCGGTGACATGCACCATTTCGTTGCTCTCGGTACCTGCTGCGATGTGACCCGGCCAGCGGATCAGCAGTGGCGTGCGGATGCCACCTTCGGCCGAACTGAAGTAAGAGCCGTCGAAAAAGCCGCCGGTGCCGCGGCCGGCGAGATGATCCTCGGCGCCGTTGTCGCCGCACATCACAACGATCGTGTTGTCGCGCACGCCAAGCTCGTCGAGCTTGTCGAGCAGAACGCCGAAGTCATGATCGAGCATCAGCAGGCAGTCCCCCCATTCGCCATTGTCGCTCTTACCGACGAATTCGTCGCGTGGGCTCATCGGAAAGTGCATCAGCGAGTGGTTGAAGTAGCAGTAGAATGGCTTATCGTCCTTGACCGCCTTCTCCATGAATTTAAGCGCGCGGTTTTGGTATTCTAGATCGCACGTTTTCTTAGTTTCCATGGTGAGTTGCTGGTCCAGCACGGGCCATGCACCCTTGCCCTTCACTCCTTCATGCATATGCGAAAAGCCGTCGCGTTCCGGAACGTAGTGCGGGTCTTCCAGCCACATGCATTCGTCGTAGGTGCGGAGCGGTCCATACCACTCATCGAAGCCGTGGTCGGTCGGGAAGCGGCCGTCCTCGGCGCCGATATGCCATTTGCCGTAGATCGACGAGGTGTATCCGGCCTCGGCCAGGATGGACGCGATCGTCCGCTCCCATTGCACGAGGCCGCCGCCGTTGCCTCCGAGCGCAATCGTGTGGTTGCCCGAGCGAATGGGGAACCGGCCGGTCATGAGCGCCGACCGCGTCGGCGTGCACTGCGGCTCGACAACGTAGTGCGTCAGCTTTGCGCCTTCCTTGGCGAACGTGTCCATGCGCTTGGTGTCCGCGCCGCGCAGTTTACCGCCGCCGTAGCAACCGAGTTCGCCCATGCCGAGGTTGTCGACGTGGAAGAAGAGGATGTTCGGTGTTTTAGCCATTTTGTACTCCAAGCTGTGACGCGTTTCGCGTCTCTTCGTCGGTTCAGGTGCGCGTGCGGCGCTTTGCGGCGCGCAATCACAAGCTGCGAACGTGAGGCGATCACCTGTTGGATGAGCCGCCGTTGCACTTGCATTTTTAACGCAAAAGGGCCGGCTTGAAATCGAACTCGCTTCAATTGCGGCAATTCGTTTGCCGAGAAAACCGGGCTGCTTACGTACTGAGCAAGCGCAAGCGGGGCTTTGATGGGAGCTGGGTGGAATGCCGCGGCGATCGTCCGTTCGACTACGCATCCTTGCGATGGGTTGGGTGTCTGGTCCCTCAGTGTGGGGGAATCAGTTAAACTGACCCTCCATTCCGGGAGGGATTTATGGGACAGATAATCCATGGCAGCGCCACAACCACGCATGCCATCCGAGCGGCGATACACCGATCGAAGGCTCCGCTCAAAGAATTAGCCGCGCAGCACGGCCTGAACCAGAACACAGTTGCCAAGTGGCGCAAGCGGACATTTGTCCATTACGCGCCGATGGGCCCGAAGCCCGTTCGCTCGATGGTATAGACGGGCGAGCAGGAGGCGACGGTCGTCGTCTTCCGCAGGTGCTTACTTTTGCCGCTTCATGACTGCCTTTATGCCTTGCAGGCGACAATACCGCGCCTGGCGCAGTCATCCTTGCACCGTTGCCTACAGCGACACGAAACAGCCGCCTGCCCAACGTCGCCGGCGACAAGCCAGCAAACAGCCGTTCAAGGCATGCCCCATCGGATACTTCCATATCGACATCGCCGAGGTTCAGACCGAAGAGGGCAAGCTCTACCTCTTCTTAGCCGTGGACCGAATCGAGAAGTACACGTTCGCTAGACTGATGAAGAGGGCAACCAACGCCACCGCCAGGGCCTCCTAGACGAACTGGTCGAAGCCGTCTTCTACAAAATTCGCACCGTGCTTATCGACAACGGCATCCAATTTGCTGATTTGCCCAAGAACCGGGCCGGGTCCACCGCCATGTGGCGCGGCCATCCCTTCGACCGAATCTGCTGAAGCCACTGCATCGAGCATCGCCTCACCAAGCCCAACCATCCCTGGACCAACGGTCAGATCGAAAGGATGAACCGAACTTTGAAGGAAGCGACCGTACGGTGATATCACTACGAGACCCACCGCCAACTCGAAGATCACCTCTCCGCGGTTCTTGACGGCTATAACTTCTAGACGGCTGAAGACTCTACGCGGGCTCACTCCCTACGAACCCATCTGTAAAGCAAGGGCGAACGAGCCAGATCGCTTCAGACTCGATCCAGTACACTTGACCTCGGGACTGAACACCTGGCTCCAGAAACCGATCAACAGATCGGATTCACAACGAAACGCCAGCAGGGATCATGCCGCCTTTGACAGCGAGGCGACGTCATGAATCACCAATTTGCCGCGACTGACATCAAGAATTCCTTTTGTCTGTAGACGGCGCAGACCGATGGTGACCCATTGGCGGCTGGCACCGACCATGTGCGCAATCTCCACATGGGTGATCGGCGCCTTGATCACGATGTCCCCATTGCACTCCTCCCCGTACATTTCAATGAGGTGAAGAATCACCTGATTCATGCGTTGGCCGGCCGATCGCGTGCCGAGCATCTGCGCCATTGCCGAATAACAACGGCCCTTGAAGGCCATGGCCTCGATGAGCCCTACCGCAAGATTGGGGATTTTATTGCAAAGTGCGAGAAGCGCAGAGCTCGGCAGCATCAGAAGGCGCGTGTCGCGCACCGCGATTGCCGACCACATATTCGGCGACTCGCCGAATACATCGGGGCCACCGATGAAATTGCTCGCGAACCAGTAGGCGCGCGTGATCTCGCGGCCCGAGGGCGCAGTGTAGAACACTCGCACGCCTCCAGACTGAATGAAGTAGATGCCGCGCTGGATCTCACCCTGCCGAAATATCCGGGAGTGTCGTGTGGCCAGCTGCGGCGTGCAGCTTTTCATGACGAGGTCATGTTCAGATTTGTTCAGACGATCGAAGACCAGCGGCCGGTGTCTGCCCAATCTTTCCAAGCCTGACAGGATCAGAACGGGCGATCGGGCATCGTGGTTCGCATTAGACTGGAACATGACAGATTACTCCTTCGAGAGGACATCGAATTGGAGCAAGTTCTATGCCACGAAAGAAGGCCGATCCGCGACCGTTCCGTTCGCTTTCCGACGCGAGTCGGAGTCTTGCGCCGCATCCGCTCAAGGAACGAGGAGCGACAAATCGACCTTTTGCTTAATAATTTTTTCCTTGAAGGCACGATCGACCCAGTTCTTAATAAACTCGCGCGATGCAGGCGTAACGGAAAGATCGATCTGATTAATGTCCGAGACGTTGTAATTCGGATCGATCTTCGACGCGTCTTTGACGAGCTGCGGGCTCATCTTCAGATAAGCCCCAAACCAGATCGCTGCCTGATCCTGATTTTGCGAGATAAAGAATACCGACTGCCGAAGCGCTTCAATGAATTTCCTGGCCTCGGCGGGATGCTCCGCGATAAATTTCGATTTCATGATCGAAACGAAGTGGAATGGCCACGTATGCAGGATGCGCGCTCCAGATTGCTGCTGCAAGCGCTGCACCTGCGGTTGCCGAATGACTATTGCATCGACCGATTTGTTCGATAGCGCCGTGACCAATTCGCCCGGATCAATGTTGGTCAGAAGAACCTTCTCCGACAGGCCAGAGCTTTTCAGCCAGCTAAGCGTATCGAGATGCGAGTCGGAACCGTAGGAAACGCCGATGGTCTTTCCGGCCAGCTCGTCAGGATTTTGAGTCAGGCTGTCTTTGGCCACCATCAACGAATGGCTGGAGTTTCCGATAAGGGACACAATTTTCACATCGCCCGGCAGTTTTGACGCGTAGGAGGTCACCGGCATCAGACTCGTCACAACGGCATCGATTGATCCGGCCGCCAGTGCTTCCATCATCGGCGGACCGTACTGAAAAGACGAATACTCGGCCTTCATGCCGACTTTTTGAGCGATTCCAGCCTTCTCCATAATGACCACAACTTGACCGTTCATGCCGCTAGGAAACGCGATGCGAACGGGAACCATTTGTGCGGCCGCCGGCGCAATCGTGCCAATACACACTGCGGCAATCAAAGCAGCGCGCGACACCAGTGCGCGACGAACTAAATTCCTTAACATGATAATCTCCAACTGAAGTCTGATGGACAAATTACTTCCAAGGGACGAGGACGTGGCGCTCAATATAGACTAGGACCGACGACATTGCGGCGCCGAGCAGACCGATCACGCACATCCCGACGAGGACAAGAGCCGTCTCCAGTGCGAGACGATTGGCCTGAATCATGTAGCCAAGCCCTGAACGCGCAGCGACGAGTTCGGCTGTGACGACGGCCATCCAGGATTGTCCGAGACCGATGCGCAGCCCCGCCGCGATCATGGGCATCGCAGACGGAAGATAGATGCGGAGGAACAGCGCTGATGGTCCCGCGCCCAACGAGCGCGCCGCGTGGATATGCTCAGGACGAACCGCCTTGCCCCCCGCGTAACTGTTAATGAAGATCGGAAAGAAAGCCGCGAGCGCGGTGATGAAGAAGCTTGGCGGATCACCGATGCCGAACCAAAGGATTGCAATTGGAATCCAGGCGATCGGGGGGATCGGCCGAAGGAACGTCACGATGGGCGACAAGAGCAGATCGATCGGCCTGTAGAAAGACATCAGCAGGGCAAGCGGCACCGCTAATGCAGATGCGATCAGAAACCCGCCAATTACGCGTTTCATGCTCGCGGCAACGTCGCCGAGCAGGCTGCCATCACGGAGCAACTCGAAGAAACCTAAAAGCACGGAAAAAGGATCGGGCAGCAGCACGGAGTTGCCGAGATAGCGCGATGCGATCGTCCAGATTGCAAGAAACAGCGCGACTCCCGCAACCGACCACCCGGCGCGGGTCACCCCGGAATCAAATCGCATCATGAATCCGGTCATTTCTCAATGCTCGCTGTTGGATCGGTTGAAGACCTTCAACGTCTCCTCGCGAATGAGTTCGAGTATCTCGCCACGATAGGCGTTGAACGCTTCCGACTTGATTAGACCGGGATCGCGCGGGCGCGGTAGATCAATAGCAACGTCGCGTTTGATGCCACCTGGCAGCGTCTTCATGACGACGACACGATCGGCGAGGAAGATCGCCTCTTCGATATCGTGCGTTACGAAAACAACCGTAGGCTTGAACTGCGCCCACAGCTTCAGAAGCTCTTCCTGCATAATCGACCGCGTCTGTGCGTCGAGCGCACCAAACGGCTCGTCCATTAAGAGGACGGGCGGATAGGTTGCGAGCGCGCGCGCGATACCGACACGCTGTTGCATGCCGCCCGATAGGCTAGACGGCCACGCTGAGGCGTGTTTCTCAAGTCCGACCAGCGCAAGAAATGCCCGCGCCGTGCCGACAGGATCGGCGCGACCTAGCATGCGCGGGCCAAACGCGACATTTTCCAAGACCGACATCCATGGGAATAGCGAGTGTTGCTGGAAGACGATCCCGCAGCCCGAGTTTGGTCCCTTAACCGGAGCGTCATCAATTAGAAGCGATCCGCTGCTCGGCTTCAGAATGCCGGCAATCACATTGAGCAGCGTCGATTTTCCGCAGCCGGAGGGTCCGAGCAAAGCAAGAAATTCGCCGGGCTTGACGTCGAGGTCGAGATTGTCGAGGGCTATGTTTTCGCCGCTCTTCGTAGCAAAGCGCATCGAGAGATCGCGCGCCTCGATGCGTCCGTCGCCTGCGATTCGAGCCGGCAGCGTGTGCGCCGGTTGTGTGGCGACCGTGGTTCGAGAATGGAGAATTTCATGAGGCGCCGTTTGCATGTTGGACCGCTCGCAAGTGGAATGCCTAACGCTTTCATTGCGTCACATTGCCAGCAAGCGATATCTTGTAAGCGACGACAATAAATTGCAATTACGCAATCAGCAGAAATTGCGCGCATTGTTTTAATGCAGGCCGCGCCCACAAGAGAGGCGCACTTGATCATTCCGTGAGCATATTTTTTTATAGGCCAAGTGACTATTCGAAGCAGACGCAACGCGGTACGCCGCCCGATCGGAATGAAGGCAACTAGTTATACCGCGCGGTCGCTTTTTACTTTTGCCGCGCGTGGTGCGCTTTCAAAGTGCGGCCCTCAGCGAAAGACATCTGCAAAGGATCGACATGACCAAGACCACATCGCCGCCCGCTCAAGCGGAAACATTTCATCTCTGGGTTTTTTCCGATGCACATCTTGCGACGGACAAGGCCGTCTCCGCGGCGATCCGTAATGGGCTGGCTTTCATGCCGCCCGCCGGTTACCCGGAGAGTCTCGCCAGCGCCTTGCGCCAATCGGAAGAAGGTGGCGATCTTGGTGGTCCCGCCTTTCGTTGGGACATTGCGCTCGATCTTGGCGACAATGCTGGCTTGTGGGATATGCCGGACGACGAGCAGGGTCAGGAAGTCGCGCGTCAGTTCGGCGCGCTGAAAAAGCATCAGCGCGAAAGCATCTATTCGCTCGCCGGAAACCACGATGCGTCGCCCGGCGATTCGGCTTCGAGCGCGGGGAAGCCGGCAAACTGGTGGTTTCGCAAATGGGTCGATCCGGTTGGTGAAAATACGGTAACGTCCGGTGTCGATGCATTGCGGCGTCCATATCCGATCGAGGGCACTTGGGAGCGCTACTCCTTCAAGGTCGGAAACATTCGCTTTCTGATGATGAGCGACCGCAACGATCTTCCTTTTCCCGTCGGCCGCCGCGAGACCGGTGGCGGTTCGCCGGCTGGAGCTGTTACCAGTGAGACCTGGGCGTGGTGGAAGAAGCATGTCGAGGAGGCGAAGGACGAGATCGTGGTGAGTTGCCACCATCACATGCTGCGCGAGACGACTGTTGCATCCGGCGATTTCGAGGGCGTCTCGAAATATCCTGATGGCTCTTACCGTCACGGCCGCTATCACGGCGTGGACGGTGTGCCGGAAGGCGCCTCGTATCTCTACTTCGTCGACGATCAGCCGAAGGCCCAGAAATTCGAGGAATATCTGTCGGAGCATCCGTCGGCGGTGGACGTCTGGTTGGGGGGGCACACGCACACCTATCCTGACGACCTGAAGGGCGGGCGCAGCCACGTCGAGCGCAAATGGGGCGCGAGCTTCGTCAACTGTGCGCAACTGTCGAAGTATCATTCCTTCGTCACCTGCCCGCCGATGAGCCGGCATTTTACCTTCACGGTCGGAAGCAATCTAGTTCGCGTGCGCTGCTATCTGCATGACGACAGCTACGCTCCGCAGGGCTGGTACGACGCTGCGGAGCGCGTGCTCGAACTCAGCAAACCCTTCTCTATGGAAAGTTGAGCGGCAAGGCTACTTTTCAGTCCATTGGAATGAGGTGGCCAGATCGACGCGACGTAGCGTCGAACTTTCGACCGAAAGCGGGCCCATGCCATAATGGCATGGGCCCGGGAGTGTGTAGACCAAAATCCAGCAGCTTTAGTGTCGTTATCTCCCCAAACAATCTACGATGGCGCACGCGCTGTACGGACACCTTTGGCTGTGCTTTGTGAACACAAATACACAAAATAGATTCTCTCTCTTTCGATCGTTATGGATTTTGCTGTCTCACAGCCCAGCGCAAAAGTTTAATTTAACGCCAACCAAAGGATTGCAGGCGAATCCCGTTCTGCTTTCGCATTACCCGCCACAAAGCTCCCTAAATGTTTCCAATTGATCAAAAACCTGCCCCATCTTTGAGTCGCAATCGGCGCGAACGCCAAACGTACCGGTCATCCCTCGCGCGCTTAACTGGCGCATGGGCACGCCTTTGAACCTTAGCGCAGCGATGTATCTGCGTATGTCAAGCGACATGCAGCAATGCTCAATCAATCGCTTGTGATTGCGGCCTATGCCGCACGCCGTGGTGATCGGGACAACGTCAATCCAGCGCAGGTGGCTTGCCTCGCGGGCGTCGTGGCTTGCCAGAGCCCGCCCCCTTCTCAACCGACGTTTCAAATGGAACGCTGATCGAAGCCTGGGCTTCGCAGAACGGCTCTCGTCCCAAGGACGGCGGTGGCGACGATGACGGTGGCGCGAATTCCCATAGCCAGAAGCGCAAGAACGACACCCACGCCAGCACCAGCGACCCGCCAGCAGCCTTTATCGCAAGGCGGCCGGGCGAAAGGCCAGGCTTTGCTATGGGCCATGCGACCATGGAGAACCGACATGATCTTGCGTTCGCCGGCACGCCGACGGTCGGCCGAGCGCCGTGATTCAGAGATCATGTTGAAGGCCACGCACAAGGCGGCCCGCCGCCGCATCACGGCCGGTGAGGACAAGGCCTCGGACACCGCCGATGATGTGGCCAAGCTCCGCGTCATCGACGTTACGCCGTAGGTGACGCAATACGATGCCATCACCAAAAACGGCAGGACCCGCAACATCGCCATTGACGATCGCACCACACGACTCCCGGGATTTGGCGTGTCGCAATCACGCCGGGCGATGATCGAGTGCATCTTCGGCTGGGGTAAACAGCACGCATCATGCGCAAGACCAAGCATCGCGGCATCGGTCGCATCGCCGCCGACTTGCTGCTCAAGCCACGTAAAGAAAACATTCCGGAACCGGCGACGCTCGTCCGCGAAATCCGCCGTTTGACTGGACGCGGTCGAGCCTGGCCCAACTTTGAAGCTGCGTGGCATCATCGAAAGCTTTTTCCCCTCACATCTAATAGCATTCTAGAACGCGCCATACCGTTCATCCCTCCATAATGGTCGAATCCGAAGGAGCGTCTTCTTTGTGTGCGTGAACCGCTTTCGAAATCGCCCGTAACGCTTGCTTCCCGATTATCTTGCGACATGGCGGCTGTGTCGTGTGCACACGCAATTAGCTCTGGTGCATTTTGAAAAGACATGCCGCGATATGCAGATAGCGCTCATGATTCCAACGTTGCTAGGCGGTCGCTTTCGCGTTCGCGGCCGTCATCTCGCCTACCAATGCGTGCCGTTGCTGTGTCGCCCCTTTCACAAATATTTCTGTATCTCTCGGTCAGATGCACAGGTGTGCCCCAAATTATACTAGTATTTTAATAGTAAGCTGACTAGTAACCACTAGTTACTCTAGTTCTGGCTAGTTCGGGTTTTGATGCCTAGGTCTTGCGTCATGACCTTGGATCTCAAGCGGCTTCGTGCCGACGCCGCAAAATTACAGACCACGCAATCGACGCGCGTATCCATGCGCGAGACGACCGGGACCACCAAGGCGATACGCGCTGCTCTTCCGGAAATCTACAAGCTGCGCGATCAAAAAACTGAGTGGTCCGTCATCGCGGCTGCCTTGGCTGCCCAAGGCGTCGTCCAGGGCAAGGACCGGACTCCGCTGACCACGAACCGGCTGACGGCGCTTGTTCGTCAGATCGAACATCAGGCTGAGAAACGGCAAGCCAAGCAATTGAACAAGAAGGGCTCGATGGCACGGCCACGCAAAAATGCATTGCAAATTAGGCATCTATCCCTGTCACCCGATTTGAAGGCAGATACGCGTGCGGCCGATGAGCGGCCGTCTCAGAGCGAAGACGAGATCCGGCGTCTTGCCTTTGAGCGCGTTCAACGGATGACAGAGAAAGACTAGTACCATGCCGCGTATCCTTTTTAGCAGCCAGGAGAAGGGCGGAGTCGGCAAGACCCTCATCGTCCGCGCACTCGCCGAAGCAGTCGAGGGCGCGCCCATCATTGAAATCGATGCCAGCCACCGGCTTCTCGAACTCGAGGCGCGGGTCAGCTTCTTTCAGATGCGTGCCGACCGCGAGGCAATCGAGCGAACCGGCGGCCGTGCCGCCCGTGCCGAGTTCGATGCCGTGCTTGAGGCTCTGTCGAAAGCGACGCTGCCGACGATCGTGGATGTGGGCGCCAATACCTCGGTCTCGTTGTTCACGATGTTGGCCGATGTCGCGCCCGAACTCGCCGCCGAATTAGCGGTGTGCGTGGTCGTGACCAATGAGCCCGGTGCTATGGTCGAGACGCCCCGACTCCTCGCTCTTGCGAAGCCCTGGACTGCGGCGCGGTTCGTTGTGGAGAACCGGCTTCATGGCAATGTCGACCCAAAATGGCTCAAGGCCAAGGCGGGCGACGCCACCGTGAGTTCGCTGGAGGCCCAGTCGCTGGAGGCCGGCGCGGAGGGCTATCTCCAGGCTGGCGGACTCGCGATCGTGGATCAGCTGAACCCGAATAAACTGCGCGAAGCGCACGGGATCGGGCCTGGTCTTCGCATTCGGCGTGATCTCGCAAAGTTCCGGCTGGAAGCGATGCGCGCGGTCAAACCCGCGGCTGAGTGGCTGGTGGGGTGACTCAAATGGCAAAGCCCTCGAAGATGCTGAATGCGAGCTATGAGAAGGCCGAGGCGGTAGCGACAGCCTCGGCCGAGGCCGTCGCGCAGGCCAGCAAGAAGAAGCTGTCGGCGCTCCTCGCTCTATCGCGTCAAGAAAGGTTCGACCATCTGCAGGACCCTCTGCTGACGCCTGCCGACGTATTGGCGTTGACGCAGTCGTTGCGCACGGCGACGACACCGAAAATCCATCAGCCGGTTTTGTCGAAGCTCAGACGGTGGGGGCGCCGTCTAAATTTCCGCTTCCTTATTTCGCCGGCAATGATTGCATTGGTTGTTATGACCACCGCATACGCGGCCTTTGTCTGGTCCCGTACACCGACAAAGGTGACGGTGACGAAGACGGTTCAAGTGTCGTTATGGTACCCCGACCGCGGATGGGTTTTAGGTTTCTTGGACCCTGGCATTCCGTGGTCGCTCATCCGCACTGAGGGGGATCAGGCGATTATCCGAAGCTGGGTGCCGCCAGCCGGATATCAGGAATTCGGCATACCGGCTTCGATCGTCAAACAGGCGCTCTGATCGTCAGGTACTATCGATCCTTTCGGAGGACTCTCTGCGGATTTGATCCGCGCGCTGGCCCAACGGTTATCGAGAGGTCGTTCGGACGCCGGCCGGCTAAGAGCCAAGAGCAACTGAAAATGCGCGGGCCTGATGAGCATAGCGCCTGCGCTACCATCACGAAATGGGGACTGACCGATCGTCGTCTGTTAATCCAAGACCTATTCGTGACGGGCCTCCTCAACACCTAACGGATTGCGATGAGATGTTACGCGCGTCGGCACAGAAGGATCTGTCACCCCGTTCGCATAAATAGCATACTTGCGATGGTCAAAACCAATACGAAAGCCAAGCGAGGCGAAACCGCGTCCAAAGTCCTATAATCGCTGCCATCGAGTTGAGACCAACGCGGCCTAGGCTTGCAACAAGCTGAGTATAGAGCATGGCTACCGCTCTCCGTTACGCATCAGCCTGCGGCCAGCGCAGCTTTCCGCGGCCGACGCGCAAGGCTTCCACCAGCCTGGTGTTGCCGGCCAATCTACCCGAGAAGAGGCTGGGCTTGGGATCGACAGCCGACTTCTTGAATGCGGCGACCCGCTGGTAGTCGGGCGTCGCCAGCCAGGTCCGCCCGTCACCTTCGTCGGTGACGATTCGATAGAGGCCGGCAGGCGGGTCGGCCGCGATGTCGAGCAGGCGCTTATAGTGTTCGACCGACCACTTCTGGATGCCGCCGCTGAGGGCTTCGGTGCGGAAGCGAGCCCATAGTGCGGCAGTGTCGGGTGTGGGCCAGTCGCCAGCGTCGGTGTAGGCCGTGATCTCGTCGGATTCGAGCCAGGCCCGCATCTCAGCGGGCGTGACGAAAACAGGCTTGGCATCTTCGATCGCCGCCATGGCCGCCCGCCGCGACGGAAGGCCCGCACGGATCAGCATTGACATCATGAATTGCGGGACGCCGGTTTCGACCGCCGCTGCGGCGCCGCCCGCCACCATCTGCGGCGACCAGCCGAGGGACATGCGGCGTGTACGGACAGCTTCCAACGCCCAGACCAAACGATAGGTGAAGGCGTCTTCAACCGCCCGCATGTTCTGCGGCCCGATCTTGGCGACGTCCTCGCCCGAGACCCAACTGCGCAGAATGGCTTTCCAATTCGCCGGCAGCGTGTTCGCCTTGTCGGGGATGAAGGGCCGCATAAACAGCAGGCGCTCCCCGAGGCTGCCAAGTGCATCGACGAGTTTGTCGATATCTCCGCTCAGCGCCGCTCCGTCAGCCCGGTCGAGGAGTTCGGCCAGCTCGTCGGCCATGGCGTCGATGGTGAGGCCAGCTTCAAGCCCGACGCCCATGGCGAAATGTCCGCGCCGCGCCTGCGCCGTGGTGGTCTTCCAGATGAGATCGGCGCGCGCCTCAAACACTTTCTTATGCAACGGGGCGACGTCCGCGTCTTCGCGGGCGATCTGGCGGGCCCAGAGCGATCCCTTGAGCGCCTCGTCCAAGAGCTTCGGTAGCTCGGCGCGATCAGAGTCGAGTGCTTCGATCAGGCCGAACACGGTCGCATCGAGACGCTCGACGATTTGCGAAAGCGGCTCCTCGTCAATGGTCTCTTCCTCATCGTCGCCGCCGTCTCCATCGTCATCGCCATCGGTGTCGTATTCCGCGCCTGCCGTCAGGCGCTCGGCGACCTCGGCTTCCTCCTCGGGAGATCTCCAGGCTTCACGAGCATTGGCGAGATATTCCCAGGCATCATCGCGATCCAGGACACCTTCGCGGGACAGGCGCTCAAGGATCACGGCGACGATCTGGATAAGGCCACTCTTTAGTGTGCGGGCCTTGGCGGAGGCTACCAGCTTTCGCCATTCCTTCTTTCGCCAATCGATCTTATCGAACATGACATGGACGATGAGGCCTTCGACGTCCACGAAGGCGCGGCCGGCGCGGCCAGCGACGTTCGCGAACTCCTCGCCTTTGATCTTCTCGGACGCCCGATACAGCGCTGGCACCAACAGGACGGCGGCGTTGAGATTGAGGCCCTGAGACAGCGTCGGCGATGCGACGATGACCTTCAAGACACCGTCGGACAGAAGGGCTTCCAGTTCTCGCAAGAACGGGTTTGGCAGCCGGCCATGGTGGATGGCGACGCCCGCCTTCAGGCAAGCGACAGCGGGATGGTCCTCGCCCAACCATTCCTTGCCCACCTCCATGGCGCGCGCGATCGACGCCTCGTCTTCCAGCAGCGAATCCAGATAGCCACGCTTGCAGAGGTCCACGACCTGCTTGCCGTAGCTCTCGACCCAATTCGCCTGGGTGGAGAAGATCAGGGTCCGCTTGCCCTGGCCTGCGAATTCCCACGCCGCGAACAAGGCGAGGTGCGAGTTCTTGCGCGGATAGGGCTTCTTTTCCTTCCCGCGCGCTGGTTTCTGCACGACGAATTTGTCGAGGAAGGGCCCGTCGTCGTCGAGGTCGAGCCGGAGCAATGCGTCCTTGCCTCGCCAGGAGAGCGCGCCGAACCGCTGCCGTGTCGGGCGCCAGTCGGAGCGCACCGGCTCGCCCGGTTCGTCAGACCGTATCCAGGCGGTGAGATCATCCAGCTCATCGCCGCTCGGCAGGATGGCGGAGAGGCAGACGATGCGGCGTTCGCTCGCGTCGGGGCGCCGAAGTAGGCGCTGCACGAGCGTCTCGTAACGGATTTCGCGCTCGCTCGGGCCGATCATGTGGCCTTCGTCGAGGACGATCAGGCCGACATCATCGATCAGCGACGGATCGCTTCGCAGCGCGAAGTCGAGCTTCTCGGGTGTCGCGATGATGATCTCGCGGGTGCGCAAGGCGTCTTCGTCGCCAGCTGAAAGACCGCTGGCGCCGTAAAGGGACGAGACGCTGAATCCGAGGGGCGCGAAGGTCTTTCTGAAGGACCGCTCGGTCTGGGCCGACAGCGCGCGCAGCGGCGTCACAATCAGCACCCTGCGCTCCGACGACAGCGTCATCAGCGCGGCGATCTCGGCCACCCGCGTCTTGCCCGCGCTGGTCGGCAAAGCGACGACCAGATCGTCAGTGACGTCCGTGGAACGTTGGGCCGCTTCGCGCTGCGATGGCCATAGCTCCACCTCGGAAGTTTTTCGCGTGTAGAGCGACGAGATGAAGAGCCGGCGCAGGTCCGGGTATTTTTCCTCTGCCCCCCCTGGCGGCTCCGTCGGCAGGGTCTGGTGCAGCGAATGCTGCCAGAGGTCGTCGATCAGGTGCCGGCAGAGATTCGACATCCACCACAGCGGTACATTCTCCGCATTGTCCGCCAGGCTGACCGCTGTGGTGAGCAGCGCGCGTGCGCTATCGATCGGCTCGGGCTCGCCTGTCTCGAGCGCGAAGTCAAAATGCGCCAGGGCCCGGCAGATCGTCGTGTTGAGGATGGTCGATAGCACCTCGTCGATGTCTGGTTCTTCGCCCCTTAGCGCCTCGGCGACCTGCTCATCACCATGAGCCCCATCGTCCAACCAATCGCGAACGAAGCCACGCAACTGGCCGAGATCGCGCAGGATCAGGTGTCGAATCGCCGCTTCGCCCGGCGAGGCATTGAGGTCGTCCGCAGTCTCGTTGAAGAGCGAATAGGCGACGGCCGAGAAGCCGGCGAGGTGATAGGCGGCGGCAGCGATGGTACGACGGAAGCCGCGATCAGGCGATTCTGGATCACCATTGCGCACCAGGGCTTCGAAGGCGTTAGCAGCGCGCTCGAACGCCTTGCTGGTCAGATCCGAAGCGCCAGCTTGAGCACGCAGGGCCATCGCGCCCCGCAGTAGGGCGAAGCCATGTTCGGCGAGATCGGTTTCGATTGTCGCGCCGAGAGGCGGCGCATTCGGCGGCAGGACGCCCTCCTCGCGCATCAGCGACCAAGCCGCGCCGCGATAGAGGAGGCGCCCAAGGATACCGTCGACGGTCGCAGTCGCCAGAAATGCAGTCAGTTCGTCAATCGTCTCCAAGGTCTTCCGCCTCCTGGTACATGGCCGCGATGAAGTCCTGGTGATCCTCAACGTGGATGTTCACGACGTAGTGGTCCCGATTGGTCCCCGTGCCGTCGAGGTCCTCCTTCAGTGAAGCGTGGGGGCCGTTGCCCGACACGGTGAAGAGCATGTGGTCGATGCGATCGGCGCGAAGGGATTTCAGGCCCACCTCGTCACGGAGGCTGCGGCCCAGCGCGTTGTCGTCCGGATCGGCGCTCTCCAAGAGGCGGTTGGCGACGAACAGCAGGGAGTCGGGCGTGCAACGGCCGCTGTCGCGGTTCAGCACCTTGCGAGCGCTCGTGACAGTGGCTTTGCCGAGTGCCTTGTTGCTCTTGGCTTCGCCTTTCAGAAGCCAGAGCTTCTCGCCGGCCCCATCGTAGCCGGCGCCGATGAAGTCATCGCCGCGCATGGCCATGTTGCGGCCGTCCTTATAGCGGAGACGGCGCACGGGGACGTGCAGACCGATCTCTTCCTCGACTAGCTCCGTCGCGAGAATCTCGCCGAGATCGCCGGACCGTCCTTTGGTGGTTTGCGGCATCGCTTCACTGAGAATCGCGGCTGCGACCTTGTATCCGAGCCGGTCCACGTCTTCGGCAATGCGTTCGAGTCGGTCGTAATGCGATCGGATGGTCGCGGCGAGGTCATCGCGAATCTCATCGCGACCGCCGTCCTTTTCGACATACGTCCAATAGCGCTTCCGCTTGTCCTTTTCTTTCGTGGCTTCGCACCACTTTTTATATAGCCCCACGCGACGCTCCCTTGCCTGCCTTGTTCGTCGGGGCCTTTCCATCCCAGAGGCTCGACAACGGCACCGCCGCCAACTTGTCGCCGAACGGCACGATGTTCGCGCTGTCGTAAAGGACGACGCCGAAGGCGAAGCGATCTCCGCACGCCTCGGCCAAGGCCCGCAGTCCGCTGAAATCACCGGCTTTGACCGTCGCGCTCGCCTTGACCTCGATGCCTGCGATCATCCCGTCATCGCGCTCCAGCACGATGTCGACCTCCCGCATGTCCCGATCCCGGAAATGGTGCGCCGTCAACCGCAGGTCTGAGGCCGTCATCAGCTTCAGCACTTCGGAGAATACGAAGCTCTCCAGCAACGCGCCGAACGTGCTGCGATCCGCCTTGACCCTGTCGAAGGAGAGCCCCCGCACGGTCGCCAGTAGACCGGAATCGAGAAAGTGCAGCTTTGGTGTCTTCACGATCCGCTTGAGCGCATTGGTGAACCACGGCTGCACTGTCGCGATCAGGAAGACCTGCTCAAGCAGCCCTACATAACGCTGCCCCGTCTTGTGGCTGACGTTGATGCCAGCGCCGAACTGCGAATAGTTGACCAACTGGCCGGAGTGCTCGGCCAGCAGCCTCACGAATTTCGGAAGTTCCGTCAGCTTCTCGACGTCAGCGATATCCCGCAGATCGCGCGTCAGCACCGATGTGAGATAGGATCTCGACCAATCCTGCCGCCGGCGCTCGCTGTCGCGACTGATCGCTTCGGGGAAACCGCCAAGCAGGACAAGCTGGACAAGGTCGTCGCCCAGGATTGCGTCCCGCTGGCTCCGGAGATTTCCTGCGAAGAGGTGCTCTAGGAAAGTCGGCGTCCGGCCTTCGATCTCCGCCCTTGCGAGCGGCAGCATCTGTATGGTCTCCATCCGGCCGGCCAGGCTGTCGGCGACCCGCGGCAAAGTTAGGACATTCGCCGAGCCAGTGAGCAGGAAGCGACCCGGCCGATAGTCCTCATCAACCGTCTTCTTGATTGCCAACAGCAGGTCGGGCGCGCGCTGGATTTCGTCGATAATGGCCCGATCGAGGCCGCGGATGAAGCCGGCGGGATCGGACTGGGCGGCCTCAAGGACCGTTTGATCATCGAGTGTGATATAGGTCCGCCCGGCTTCTCCCATTTTGCGGACGAGCGTGGTCTTGCCGGCACGGCGCGGGCCCACGATCAGGACCACCGGCGTATCAGAAAGGGCTTCCTCTGCCCGTCGCTCCACAAACCGTCCGAACATGCCATCTCCGAATCCGGAAGATTGGAACTATCGGAGGCGGCTGATTGGGAGTCAATGGTCCGCTAATTGGAAGTTATGGACCGCGATCTGGAAGCCCTGGAGGGGAAAGCTTTCCCCCCTGGTCGACGCCGGCGTCGCCGACACACCCCCTTCTGCGGGGAGATCCCCGCAACGCCCCCCTAGAGAGAGTGCGGACCGGGTTTCCGTGACGGGTTGAAAGCTGGACAGAGGCCTCCGGCGCCCGTCGCGGAGATCCCCGATGTCCAGCAAGACCGCTTTGCCACGCCCCGGCCACGACCGGGCGAGCCTCTATGACGAAATCGCCGAGGGTTCGGGCAAGCCGGTAGCAGGACCGGCGAACTGGTCGTCCGCGACAGTACTACCGGTCGCGAGCGCCAGCGGATTGTTCAGTCGCGCAAAGGCCGCTGCAAATCTAGGCAGATGGCCGCTGGCTGATGACGCCGGCCTTGGACATTCTACGGATGTACCGTATTCGAATTTTGATCGCACGTGTCCTGACAAGGGCGTCGACCGCCCTTGTCTTAACTTACCATGCGCTATGCCTTTAGATCCGCCCCACGGGCGGGACTTTGATGATCAAGTTCTCGAAGCGCGGGTCATTATGGGCCACGGTTTTCCAAAGCCGCACGGGATGGCGGGCGTAGAACGGACTGTTCGGGAAGACGATGAGCTCCTTGGTGTCGAGCGTCGTAAGCTCTTCCTTCGTCATCAGCCGGGCTTCTTGCGTGGCAGTCGACGTCGTCGCTGCACCGTTTTGGCCCACCCCCATTGATTTGGACTCAACGAGCGCCGAAAAACTCCCCAGTGCTCGCGACCAGCGATCACTTTCCTCGGGATCGGTGGCGGGCACGTCGAACAGGACGACGATGTCGGCGGTGCTCATGAGCGTGCGCGCGCCGGATTCGCCGTAAGTTGTGACCATCTGTGCGCGGTCCTGCCAGATCGTCCACAGGCTGGCACCATGCCCGGGGAGTTCGCCACTGGCTTTGAGGATCGCATCGAAACGGCCGAGAGTGCTGGCCTCGTCGATGAAGATCACTATGCGCTCCGCGGGATGATGTTCACGGACCGTATCGAAGATATCTCCGAGCAGCCAGCGTACGAAGGGGGCCAGCGCCACATTGTCCCGGCTGGGGATAGCCACGAACAGATCGATATCGCCGCGCGCGAGATCGGACAGTTCGAACGAATTGCTCGTGACCATTTTGGCGGGCCGTTCATCGTTCAGCCACGAAAATGCCTGTGCAGCCGTCGAGACGATGGTGTCGCGCCCCTTGGGTTCGCTCTCCATGATCATCAGAGCGGCTTGTGCTGCGGGCATCGCCTTGTGTTGCTTGAGGCCATCGAGCAGATCTTCGTGCGCGTTCAACAACCGCAACACTTCCGGGACATTTGGCGACTTCGAATGCAGGGCGACAATCATGACGCCGACAATGAGATCGACAGCGCGATTGTTGAAATAGGTAGCGGCAGCATCACCGCCGCCGGTGAGTTCGGGCAGAAGAATTCTCGCGATATGCTGCAAGTAGAGGACGTCCTTCGGGTCGACATGGGCGAGCGGGTTCCAGCTATCTGTGCCACCCACAAGTCCCAGCGGATCGAGGCACCGCACAGTGCGTCCCAGTTTCCGCCGGCGCTCTGCCACTGCGCGATAGGCGTCGCCTTTAGGATCGATCACAACTGCCGGTCCGAGCCATGCCTCGATTTCTGGGTAGGCCAGGTTCGGGATCAACAGCCCCGACGATTTGCCCTTTCGCGGTGGCGCGATCGTCAGCAGATTGCCTTCGATCGAGACGCGCACGGCGTGACCACTGGTCTTGCTGATGCCCAATTCTAGGCCGGTGGTCATCTTGCCGACCTCAGCCGGCGTCGCCCATCGCGCCGCCCCATGGATGCCGATCGGATCGCGCTTGAGTGCGGACTTCTTGGTCCGGATCATCAGCAAAGCGAGAACGCAAAATGCGCCCACTGTGACACCGAGATAGAGAAGACCGCCGCCTGCGAAGTCCTCGGATCGCCTGGTAAGCATCGACCAGTATGGCGAAACCACCTCGCCGACTTTGAACGTCAAGACATGGTCGATCCAGATCCTGGGCTGAATGGCGCTCGGCGGCCACGCTGCCGGGTCGGCACCATGTTGAGCCATCATGGCCAATGGATATCCGAAGAGGATGATACTCAACACAGTCAGGACGACAACGCCCAAATTCCATATCATGCGAAACATTCTAAACTCCACATCTGCAGCATCCCTTCGCTTCGCGCTCCGATGCTGCGCGGCCTCGTACTAGCGATCGTCAATCCGCATGTTATTTGTGGACATCCGATGCATGTCGAAGCTCTTAACGCGGCGAAGCGCGGAATGGCAGGCCTGAAAAATGCAATGCAAATTTGATCGCCGGTCTTGATCCCGTCGACTTTATCCGCACAGCGCTCAGAGCAAAGAAATGGCGCGGCCGAGATGGCCGCGCCGAAGCTCTTAGTCAGCGTTGCGGCGTGACCAGATCAGTGCATGTTCACCGTCTCGGCCTTCAACGAGGCTGGCGAAGATCGGGTTTGCAAAAGTCGGATCATCGAGGCGGACAAAGAAATATTCGCGCCCGTCCTTGCGGGCCTTCTTCCAGGCTGCACCAAGCTCGATGTCTCCACTGAGGATGCGGAAGTCGGGTCCTTTGTCGGTGCGTGGCAGGGCCAAAAATTCTGCACCGATCGACAGCGACAGCGTCTTGAGGTTGCCGATGAAGCGGTTATTGGTCTTCGTAAAGGTGCCGATGGTCGTCATGATCGATTTCCCGTTCGTTTTCGAGTGCCGCCTAATTGCGTTCTCGATGACGGCCCTGACGACGACAGGCGATCGACCTGCACCTTGAGGCCGAAGCAACGCGGAGGATGGCGGAAGCTGACCTTTTTGTCTCGCGCGAGGAGCCAAGCAAAGCGCGGCGGGGAAAAAGGTCGAGCGCCGCCGTTGCAGGGATACGATCGAGGGCAAAGCCCGACCTGTCGGCGATACCGTCCATCATCCGAGAACTCACCCAAGCGGAACCGACGCGGGAAAGCTCATTCGACCGCACAGCCGAAGTCGGTCTTGACCGGAACGGACCTGCCGTCAGTCGCACTCGATCCGTGTGGAAGCGCATGCGCGGGCCGCCCCCCTACGGGACTTGCGTTGACAATCTGGAATGTGGCATGCGGAGATGGGCTGGCCAAACAGCACCGAGCGGACTGGAGCGCCGACGATAAGGCCAATCAGCCGTCGGTCTGTCGATACGCCGACGTTATGGAATGTGATAAGCGGAATTCGATATGAAATCTGCTGTAAAAAAGCGTTCGGTTGCTGTTAGCGACCACAGGACAGGTGTTGTCCTCGAGAATGAATTCTCGGGATTGTCTCGATGAGATTGCAGCGGTCAAAGGCTTATCCATCAGGGTCTTGATAGCTCAAATCGACGCCCGTCGCACCTCCAGTAATCTATCTTCGGAAATCCGCGCCTTCGTCCTCGATCACAACAGAACCGAACACCCGCCCCAGCGCGACTGATTTACGGCGAGAAGGAACGCTACGTCTATTACCAGCTCTCCGGAAACATCTGAGGTGCAATTGAAGGCAGGTCGGGCCTTAGTCCGACCTGCTGTTTGTTAACCGACCTTCGTGGTCTGGAAGGCCACTGCGATCCGCTCGAAGAGCGTGCGCGGCGGATAAATCACGCCGGCCAGCCTCAAGGCCGTCACGATCTTCAAGGCGCCCTCGAACTCCGTCAGCAGGATTGCCAACTCTTCGGGAGTGACGTGGGTCGCACCGAAGTCGTGCGGGATGTTGTCGTCGAACGCGTCCATCGTGACCTTGGTCGCGAACTGCCGGGCCCAGTCCACCTGCATGGCGTTGGGCGTTTTGCACGGCATTGCCATGCGCTGGAGCTCATCTTCGAGCGAGTGGGAGACTGCCATGATCGCGGGGTGCACGGGCATGTCGTGGCCTTTCGGTTATCAGCAGGGCGGAATGCCGTGTTGTGCGATCGGCTTAACGCTTCCGAACAATGACATTCAATAAAACAAGATGCATTGCAAATTCGGTGTCGGACACTGTGCTACTTATCGCATGAAGCATGATGAAAACCGGCGAATGGACGCGTGTAATACATTAAAATCGTGATCGGCGGACAGCTTTGACGAATAGCGATAATTTGACAGATCGATTTCACGCTATCTGAATTTGTCTGGTCCATAGGGAGGAGGTCGCCTTCGCGGCAATTCTTCGACCTTCGAGATCCTCGCAATCATACCGGGATTAATCATCGCAATGCCGCTGTCTTCGCTGCGTAAAGCCGCCAGTATTTCGGACGAGATTGATACATATGACGAAAGGGAAATCCCCCCGGAACTGCAGGAGCCTCCCGAGGCGCGCCCCGGCGACGTGAACTACGTCCACTCGGTTTTCTACGATCCCAGCCGATTCGAAACGTTTCCCGACAGACTGTTGGGACAGGTGCGTGACGCCTTTCCAGGTCAGCCATTGTGGCGGCCTGAGGCCGTGCATCCGGCAAGTTTGCACGGGCGCATGGTGGTCTACAGTTCGCTTCAAACCGAAAAATTTGTTCGAGACGGTTATGTCGCCGAGCTAGAGCCTCCGACCTTCAAGGGCGGCAAGGCGCCCAAGCGTTCGCCCGCAAGCCAGTTGGCTTGGGACGCGTTCTTGGTAAACGCGTCCTTTGCTGAGGCCATAGCCGACGCCATTCATAAATGCCACGATCAGTACGGTTTGGACCTCGTCTTCAAGAATCCCGTTGTCAGCGCTCTCGCGCCAATCGTCGGAAAGTTCGCTAAAGGTAAACCGAAAATCGCCCCGACCGTGCTTTGCAGCCATGGAAAACTATTGGTTGGTCCACGGGCTATCTTGGCGTTGCCAAGAGCCAACAGACAGGCAGTCATCGCTTATCCGGCGGAGCCGACAACAGTCAGCACGATATCGAAAAGTGGGCGCGAACTTTATAGCCTTTGGACAAGTGATAGTCGGATTGCAATTCGCCGACGCGTGCTCAAAGAGATTCGTTCATGGCTTGCTCACCCGAATCCAGACTTTGATCCAGAGGGCGCTTTGCTGTGGGCGCTTCAGACCGTGGCCATTCTGCGTGTCCAGGCAACCGATTGGAAGGGACGTGAACGTCGCAGCTACGTACTCAGCCAGCGGGCCCGAGTTGCAGATGGCGATCCAGAGCAGCGAACTAAATCTCAGGACGACCAGATCGAGTTCGCCAAGCTGGTGGACGGACTTCGGGGTCGCCGCAACGACGTCTGTCCGATCGATATCAGGCGAGCACCTGTCACAGCCCGTGCTGACGTCATTTCCATGATGGCAGGTGGTATTGGCCTGGAAGACGAAGCGATCTGGCAAGATGATCTTGTCCATCGCGATAATCTCGCTCGCCAGAATCTCGGCAGTCTGGCCGCCTGGATCGGTCAGTTAAAGCGCTTTCATTGTGCAACGCTGAGCACTGGCCTCGCGCGATTGATCGAAGAGATCGTCACGGATTCTCCGAACACGCTTCTAGAACTGGATCTCACCGGGGATGATTGGTCGGGTGTAAACCTCGTGCGTGCTCAGTTGCCCGATCTCATCTGGCGCACTCTGCTCGAGGCTCTGCTATACAATGATCGAGGCGTGACTGAGATCGAGGTCCGCTACGAATGGAATGACGTGCCTACCGAGCCCGCCGTGATCGTGCCCCCTCGAGCTGGACTAGATGCCGACGTCATTACCATCGCGGGGCCGCTGCTCGATCTATCGCCAGCGCGCCGTGCGTGGTGGCGGCAGCAGGTCGCGCAATTTCGTGCGATCGGCTCGCTTACGGTCTGATGACGGCCGAAGCATTTCAATCAGATCTCAATGCTCTTCAGGGAAGTCGACCCATGGGTTCGACTTCTCAATTCTCCGACAAATAACGCAGCGAAAGTCGATCGAATACATACGGCGTACTATAAAAACGCGTTTCATGGTGGCGAGTAAAATTCCGGCATCGTTGCTGTTAGGGGTCTCTTACCTAAATGCATGCCAGGCCAGACATTTCAGTGCTTACCGTATGAGCGAAGCGGATAGCTCCAATCAGGCTGATCGCAATCAGATCCGAACATCCAACCTTCAGCTTAGATACGCTGCCTCGTCAGCCGGCTATCTGAGCTGACCGGATAGCAGGTTTGACCGAGTGTTCACAGCGATGGGAAAACAGCATGTGACATCGCGTAGAGACAGCGATCTGACAAACGAGGCAATATTTTACGCAATCTCTTTCACCGTTTATCTTCCATCAGCTCTTTAAATTTTCGAAGTGATCGCGACATTTCATCGCAAATCTTATGCAATTTTACGCCTGAAACAGCATTGTCGCGCTCGGTCAAGGTAAGAATCACGTCAAAAACATTCTCGGAATGACAGGCCAGCAAGAGCAGGTGCTCGCCCCGAGGGCCGGACGATCCGTTTAGCCAATTCTTGATCGTTCGTTCGCTCGCGCCGGTCCACTGCCGCACCCTTTTGTTGGCTTGATGTGTTGGCCCGAGCTCGCTTCTCAGTGCTTGTCGGATTGCCCTCGCGTAAACGAGACGTGGCGTGTTTTCGCCGCTGCCATTGCGGAAAATTCTGCCCCTTTTAGGCAACATTCTGCCCATCCCTTCCAATTAGATGCGGAGAGCGGAAGATTGACGGCAAATAACTTTCGGCCAACGAAACCTTTCGGTGAAAATGGTTGGGAAATCCCTTGAGACAGAGCGATCCCGTAAAGAATCACGCGACCGATCCCGGCCGGCAGGGTCCGCCAATGGCGCTCGTACGCGCTGCCGAATATGTTCGGATGTCTACCGAGCATCAGAAGTATTCCACGGATCTCCAATCAGAAACGATCAGGCATTATGCGAGCCAACGTGGATTAACGATCGTTCGCACTTATGCCGACGAGGGGCGTAGCGGGCTGAATATTGAAGGTCGCGTAGGTTTGCAGTCCTTGCTGGCCGATGTGGAAGGCGGGAGCGCCGACTTCTCAGTCGTCGTTGTCTACGACATTAGCCGCTGGGGGCGTTTTCAAGATTCAGATGAGGCTGCTTCATACGAGTATCGATGCCGGGCGGCCGGTGTCCACGTCGCTTACTGTGCTGAGCAGTTCGAGAACGACGGAAGTATCGGATCCGACGTCCAGAAGGTTGTTAAAAGGCGGATGGCTGCTGAGTACAGCCGCGACCTGTCAATTAAGGTGCACGCAGGCCAATGCAACCTGATCAGAAAGGGTTTCCGTCAAGGCGGTCCGCCGGGCTTCGGCTTACGTCGGCAGTTGATGGATGAAAGTGGCAACTCCAAAGGCGAACTGCACCGCAAACAACATAAGAGTATTCAAACCGACCGTGTCGTTCTCGTGCCGGGGCCAGAAGCGGAAACCGATATTGTCAGGAGCGTCTACCATAGCTTCGTCGCTGATGGGCGCACCGAGTCCGAGATTGCGGCAGGGCTCAACGAGCAGGGAATTTTCACCGACCTCGGACATTCCTGGACCAAAGGCACGGTCCATCAGCTCCTCATCAACGAGAAATACATCGGCAACAACGTCTGGAACAGGCGGTCCTTCAAGTTAAAGCGGCGCCGTGTGCAAAACGAACCTGCACTATGGGTACGCGCAGACGGTGTGTTTGAGGCCGTCGTCGACCGAGCGCTTTTTGAAGCTGCAGCAGAGATCATACGCGCAAGATCACTGCGTTTGACGGACGAAGAGATGTTGGAAGCCCTTCGAAGATTGTTGGCGCATTCAGGATCGCTCTCCGGACTGATCATCGACGAAGCCGAAAACTGCCCTTCTAGCAGCGCTTATCAGGGTCGATTCGGCAATCTTCTCCGGGCATACGAACTCGTGGGATATACCCCGGAACGAGACTATCGGTACGTCGAAATCAACCAAGGCTTGCGGCGTCTTTATCCGGAGATCGTTTCCGATGTGGTCACAGGCATTGAGCGTGCCGGTGCCCACGTTATACGCAATCCCGAAAACGATCTTTTGACTGTTAACGAAGAGTTCTCGGTCTCCGTCGTGGTCGTCCGTTGCTTGGAGACCCGTGGCGGGTCGCTGCGCTGGTCTGTCCGTCTGGATCGGGGCTTGTTCCCGGATCTCACGGTTGCGGTGCGTATGGACCGCTCCAACATTGTTGCCCGTGACTATCTGATTTTACCAAGCTTCGACATGGACAGGCAGGTCTTACGCCTCGGCGAACATAACGGACTTTCGCTCGATGCCTATCTTTTTGATTCTCTAGACCCGCTCTTTGAAATGGCGGAGCGCGTATCACTCTCGGAGGTCGCATGAAGCAGCTCGATGACGCTAACTTTGTTCATTTGATAACAGTTTCTCGGATCACCGTCGTCAACCCCAGAATCCGCAACAAAAAAACCTTCAGAGAGCTCGTCGAAAACATCGCGGCATTGGGCCTCAAAAAGCCGATCACGGTCACACGTCGGGAAGAGCCCGACGGTTCGTCTTATGACCTTGTTTGTGGGCAAGGTCGACTGGAAGCGTACATGGAGCTTGGCGAAACCGAAATTCCAGCGCTCATTATCCAAGCAGATCCCGAGGATTGCATGGTCAAGAGCTTGGTCGAAAACTGTGCGCGGCGACAGCATCGTGCCATCGACTTGCTCCACGACATCGGTGGGATGAAGCAGCGAGGATATTCCGACGCTGAAATCGCAAAAAAGACGGGACTGTCTCAGGAATACGTTCGCGGTGTCGGCCGATTACTGGCGCAAGGGGAACAACGCCTCTTACGCGCAATGGAAGCGGGCCATATTCCGGTCAGCGTCGCAGTCGAGATCGCCGAGGCCGACGATGTGGGTGTGCAAGAGGCCTTGCATAATGCTTATGAGAGCAATCTGTTACGCGGTCGCAAACTGATGATTGTCAGGCGGATCGTCGAAAGTCGGCGTCGCCGAGGTAGAAAGTTCGAGACCGGCTCCTCTAAAACGGCACAAAAGCTTTCCTCCCGGTCTCTCGTTCGAGCCTACCGTGAAGACACTGACCGAAAACGTCTCCTGATCCGGAAGGCCGACGCCACCCGAAACCGATTGATCTTCATCGCCCACGCCATGCGCGAGTTGTTTAATGACGAAAAGCTTGTCTCACTTTTGAAGGGAGA